>NZ_JBEZDO010000044.1:0-69365 GCF_040648355.1 Nonomuraea sp. NPDC049152 | reverse complement strand
ACAGACACGGCTGGAGCTGTTCCGCTGGCTGGCCTACTACAACCGGCGCCGCCGCCACTCCGCCCTCGGCTACCTCACGCCAGTCGAGTTCGAGCAACAGCTGATCTCATCACGTACGCTGTCACTCGTCGCATGAAACCCGGTGTCCACTCCCGAGGTTGAGCCTCAATCGGCGACGACCGCACCCGCTTCGCCAACGCCCGTGCCCTGCGCTCCTACGCAGGGTCAGCCCCGGTCACCCGCGAGTCCGGCAAGAGCCGGATCGTCATGCACCGCAGAGTGAAGAACCAACGGCTGGCCGCCGCCGGCTACGTATGGACGTTCGCCGCGCTTACCCACTCCACCGCTGCTCGCGCCCTCTACGACAAGCGACGAGGAGAAGGGGACCGCCACGCCTCCGCGCTGCGCAACCTCTTCAACCGCTACCTCGGCTGCCTATTCCACTGCCTGACCACCCGACAGACCTACGACGAAGCCAAGGCCTTCCCCCGACTCCCCTTGACGCCATAACCGGCTCGGGTGTCTTGCCACCGGACAAGCGGGTTCTCGCCTCTGCTGTACAGCACGCAAGTACAGCAACACCCCTACACAGCGGCTGATCAGTTCGTAGACCATCACGCGCTTGACCAGGGCAGCAGGCTCTCAGCCAGCGCCGCGGCCCGCCACCGGACAGGGTGGTGCTGTTGACGGCATCGCTGACGACAACGTCACCTTCCATCAGCACACGGCGGCACCCGTCCACCACTCTCTGACCTCGTGCCGGGCAAGACGATCAGGGCGATTGGTCCGCCTGAAAAGTGGAAGGTCATGCTGTCCTTGCTGCTGCTGGTGAGGCCGCATGCCAGCGCTCACGGACCGTGACAGGAACATGCTGGACGCCTGCCAGATCCCTCCAGCAGGGGCCATTAGATCGAGGTGATCCTGACCATCGTCCTTGCGGTCTGGCTTCACGTCCCGACCGGCGTAATGGGTAACCGGGCATTACTACGGACGGTATCTGCATATATAGGCGTGGAGATCATTTCGTGATATTTAGGGATCTTGTTGTGGGACGCGGCAAAGCTTACGGTCAGGATCGGTCCAATAGCACGCTCTGAGCCGTCCGGCGGGAGCGACGTCCGGCTGCCGCACGGCGGCCCCTCGTTGTGGTTCGGAGCGTGATGACGCATGCGTCGCATGGGTTCGCCGTGGCCTGCAGCCCGGAGACTATTGTCCGGTGTCGTGGTGGTAGCCGGTCTCCCGGGGCTGGTCGCGTTACCGGCGCTGCCGGCGGTGGCGGAGGTATCCGCGGTCGGGACGGCGTGGACGAGCACCGTCGCGCTTGGTGAGGCCTTGGCGCCGGTGCAGGCGAGGGGTTCGGCCGCCGGGGTGCCGTCGCTTGTGCCCGCCCGTGCGGCGACGGGCTCGTCGGTGACCGCTGAGCCCGGCGCGTGGGTGGCCGATCCGAAGGTGCCGAAGGACGCGGTGCCGATCGAGGACCGCACGCCTCCCGTGGCCGAGGCCGCCAAGTCGTACCTCGCCTCCGGGGTGGCGCGGGCGGAGGCGGCTGATGCGTTGATGGCCTCCCCGTCGCTGACCGACGTTTCGCCGCAGTCCGGCTATCTGGTCGACTCGGTGACGCCGACGTTGCGGGCCTGGGGGCACAGCAACAACGGGGGATACAACGTCTCGTACTCCTTCGAGATCTGCAACGTCGAGTCCATGACCGGTACGGGCTGCACCAGCTCCGGGTATGTGGCCGGCAACGCCAACCGGTGGACGGTCCCGGCGGGCAAGCTGGAGTGGGGCACCCAGTACTGGTGGAAGGTGACGGTCAAGGACTCCTATGACTCCACCACCACGACCTCGCCGCTGCTGACCTTCACCACCGGTGTGCGGCAGCCGACGGTGACCTCGCAGCTGGCCAGTTCCGGCGTCGAGGGCCGGGAGTTCGACCAGCAGTCAGGCAACTACGCCACTACCGCCACCGACCTGACGGTGGCGACGGCGGGCCCGCCCCTGGCGGTGGTGCGCACCTACAACAGCATGGACTGGCGCACCGGCGGCATCTTCGGCGCGGGCTGGTCGACCCGCTGGGACATGAAGCTGACGCGTGAGGTGCGCGGCGGCGTCGTCTCCGCGCTGGTGGTCTTCCCGGACGGGCGTGAGGTGCGGTTCCGGGCCAAGGGGGATGGCACCTTCCAGCCGCCGCCCGGCATGCACGCCACGCTGGCCGAGCAGGGCGGCGGCTGGCGGCTGATGGACAAGATGTCCACCACCTACCTGTTCGACGCGACGGGCCGGCTGACCAAGGTGACCGACCAGCGCGGCCGTAGCCAGGATCTCACCTACGGCGCCGACGGCAAGCTGGCCAAGGCCACCGGGATGGGCGGCAGGACGATCACCTTCGGCTGGACCGGAAACCATGTCACCAGCGTGTCCAGCGACCCGGTCGACGGCACCGCGCTGACCTGGACCTACACCTACGACGGCAACCGGCTCACCAGCGTATGCGCGCCCGTGGCGGCCCCCAACTGCACCACCTACACCTATGGCGGCGGTTCGCTGTACCGCAGCACCGTCCTCGACAGCGATCCGACAGGGTACTGGCGGCTGGGGGAGAAGTCCGGGACCACTGCTGCCAACCTCGGTTCGGTCAGCGGTTCGGGTACGTACGAGGGCGGTGTAACCCTGGGCCAGCCCGGCGCATTGACCGGGACAACCGACACCGCTGCAGCCTTCGGCGACAGGAAGAAACTGTCCCTGCCCGCCTCGTCGCTAGCCCGGGTGCAGGGTGCAGGCTCCTTCGAGACATGGTTCAAGACCAGCGCCAACGGCGTGATAGCCGCGTTCGGAGCCCCGGAAGATACGGCGTCGACCATGGTCTACGTAGGCATGGACGGCAAGCTAAGGGGTCAGCTACGGCGACTGGTTACGGGAGGCAGCAACGGGATTGCCCCGATCACATCCGCCGCCACGGTTAATGACAACCAATGGCACCATGTTGTGCTGACCGAGACGAATGATCTTCAAGTCATGTACCTGGACGGGCAGAAGGTCGGCGAGCTCTCAGGAGTGACAAGGTATACAGAGCCTGGCTACTACGAGTTTGCCGAAATTGGTTGGCGCTGGTCGATGGCGGGGGAATGGCCAGCGTCTCCCACCCAGGGACTGGTCGAGTGGCCATTTCAGGGGCAGATCGATGAAGTGGCGATCTACGGCAAGCCGCTGACCGCCGCCGAGATCGCCGGCCACTACGCCGCGCGTAACGCGGTGTCGCACAAGCTGGCCAGCGTGACGTTGCCGTCGGGGCGGGTGCGGGCGGCCAACACCTACGACACGGGCAGCGACCGGCTGGCCACGCACACCGACCACAACGGTGGTCTGTGGAAGATCGGTGACATCTCGACTGAGCAGCAGTCGGGCGAGGCGCTTGTGGTGGTGACCGACCCCAGTAACGAGAAGCTCGAGTACCTGTATGACGCCTGGCGCGGCTTCCGGCTCCGCGGGGAGACCGATCAGCTGAACTTCACCACCTGGTACGAGTATGACCAGGCCGGCTACCTGACCAAGATCATCGACCGGAACAACATCGCCAACGACGTCTTCCAAGACAAGCGCGGCAACAGGATCGCCCGCAAGTACTGCCGCGCCCCCGGGGAGTGCGCGGTCGAGTTCTGGTCCTACTACCTGAACGCAGGCGACCAGTTCGACCCGCGCAACGACCGGCTGCTGGCTCACCGGGACGGCCGCTCCGGTAGCGAGACCGACAACACCTACGCCACCACGTCGGAGTACAACAGCTTCGGCGAGCAGATCAAGCAGACCACCCCGGCCACCCCGGACTTTCCGCAGGGCCGGGCCGCGACCTTCACCTACACCGACGGCAGCGAGCCGGCGATCGGCGGCGGCACCATGCCGGCCGGTCTGGTCAAGACCAAGACCTTGCCGAACGCGGCCACCGGAAGCTACGCCTATACCAAGGCCGGTGACCTGGCCGAGCAGACCGACCCGGAAGGGCTGATCACCCGGTTCGAGCACGACGCGCTCGGCCGTATCGCCACCAGGACCGAGGTCTCCGACTCCCAACCGAACGGGGTGAAGACCACCTTCACCTACGACGGGCTCGGCCGGATCACCACCGAAACTGCTCCCGGGGTGAGGAACGAGATCTCCGGTGTCACCCACACCGCGCAGACAAGGTACACCTACGACGCCGACGGCCATCCACTCACCGTGACGCTGGCCGACCTGACCGGCGGTGATGCCGACCGGGTCGCCACCTCCATTTATGACGACTTCGGCCGCGTCGCCACCGTCACCGACCCCGAAGGCGGGGTCACCAAGTCGGACTACAACACGCGCGGCTGGCCGATCCGGCACACCGATCCGCGGGGCACGGTGGTCGAGCAGGGCTACAGCAAGCGCGGCGAACCCACCACCCGCACGCTGAAGGGGTGGACCGGCAGCCCGGTCAATCCGCAGCCCGCCGCTGACGTGGTGCTCGAGTCCCGCGGCTACGACCCGGGCGGCCGCCTGACCTCCACGGTGGACGCGATGGGCCGCAAGGGCACATACGTGTACTGGATGGACAACCGGCTCCGTCAGAAGATCGCTGACGACGCCAAATTGAACGGCTCGGCCACTCCGGCGGATGTGGTGCTGGAGTCGGCCGAGTACGACCCCGCCGGCAATCCGATCCAGCAGGTCAGTGGCGGCGGCCTGGCCACCACCGACCTCGTCTACGACGCGGCCAGCCGTCTGTCCTCGCAGACGTTCGATCCGGCCGCTCTGGCGCGCACGACGAGCTTCGTCTACGACGCGGTGGGTAACGTTACGAAGCGGACGCTAACCGCGGCGGGCACCAGCCGCAGCGAAGTGAAGGAGTACGTCTACAACAAGTCCGGGCAGATCACCCGGGAGACGATCGAGAACGGCAGCCAGGATCTGGTCTCCGAGGTCGCCTATGACGACCGAGGTCTGGTCACCACGATCATCGACCCGCGGGGCGGCGTCTCGGGCGCCAATCCGGCTGACTTCACCACCAACCTGCGCTACGACGCCTTCGGCCAGCTTGTCGAGGCAGTGGCCCCACAGACGCAGGTGGAGAAGGCTGGAAGCGTTACCGCCTCCCGCTCGACGAGAACGGTGGGCTACAACACCTCGGGCGACACCACCCACATCAAGGACCCTGAAGGCCGCACCACCACGGTCGCCTTCGACAAGGTCGGCCGTCCGGTCGCGACGACCGCCCCCTCCTACACACCGCCCGGCGGCACCCCGATCACCCGCGCCACCAGCAGCATCTACGACAAGGCCGGGCAGCTGCTCAGCACCACCAATGCGCGCGGTTTCGTCACCGGGTTCGAATACGACCAGCTGGGCCGGCAGGTCCGCACAACGGATCCGGCGCCGGAGGGGCAGACGCCGGGCCGATGGGTGACCGAATACGACATGCTCGGCCGACCGCTCGCTGTCGTCGACCCGACCGGCGCCCGGGCGGAAAGCACCTACGACGATCTCGGACGACAGATCACCGCTACGCAGATCGAGCGCAAGCCGTCCAGTGCCATCTACACCTCGCGGATGGAGTACAACACCGCTGGGCATCTGACCAAGAAGATCCTGCCCGGCAACAAGTCCATCAAGTACACGGTGAACGCGGCGGGCGAGGTCACCGTCGAGGAGGACCCGCTCACCCACAAGACCACGATGGCCTACGACCTGGCCGGCCGCATCGCCAAGGTCACCGACGCGCTGAGCAACGCCACCCAGACCGACTACGACCTGGCCGGCCGCATGACCAGCGTCAAAGATCTCAACGCCGCCGGCACAGTGCTGCGCACCACCGGCTACGGCTACGACGCCGCGAGCAACCCCACCACCATCACCACCCCGGAAGGCCGCACCACCCGGCAGACCTTCGACGCGCTCAACCGGGTCACCTCGCTGATCGAACCCGTCTCAGCCACCGAGACGATCACCACGAGCTTCGGCTACGACGCTGTGGGCGCCCGTACCCGGCTGACCGACGGCCGCGGCAACACCACCTGGACCAGCTACAACAGCCTCGGCTTCCCGGAGACACTGACCGAGCCGTCCACCACCGCACACCCCAACCTGGCCGACCGCACCTGGACGAGTGTCTACGACGCGATGGGCAACGAGACGGCGACCATCCAGCCCGGCGGGGTGCGGATTGACCGCGTCTTCGACCACCTCAACCGCCTCACCCAGGAGAGCGGCAGCGGCGCCGAAACCCTCACCTCGGATCGGACCTTCGGCTACGACCTCGCCGGCCGCCAGATCACGATCGGGGACCTCACGGTCGACTACAACGACCGCGACCTGCCGCTGACCATCAAGCGCGCGGCCGCGCAGCAGACCGGCTACAGCTACGATGCGCTCGGCAACCCCACCCAGCGCATCGACGCCGCCGGTACCTCCGCCTTCACCTGGGACAACGCCAACCGCGTCGCCACCACCACCGACCCGGTCACCGGCCGCACCCTGACCTACGGCTACGACAACGCCGACCGGCTCACCTCCATCACCCCCACCAGCGGCCAGGCAGGGACCCAGACCTACACCTACGACGACCTCGACCGCGTCAAGACGCACACGCTCAAGAACGGCGCAGGCACCCAGCTCGCCAAGATCACCTACGGGTGGGACAACGACGACAACCTCACCAGCAAGACCACCGCAGGTACCGCCGGCGCCGGCACCAACACCTACGGCTACGACCACGCCGGACGCCTGACCTCCTGGACCGCCCCCGGCGGCGCCACCACCACCTACGAGTGGGACGCCTCCGGCAACCGCACCAAGGCCGGCGACAAAACCTTCACCTACGACGAACGCAACCGTCTCACAACGGGCGACGGCACCGATTACACCTACACCGCCCGCGGCACCCTGGCCACCGAGACCAAGGGCGGCACCACCCGCAACCTGAAGTACAACGCCTTCGACCAACTCGTCAACGACGGCGAACTCGCCTACACCTACGACGCGCTCGGTCGACTGATCAGCCGTGCCAAGGCAGGAGCCACCCAGCACTACGCCTACTCCGGGCTGGCCAACGACATCGCCACGATCACCGACAACGCCGGCGCCGTCCAGGCCAAATACGGCCGCGACCTCGCCGGCGGCGTCGTGGGCGTCCAGGAGGGCGGCGGCGCCGTAGTCAGCGCACTGACCGACCTGCACGGCGATCTGGTGGCGACCTTCAACGCCACCGCGCTGGTCGACTCGACCGCCTACGATCCCTTCGGTCAGGTCACCGCACAGAGCGGCGCCAAGCGCAACCTCGGATACCAGGGCGAGTACACCGACCCGGACAGTGGCAAGGTCAACATGCACGCCCGCTGGTACCAGCCTGGCACCGGCGCCTTCGGCTCTCGTGACTCGTGGACACTCGACCCCAACCCGTCGATTCAGGCGAACCGCTATAACTACGCCAACGGCACGCCTCTCACCGCGACCGACCCGACCGGCCACAGCCCGCTCAATGACGGCTACGCCAACGGCGTCCCTGCAGGCCTGCCCATCTACGATCGCGAAACAGTTCTCGACGTGTTCGCGCAGTATGGCATTTCCTTCGGCGGCGACACCGGGACCATCGACTACAGCGGGGGTGGTGGCTGCACTTCAGGCGACATATGGGGGTACGGCGGCGGGTGCCTCAACTTCGACGCGGTCGTCATTCCCAGCAGCATTGACGAGGCCAAGCGGGAGGGCCTGACCCAGGATGGCTGGAGCGCCCCGCCAGGCTACTGGGACATGTCTGCGGCTGACCGCCGCTACTACCGCTCTCAAGCTGAGAAGGTGGGCCGCGAGCACGGTAAGGAAGCCGTCCGCCTGCTGTGGGAGGCCATGTCTCGAATGGCGGGTGGGGCCATGCCTCCGCCAGAAGACAGAAGGCCAGGTAAGAAGACATGCGCTGGCACCTACGGTGTGAAAGTCTGCAACGCTATCAAGAACGCTGCAGAAATCGCCGAGAAAACAAAGCGATTCTATAATGAATGTATTGGTCCGACGGCTGGTCTCGAGAGATGCCTGGAATGGGCATACATTATCGGTGTGGACCGTGATAAGTGGGATAAGCTCAACCGAGAGTGGATGGACCAGAAGAAAAAGGGAAATGAGGATAACTGGCTGCAATCCCTGCTTAATGGAGTGGGTGACTTCTTCTTTGGGGACGCAGTAGACTGCTATAACGGTGACGTCGTCGCGTGTGGGCTTTTCGCGCTGAACTTTGTGCCCGGAGCGGGGATAGCGGCAAAGGCGGGCATAAAAGGGATTAGCAAAATAGCTTCCAAACTCGGGACGGCCGGAAGCAAGGTCGCCAAGGCCTGCGGTAACAGCTTTATGCCTGGAACTTTGGTCTTGATGGCGGATGGGAGCCGCAAGCCCATCGAAGAGGTTCAGGTTGGTGACTACGTCACGGCCACCGATCCGACTACGGGCAAATCTGCAGCGAAGCAGGTCACCCACCTGATCGTCGGCGCAGGCGCAAAGGATCTAGTCGAGATCTCCTTGTTCACGTCGAACGAAGAGAGCGCCCAGGGCTCCTCAGTGACGGCGACGGCAGGACACCCCTTCTGGGTCCCATCACTGCGGGAGTGGATCGACGCAGGCGACCTTCGGCCGGGACAATGGCTCCAGACCTCTGCTGGAACCTGGGTCCAAGTCGACTCTGTTCGCCGATGGACGGCCTCCCAGCGTGTCTACAACCTCTCCGTCGCCGATATCCACACCTACCATGTAGCAGTTGGGGACGCTAATGTCCTTGTTCATAACACGACTCCATGCTTTAGGATGGCTTCGGCAATTGGTAATGACCCATTCCTGGTTCGAGCTGCAGGAGAGGCCGGTAGGAGTCATCAGAGAAGCCTGGATCTCTTGTTCGTGCAGCTTTCCCAGGGAAATCTTAACCCCGGAATAGGATCAAAGGCCCTAAAGGGAACTGACGTGATGTACGCACGTGCCCGTGATGGGGCGCGACTGTTCTTTCGCAATGTCAACGGCACGATCACAATCGTCGGGAAAGCCAACAAGGGGAATGAGGCGAAAGTGATTAAGAGGTTGGAGCAGCTCTATGGACAGTGACGCCTACTATGTATGGCGAGAGGGCGGTTTTGCTGTAGATATCCTACTAGATGGGGATATTGATTGTGAGGAAATGGAGGTTGGTGATTCCATTGTCACCATGCCGAATGGCGATCGGTATAGCGCGTTGCTGATGACGAGAGAAGAAGTCTCACGCGTTATGGATAGTCATGCGCTGTCTGGAGAGTCGCTCGGGGGGAGCTACTTCTGTACCCCTGATCTGATCATTATCAGATTTAGAGGGGTAACGGCGATGATTAACGTCATGCGGGATATTATCGAGTCTGGTGAGATCTCTTTGATTCTCCCTAAAATTTCCGATGGTGGCACTCTGGATATTCCCTCTATGTGATTGAGTCTTAAATTCCGTGCAATATCCGGTTTGGCGACAGTTAGCCGAATCCGCCATCGCCAAAGCGGCAAGATCAAGGCTCATGGGTTCAATTCTGGTAGATACGGTCTACAATTTCTCTGCCCTAATCGTCTTGAGAGCCGTCAATCCGACCGTGGACGGGGGCGAGCCAGGGGGAGCCCGTGTCAGCCGCGTGGTGCTGAGCGTTGGATCACTAGGATATGGTGCGCCCGCAATTCGCAGCGATTAGTCCCCCGCCGCTTACGAGGCCGCTTTCGCGGCCTGACCGCCACACCGACGGTGTCCGTCAAAGCGGAACAAGCTCACTCTGTGCAAGGCGAAGGACAGGAGCGGTCGGATCTTCGCCAGCCCGGTTATGTCGTCCCGCGAGAGATCAAGCTTCATGTGACTCGCGCCTTGGTCGGGACGCCAGCCGACTCGGAGAGCTCTGGTGATGGTGGTGGCGACGAGTGCAGGCCGTATCGTTGCTGCTTCTTCTCCGAGCCAGTTGTCGGGGCGATGGAAGGGGAGCGATACCACGAGCGCCCCGCCCGGTGCGTCGGCTTGTTGGACGGCGAAGGTGAGCGGGTCCAGCTGTTGCCCTGGCTGTAGGTGGGCTTGTGGCGGATCCGCCAGCGGTAAACGACTTGATCGACGGTGATGAGCCGCGATCCCTTTTTCGGTATGGCCACACGTACCCCCGATCATGGTCTGTTCCGTGGCTGTTCCGTGAGAGACCGCAAGACAGCCGAAGTGAATGGAAGACGCTGAAAAGCGTATGCGCTGCTCAGGCTCTTGATCGAGTGGTTTTCCCAGGTGGCCGGATCCGGCGTCGGAGATCACCCAAATCTACGAGGGCGAGGGACATAACCGACGGGTCGGCCTGGTTAGCAAGCGCTAGGGAGCTCACGGGCACGAGCTCGCGCGAAGGCCCTGAGGGCGCTGAGGTGCTGGTGGAAGGCGTGGTTTCTGTTCTGGTCCAGGTTGAGGGGGAGGTCCAGCTGGGCGATGAGTTCGGACTCGGCGGTCGAGGGTTCGGGGTGGGCCTGCAGCAGACCCGGGCGTTGTCGGCCATCCAGGCCGTGAGTGTCTTCTCGCTTGCCTGGCCGAAGGTCAGACGCTTTCCGACACACTGCGCCTCACCCTAGGCTGCCTGCTCGGCCTCGAACTGCGTCGTGTGGGAAGAGCCTTCGGCGTTGCCGCGGAAGTGGTAGCGGACCCGGGTGCGTAGGTTCTGCCTGCTGGAGCGCGTCGCCATTCGGCGCGGCGCGATGCCGACGTACAGCAAGCGGCCCGCGGGCAGTCGGGGGTCAGGAGACTGTTCGAAGTGCCAGCCGTACACACCGGGAGCGGCTGGAATGGGGCTTGGGCGGGTGAGCACCTCAGCCGCGGACCACACACAGCCTGTCCGGCTCGAGAAGGTCAACTGTGTTCATCACTACTCCCAGCGGATCCACAAGGATGAGAGGACGCTAGAGCATGACCCCGACAACATCGATACCAGCGCCTTCAACAGGAAACGCCTGGGCTGCTGTACAGCAACGCAGTACAGCAACATCGCCGTATGCGATCACACGGCACCGTCCGGCATTCACCGCTGCACCAGGGCGGGAGGCTGCTGACGAGGTGACTGCCCTTCCCTACGGATCAGCTCTTCAGCGCGAGGGTGACCCTTCGGCCTTTCATCCGCTGGTGAAGAAGTCCTCGTCCACCTTCTTGATGGTCACGGTCGCGGCTTCTTGGACTCCGCAGTCGTAGGCGACCATGAGTTCTCCGAGACGGCGGTCGTCGATCAGGATGATCCGGGAGGGGACCTTCTCGGCGAAGTCGATCGCGCCCGGTGAAAAGCGGGTGGTGGCGATGAAGATGCCTCGGGAGGCTTGGGCGCCCTGGAGTGCTCCGGCGAATGCCTGGACGTCGGGTCGATGTACCGTCCGGTCGCCGGCGTAGCGCTTGGCTTGCACGTAGACCACGTCTAAGCCGAGGGGGTCTTGGCGAATGAGCCCGTCCATGCCCTCGTCGCCGGGTCCTCCGAGGTGGCGTACCGCGCCTTCTGGGCCGCCGTAGCCCATCCGGGTCAGCAGCTTGAGGACGCAGTGTTCCAGGAACTGCGGGGGCGCTTGGCGGAGTCGTTCGACCAGCTCGTCGGCGAGCGCCGTGTGAGCTTCCGCGACAAGCTGCGGGATCAACTCCAGCGGGGGAGCATCCGCCGTCGACAGGTCCGGCTCGTCCGCTGACTTGTCGGGTTTGCGTCGCCGTGCCCGAAACTCCAGGTACTCCGCGAACTGGCTCAGTACCTTCATGTCCACCCGGTCCGAGTGCTCCGCCAAGACTTCTTGACCTCGCGCGGTTATCCGAGTGGCACCCCTGCGAGGCCGCTCCAGCAATCCGGCCTGCGCCATGTGGGTGATGGACCATGCGATCCGGTTGTTGAAGAGCTTTTGCCCGCCTGAGGGCAACATCTCCGCCCGCTCGTCCGCGCTCAGCTCGAAGTGATCAGCTATCGACGCGACCACCGCCGCAGACTCATGATCGCCACTATCGGCATGCAGCTCCAGAACGGGCCGCATCAGAGTCTGAAAGTCCGGGATCGGCACGGCACTCCTCTTGTCACCACTGGGTTGAACAGGGGCAGCCTGATCAGCGGACAGGCTGGGAGCCTCGCCGGACAGGCAAACCGTCACCTATCTTCAAGCCTCTGATGGGAGGGTGGACACAGGTTGTCGGAATCGTCACCCTGCGATCCGAAGAGGAGCAAGCAGGCGCTCCACACCGTGAGAACTGCCGGCAACAGTGATGGCAACTTCGGCGATTCAGTCCTTTACATCTGGCACTGTCAAGCACCGCTTAGCCCCAGGTCAAGGCGGGCGAGTTGGGCGATTGCTACACCTGAAAAGCGGAAGGTCAGGGAGATCCTCTCCTTGGTCAGGTCGCCCCCACGACGAGCGAGCCAGGGTGAGCGTGATCACAATAGGGTCGGGGCTTCGGAGGATTCGTCGGCGGGAGCTTTGCGAGTGCTGGTGGGAACCGGGAAGATACTCGCCCCTTCGAGGTCAGCCACGGTGACGAGGGAGCTGTTGCAGATCTTCTCCAGTAGGTCGGCCTGGTCGGGTTCCAGCTCCACGCACAGCGTGAGTATGTGGAGGAGCTGCAACAGTTCTGTGGTGAATTCGGCGGGCCATTCCTCGGTGTGGATGTTGTCGAGGGGCGAGGACTTCCGGCCCGCCGGGTTCTTCTTGCGGTAGCCGAACCACTTCTTTATGACCTTCATCCCGGATACTTCATACGCCCACACTTCGGGGCGGACGGGTGCGATGCGGCCCGCGCCGACGTGCAGGGTTGCCGTCTCGGCGTTGTAGGAGATGTCATCGGGCATCTCCTCGGCCGGTCCGGGGACCGCTACCTGTGACTTGGCGCGGTGGTGAGGATCCGGCTTCGGCGGCCCCGCTGGACGGCCCTCGGCTGAATCAGCGAAGCGTTCTCCATAGGTGTGCAGCCAGATGACCCGTTTCCCGAGTTGTACGGCTCGCGCCCACAGCTCGGGGTCAGCCGTGAGCGGCACACGTACACCGGGGGATCGAAGGTCCTCGGCGAAGCGAGTCGTGTAGCCGCCATGCGCGGTCACCGCCGCGACGTAGGCCAGTACATCAGGCGCCGTGACAGACAGCCCGAGACGCTGAGAGAGCAGGCGCGCCAGGCCCGGAGCGAGGTTGGGGGACCCGGCAGCGCGATCACGGTAGAGCGGAAGTACTCGCCCGCCGCGGCCGTTGGTATGGTGCATGTCCGGCACGTAGGCGGTGAAGATCAGACCGGGGCCAGTCTCGATTGGATGTGCGTGCTGTTCTGTCGCGAATACCTGGGTGTCGCTCGCCACCTGCCACAACTCAGGCCGGGGCCGTTCCTGAACACGACTGTCCGGGATGACCCATTGTCGATCGAAGGAGCGGTAACCGACGCGGACCGGGACAGGGCAGGGACCGGACTCATCCTTGATTGTCCCCTTGTGAACAGCAAAACCCATGATCGGCTGTATCGCGCTGTCGACCTTACGGGCGTCGCTCTCCTTGAACAGAACGGCCTTGTCGTCGGCAGGCGCCTTGATCAGGCGCTCCCAGCGGTCTCGCAGGATGTTGGGGTTCGGGTCGTACACCCAGGTCCGGTTGGGCTTAACGCCGGGAGCCTGCCAGGGCATGAGGTCCCCGAGCGCCGGGTAGCTGAGCCAGTCCTCTCCTCCGGCGGGCTGAAGCCGGTCTTGCCAGTCGGCCGCGCACTTGGCCCATCCAGGGCCGTCGACAGCCAGTTCTGCCAGGCGCGCGAACTTCTTGGAGCGATGCCCGGCCAGGCTGAGGTGATGGATCAGTGCGGGTGTTTCCCGGTTGCCCGTGCCGTACCGGACGAAGACGCCGATGCAGAGCGGCTGCTGAACGCCGGGGAAGACACGAGTCGACACGTCGGGTTGATGTCCCTCCGGTGAGAGATCGATGATCCATCCCTCGTCGGCCGTCCGGCGGAGGTATTCGCGCATCCCCGCAAAACCGGGGCCGGTGGTGTAGCCCGAGGTCGTGATGAACGCCACGATGCCAGCGGGCTGATCGGGGTGGGCATCGAAGACCTTCCACGTCGCCCACCGCCAGAAGTACACATACAGGTTGGACAGCACGTACTCATACCTGCCGAGCCCGGCAGCCTTAAAGTCGAGCAGCGGCGTGCCGTGCCCGGAGTTTCCGGCGCCCTGCTCGATCCAGCCGCCCAGCCCCTTGGCGCGCTCCCTGTACGGCGGATTGCCGATAACGACCTGGACCGGTGTCTCCCGCTTGACCCGGTTGGCCTCGCGGCGAGACCGCACGATCGGCTCGTACATCGAGCCCAGGTCAAGCTGCGTGTCGTCGAAAGGGCTGTCCAGGGTGTCGGCGACGTAGAGCTTCTGATCCTTCTCGGCGATCTCGGCGCCATGCTCGGACTTGAGCGCCTGATTCAACCGAAGTTCGGCAACCGCGTACGGTCCGGCCTGCCGCTCCATCCCGACCAGACGTCCGAAGAGCTTCTTCAACTGGGCGGGAACGGCGCCCTTGCCCTCCTCTTCCTCCACCGTCCGGGCCACGCTGTTGACGATGTTGAGCAGATAGGTTCCCGTGCCCATCGCCGGGTCCACGACCACGACGTCGTCTGCTGCGAAGCCGCCGTCCCGCCCGAACCTGGTCCGCAGGATGTCATCGACGAAGCGGACCATGAACGAGACGACCTCGTTCGGCGTGTAGTACGACCCGCTTTCCCTGCGAAGGTCGGAGTCGTATGCCTCCAGGAAGTGCTCATACAGGTGGAGATAGGAGTCCGCCGAGCCGTCGCTGATCCGGTCCCAGTCCACCGCTCCGATGACCCGCTTGAGCGTCTCGGCGACGACGCTGCGGCCCTCTACCGCGTCATGGGTCAGTACGGCCAGGGCTTTACCCATCAGCGAATGATTCTTGCCGAGTGCCGCGGCGATCTGGCCCAGACTGCGACCCTCAAAGGCGATGCCATCCACCCGCGCCAACAACATGGCGAACGTCACCGTCTGCGCGTAGGCGTCGGCGAACTCCTCATGGGTCAGACCGGGGAACAGGAGTTTGCGCCAGTCCGTGGTCAGTTCGGTGAAGACCCTCTGCTTCTCTTCGCCCCGGAGCTCACGGCCGATGGTTTCGATGACCTCGGTGCGCAGCAGTTTGCACAGCCCGGCGACAGCGCGCACGAGCTGGCGAATGTTGCGGGGCGGGTTCGGCTTCCACAGCAGGAAGTTGGAAATGACGCGGGCGAACTCCCCGTCGAGGGGAGCAAGCTTGCTCCCCGCCGTACGGACGTCACCGTTCAACCGGACAACTTGCCCGACCAACTCACCATCGCGATACAGCGCCCACAGAGCGCCATCGGTGTAGAGCACGTTCGGCAGGAGCCGCAGCTTCTCCCATTGCGTCTTCTCATGCTTGTTCGGGGTCCAGGTCGTCGGCACGCCACGGCCCGGCGCCTTGAGCTCGACGTAGCCCACCCGAGCACCGGCCACATCAACGGCATAATCCGGGCGCACGCCGAGCGTTGCGAGCGACATCTCGCCGATCATCGCCACGTCAACGCCGAGGGCAGCGGCCATCTCCTCGAGCAACCGCTCTAATGGCGCGCGAAGCTGATCCTCGGGCTGTCCACCACCGTTCAATTTGACGGTGGCGGATTTGCCGAAGCGGGCCACCGCTTCAACGGCTTTGTCCAGCAGCGGCTTAGGGGGGTTAGTCGCGGCCATGTGCACCCGTTCGATGTGAAGTTGTTGCACCGGACTGGTCACTTGTGTATCGCTTGATCCGGCCTGCCAGTTTCACACGTTCCAAGCCGCATTTACAGGGGTTCGCGGATATTAGTAGATCTTCGTAACGTGCGATCTTGGCGACGAGCAGTTGGCCCAGTAGCCGGGCCACGTGCCACCGCTCATGTTTCGGCCCCAGCCGCACAGATCTATTCGGTAATATGTTCGGCCATCGGACGGATCTTCGGGGCTCCGTCGCGGAACAGGGTGGATCTATGGACAGCCTTAGCCACAACATCACTCCGTACACTCATCCCGAGCGATGGACGGAGGATGAAAAGGCCCTCTTCGAGGAAGGTAGATGCTGCTGGGTGATTGAGAGTGGGCTTGGGCGAACCGAGCATTGTGGTGAGCCCAGCAAGCATGGAGCATCCTTCGGTTACTGCCCAGAGCACACTGATCGTTTTCTTGAGGACTATCACCCCAACGGCACCCCTCGCTATTAGCTGCCGCTCAGCAGGTCGGCCAAGTTGACCACGAAGGTCAGCGGACTCCAGCCGCTTCACTGGCAGCTGCCGTGCCGATCGCCACGTCGGTGCCGAGTTCACGGGCTGGGGCGATCGCTGCCGCGACCCTCCTTCGTCGGGTCTTGCCACCGGGCACGGTGGCGCGGCTGACGGCAACGTCGGCCACCAAGGCCATACAGCAGGCCCCACGCGTCACCCTCCGACGATTTCCCCTGGGGATGCCTTGAGCGGAAGGCGTCATGTGACCATGGCCGAGTAGCCATGCCAGGACCACCGCCTTCTCTGCGGATACACCGATGAAAGCGAGGCCATCAGTGCTTCACACCTGGGTCCAAAGCGCAGGAGGGCCGCTGATCGCCATCCCCGAGTCTGAACTGAACAACTGGGCGGGTGTGGACGACAACGACGGTCCCGTGGAGACTTGGGGTGACTATGGCCGCGCCTGTGCCGTTGAGGGCTACATCGGTCTCGTTGCCGTTGGTGCGCAACAGGCTCTCGTCCTCAGCGACGAACCGGCCATGACGACCTACCTGGTGACCGAACGCCTTTTCGTGCGCTGGGCCGGCGCACACTCCGAAGCCGAGCTGGTCGCGGCGGCCAGGCGAGCTCTGGCAGAGCAGCCGGACTGGGACGATGACGAAGACCTGATCTGGGAGGCGCAGGAGGCGGTCGTGCTCTTCGACTCCGCGATTCCCGGCGCTGAGCTGGAACCTGACGACCGACTCATCATCGATTTCGAACCTGGCCGATACAGGGTCCGGGCCATCTACACGAAGGACGAGGACAACCGGATGGTCCTCGTCCACCTCCAGCCGGCGACCTGAGCCCTGGGCGCCCTTCGCTCCGGTGTCCCTCCATGGGGACGAGGCGGTCAGGTGTCGTATGAGCCGTCCCAGGGTTCGTAGAAGCCGAGGTGGTCCGGGTAGAGCTCGGTGTGTTCGTCACCGTCGAAGGTCTCGATGACGAGGCCGAACAGCACGCCGTCGACCTCGTGGCGGAAGGGCCGGATGGCGATGTCGCCGTAGCGGAGGCCGGGGAGCGCGTTGAGCCACTGCTTCAGCCGCTCCTGCGCCGCGTCGATGGCGGCCCGAAAGTTGTCGTCGGTCCCGGTGCGCTCGATGCGGGAGTTGAGGTGGTGGCCGGCGGTATCGAAGGTGTGCAGGACGGCGTACCAGCGTTTGTGCGTCCGCCAGTCGTCAGTGTGCGTGTAGCCCGCCGGGAAGGCGGCGACGACGGAGCCGAGGAAGTGTCCGCCCTCCCAGTGGCCGATGGTGTCGGTGCGGTAGTCGGGTTCATAACTGATGGGGATGATCTCGGGGACTGCCATGCGCGGGAGAGTAGCGATCAGGTACGACAACGCCCCGGCGCTGTGCGTGATTTTGCTAACGGAAGTGCTAACACCGTCCCTGGACGCGAGTAGACATCCGTAGAAGGCGATCAAGTGTGAGGCGTCTGTGAGCAGGTCTTTCTGGCATCCGTGGACGCCAGTGGACGATCTCGAACTGGCTACGGATCAGAAGGTTAGGGGTTCGAGTCCTCTCAGCCGCGCAGGGCTTGACCGGGGAGTTCCTTGATCGCAAGGCTCCCTGAGTCGTTTCTAGGGCGCCCTCTACGAGGCTCTGCCCGAGATGCAGCGCGTCCTTGGCTTGATCGATGAGACGAACTGAGGCTGCTACCGACGCTCGCGAAGCACGGCCTCGATGCGCAGCCCGAATCCGATCAGAGCGACAACTAGGAAGATCAGTACCCCGGCGAGGGATGTACTGGTACTGGCTGCAACCCCGGCAAGCGCGATGCCAGCGCCTATGCCCACATTGCCGAGCGTGCGCAGGCGAGCAGCAGAGGTTTCGCGTTGCTGTTGGCTGTCTGGGTGAACCGTCGGCCGCTGTCTCACGTCGGCGATCTTCTCACGCTGGCACCAAGATCCGAAATAGGCGATCACGCCTCCACCCGTCCGATCGCGGCCACCGGGCTCACGCGGTGGGCACCATCGGCGACCGCTCATCTCTGGTCGAGGCTGGGCCGCGGTCCGCCTGCTGCACCTGCAAAGCGGAGGTCGCCTGCCATCGGAGTCGGTCATCTCCGCATGAAAGGGACCTCGTAGGTAGGTGGCTGACCGTTCATCAGGTCAGTGAGGTCATCATCGGTGAGGCTGAGGTCGACGGCGTTGCCTGCCTGACATGGATTCCAGCCGCGCTCCAGGGCCCTACGTATGGTCGCTGTCACGAGTGCCGGCCGTATGGACATCGTCCGCTCGCCGAACCACGCGTCCGGCCGAGAGCAGGGAAGCGATACCAAGAGAACGCGGGCCGGTCCATCGGCCAGCTCCACCGCAAAGGTCAGCGGTCCCCAGCTGTTTCCCTCGCAGTACGTGGGCTTGTGGCGGACTCGCCAGCGGTAGGCGACGCCGTCGACGGTGATGATGCGTGAGCCCTTCTTGGGGATCGCCATGAAGGGGTCTCCTGCTCTGTTGTTCCCTGTGCCGTGGGAGTGCCGAAACCAGCGACAAGCGAGACGAAGCGTCCGTCAGCGTACTCCCGATCAGACACACCATCGAGCGGGTTTTCGCAGGAGGCGTTGAAAGCATCAAGATCATGTCATGCCCACGAGAGAGGACGGTCGCGGGGCGGATCAGCTGATCAGCAGGTGACGGGAAGTGCGCGAGCTCGAGCCCGCGCGGAGGCGCGGAGAGTGCTCATCTGAACAGGGCAGGATGCCGCTGACGAGGTTTCTGCCCTTCCCTACGGATAAGAAGGCGCAGGTGATGCTCATCTCGAAGCCGGGCGCGCAGGTCCGAACCCTGCAAGGGGCACCATCGATCGGTCGGCGGCATAATGCCAATGATTCCTGCGGCCCCGTGATCGCATTTGTGATCATGGGGCCGCAGGCTTGAGCGAGAGGGAGACGGCTGGTCGATCGTTGGTCATACTTCTCAGCGCGGCTACGGCGAAGCATTGTCCCCGAGTGCGCCGTCGAGCATCGTGTGCCAGACCTGGTCTTGTCCGTCGATGCACTTGGCGTAGATCTTCAGCAGGACTTCGACGCTGTGGCCTGCCCACTGGGCAACTTGGGTGGCAGGGACTCCGGCGTTGAGGCGGAGGGAGACGCCTGCGTGGCGGAGGTCGTAGGGACGCTTGGCGAGCTGGGTGGCGACCTGTGCGGGCGTGAGCGCCAGGGCACGAGCGGTCTTCCAGGTGCGGATGTAGCCGGACTTGTGGAGCACGCTGCCACGCTCCGTTCGGAAGAGACGACCGTCTGGGGCTACGCCGTACCGCTGGATATGGCTTCGCAGGACGTCCACGAGCTGCGGCGGGATGGGGACTGACCGCTTGGCCTTGCGGGGCCGGCCTTTGAGCCCTCGGTGTTCGTGCACTTGGCCGCTGTCCGTCCACTGGGTGCCAACTGCGGGCGCTGAGCCGCTGAGCATGAGCCGTCCCCAACCCTTCTCGGGCAACGTGCAGTCGTGCTGCCGCAAGGCTGCGACCTCGCTGGGCCGCATCATGGCGTAGTACATGCAGGCGAAGAACGCCACGAGCCGGTCTCCTCGCCGCCATCCGGCGTAGCTGACAGCGGTGAGCAGCTCGCGCACCTGTTCTGGTGATGCCACCGCGGCAGGGTCGATCTCTTCGCAGACCTCGGCCTCGGGCGCCTTCCAATCGAGGTCCTCGCTGAGTGGGTTCTTGGCGAGACGCTTCTTGGAGACGGCGTAGCGAAGCACGTTGAACAGCACGCGTCGACGGCGGCTGTAGTACCCAGGTGCGGCAGCGGTGCCGTCGCGCTTGCGTGCGCATGCTTCGAGGGCGGCGGTGATGCGGTCGTACTCCGCGAGATCGCTGACAGGGATCGATGCCTTGGAGATCCAATCGAGGGCCTGGGCGATCTCGTCGGGCTTGTCAGCGGCGCGCTGCTGCTTGTTGAATGCCCACCTGTACAAGGCGGTCCGCAACACGTCGGCGTCCGGCGCACCCCGCTGATCGCGTACCAAGACGGGAGTGACGGCCACCAGGGTTTCAGCGATGGAGATGCGCTGTCTCCCCGAGACCTTGGCCCAGCGAGCGTCGACGTAGTCGACGGCGTGGGCGTACCAGTTCGTTGTGTTCTGAGCGCGGAGCATGGAGTCCGGTAGGCCAGTCTCAGTGTCGAAGGCCTCGCCGTTCTGGGCGGCCTTCTTCACCTTCGCGCGGAAGCTGTCGGCGAGCTCCCACGTGGCGAAGTGTTCAGTGAACACCTTCTCTTCCACGACCCATCGGGCCATGTGGGGGCGGTTGCCGGCCTTCTTGGTCGAGACCTTCCAGATGCGAACGCGGTAGCTCTTCATGGGTCAGCTCGCCTTTCTCTCGGCCAGGGAGTCGATCCACATCTCGAAGTCCCGGCGCTTGATGCGGAGCTCGCCGTTGGGCAGGCGGTGGCACTGCGGGGTCCTGCCGAGTGCTCGCCAGCGCTGCCAGGTGCGCCGTTTGATGTCCAGCTCTTCGAGGAGTTCGGGGACGCTCATCCAGGTACCGGTGCGGCTGCTGGCGTGGCGGATGTTGATGGCGGTCGGCTTCACTTCGTCGTCCCTTCGAAGGCGTGACCGGACAGGCAGGGGTGGACGGCGTAGGAGGGGGAGGGGCGGCGGCCTGGTCCGCTGCGGGGCGGTTCGGGCTCGCGCCTGATCCAGCCGAGTTGTTCGAGCAGGTCTAGCGGGGCCTCCAACTCGGTGACCTTGCGGAAGCGGCTGCGGGAGAGCGCGGTGAAGGCTTCGCGGACGGTGAAGCGGGCCGTACGGGTGCGCTCAAGCCAGGCGTGAACGATGCGGGCGCCGTCAACGTCGGCGTCGGTGCCCATGGCGTCGAAGGTGGCCAGGACGTGAGCGGTGAAGTACTCGCCGAGGGCGATGGCGGCGTTGACGGTGTCGGCGCTTATCGGGCGTCGCCAGCCGTCGTCGACGTGTGCGGCAAGGTGGATCAGGCCGGCCAGGCGCATCACCGCGCCGTCGAACTTGCCTGCCCAGTCGGTGATGTGTCCGAGGTCGCCCGAGTCGGGGCGTAGGCGGGTCTCGGTCCTGCGGCGGTGCTCGGTGAAGGTCTCGCCGGCCTCGGCGGACAGCACCAGGCGGGCGGGATCGTCCCAGTCGTGCATGCCGATGGTGAGCTGCTGGAGGTTAGCGTCGTAGCGGGCGGCGACGGGTTCGGGCACGGGCGGCGGGTCGATGCGCCGGTATCCGACGTTGCTCTTGGGCAGGCTGTAGAGGATGCGGCCGAGCAGGCCTTTGCCTCGGAAGCCCGGCATGCCTGCGATGTCGGCGATGATCTCGGGTTGTACGGCCAGGCCCATGGTCAGGGCGGCGCTGTCCACCCGTTCCGTGCGGCCTCGCCGATCGACGATCAGGGCGTCTCCGGCGTGCCCCTTGAGGAACAGATCCAGGTTCGGCGTGCCCGAGTAGCGTCCGGCGAGCGTGGCGAAGATGCCGCCCTCGGCGCTGAGTATGGCCAGCCGTCCCCCTTGTTCGGTGAGCAGGCTGGCGGCTGTTTCCGGGGTGATGTCGTCGGCCACGAGCCGGGGCAGGACGGGCACCTTGATGCCCTCCACGGCCAGGGCGGCGCTCTGCGCCTCGGCGATGGCCTCGGGTGCGGCTTCACCTCGCGCGCTGCCTGCCGTACGGGCTGCCTTCTCCGCCATATCGACGGCGAGGCGGCGCGCAACTTCGGCCTCGGTGATCTGCGGGCCGATCCGGTCCAGCAGCGCCTTCTCCGCGCGGTGGAGCGGCGCGGTCATGGCGCGGAAGACGGCAGACTTGCGCGAGCCTGGCGGCATCGCGACCAGGACGAAGAGGTTGACCGGTTCGGTCCATGAGCCTCGGACGTTAACCACTGCGCGGCCCCCGGCGGCGGTGGACAGGGCGGCCAGACCGACACAGCCCGCCAGGTCGAGCGGTGTCTGTGTCTCCTCCGCCACGGCGGACATGTGATCGGCCACCCACGCGGGAAGCGCATGCACGGGAAAGGGCGGCAGTTCGCGACGCTGGCCGAAGGGCGCCGGCTTCTCCCAGGGTTGCGCGGCCTGGTGCAGCTCGGCGAGCTGCTCAGCCGCACCAAGCTTGGTGAGAAGGGCGTCGGCGGCAGCGTGTGGATCGGTGATGGTGCTCAAGCCGCCCTCCGTGGCTGGCGGCTCCCGGAGTCGAGTCCCGAACGGATCGTGGAGAACGCTTCTCGGGCCGAGAGCCCGATGGCCTCGGCGGCGCTTTGAAGGCAGACTTCGGCCAGATGGCGCGGCAACAGGTCTGCGGCGGCGAGCTGGCCGAGGGCGAAGGCTGCGGCGTTGAGCGTGTTGTTGCGGGTGCCAGGAGCGGCGGCCAGGACGCGCTCCACCTCGGCACGCATGGCGGTCAACGCGTAGCCGAGAGCGTGACCCAACGCCGGCCTGGGGGCGGGCTGCACGGGGTCGAGTGCGAGACGTTCGGCCAGCCACGAAGGAAGCGGCGCCGGCGCAGCTGTGTGGATGGCCTCATACCTCCCAGAGCCCACGCGGCTTCCAGGGCCGACGACGTAGCCGCCGCGCGCCCGGGTGTCGATCTTCCAACCCAGCTTGCCGGCCGAGTTGCCAAGCTCCACATCTGGCGGGGTGGAGAAGTAGAGATGCGTGCCGCCGCGCCCCGTGCGGACCGAGAAGGTCTCCAACAGCAGAGGCTCTGCTGCCTGCTCGCAGAGCACGGCGAGAACGTCAGAGCCGTCATGAACGCCGGGCAGAGCCCATTCCGGCGGCGGTGGATCATCCCCGGCCTGAGGGACGTCCAGGTCGATCACCGTGAGGCGGGACGGGCCGCATGCGATGCCGATGTTGTACGGCGCGCGTGCCCACATCTGGCGGATGCGTGCTGCGTCGGTGGTGGCCTGCCGTTCCCAGTCGGTGAAGCCGCGCAAGGGGCGCTTCTGGCCGGGTGTGAGGGGGAAGACGTGCCATCCGCGAGCGGCGGCGGCCAGGGCGTAGCGGGTGAGGTCGTGCATGTGGATCTCCAAGTTCAGTGGTTGCCGTCGCGGTGGAGGCGGCGGGCGTAGACGTAGAGCTGCCAGCCGAGGCGAGGCCGCATCCCGGTGCCGTGGCAGGCGCGGCAGGTGCGGTTCTTGCCGCCGGGGGCGCAGCGGCGGCAGAGGCCCCACGGGGACGCGACACAGAAGCCGAGATAACCGAGAGTGATGAGTGGCAGGCACAGCACTAGCAGGACGATGGCGGTAGCCATGAAGGCCTCCAGGGCCGATTTCGGGGTTTTGTGCAGGTCAGGGTCTAGGTACTAGATCGCTGATAGGTAGGCGTTTTCGGCTCTAGGGGAGCCTCTAGACCTAGAGGGGCCGGCCTCTAGGTCTAGAGGCGATCCCGGGCTCTACGAAGCCGCTCCACGGTCACGTTGGGTGATGGCGTTCGCGATGTCGTCGCGGACGATGCCGATACGGTTCGCGCCCTTGCCGCCACCCTCGGGAGTGCCCCATACCTGGCTGGTCTTGATGCCGTACGGCTTGAGCGCTGTCGTGAGCTGAGCCGTCTTCGCTCCGCCCTCCAGGGCCGCCCATGGCCCGTAGACCTCGCTGCGGAGATCAGCCAGGCGGTCCACGACGATCTCGTTCCAGACCTTGGCCTCGGAGGGCGGGACCACAGCGAGGATGTCGGCCAGCAGGACATAGGTCGGGGTGAGCTGCTCAGGCCTCTCACCCAGGCCGTGCCCGGACAGCGTCCCCAACTCGGCGCGCAGCGCGTGAGCCCGATCGGCGATGCGCTGGGTAGCGGGCGTGTCGAGATAGGCCGACCGGACCACCTTCGGCATCGGAGTCGCCCCCACGAGATAGCCGATACCGGCGTCGGTCTCAGGGACGAACACGGTGGCACGGACGCCGTTCTTGTAGGCGGACGTCCCGAGGATCATGTCGTTCTCGATCTGACCGGCCACCCGCAGACAGAATCGGATCGACACGTTCGCCGAGATGCCGGTGGGCAGGCTGTCCTTATCCGGACGCTGGGTGGCCAGGATCAGCACCACGCCGAGGGCGCGTCCGAGCTTGATGATGAACTCGGCGTCGTCGCCGGCCTTTCCGCCGTACACGGGGTGCGCGAACAGGTTCTGACACTCGTCGATGAAGCAGATCAGCGGGTGGAGCCCAAGGGGCCGCTTGTCGGCGATCTGGCGGGTGACGCGCTTGTCCGGGCATAGGTCGGGCGGCAGCGCCTTGAGGGCGCCCGAGCGGCGCATGACTTCCTTGCGCAGCAGGGTCAGGGAGTCGGCGGCGTAGGCGATGGCTTCGTCCTCGATCCCCGAGACGTAGCGGTGGCAGTTCTGCTCGTGAGGGTCAAGGTCGCCCGTGCCCTTGAGTTCGTGAATCCAGCCCTCCACGCTCGGGTCGAGCAACGCCCCCGAGGCCAGCACTCGTACCGCGGCGGTCTTGCCCTGGCCGGGCAGCGAGCCGATCAGGATGTTGTGCTGGATGATCGGCACCACGATGGGACGTCCACGCGGGTCGCTGCCGAAGGGGATGCCCTTGAACACGTCGTGGCTGCTCGCCTTGGTCAGCGGGGAGCGCACGGAGGTCTTGGACAGGTCCTTGTCACCCACCCAAAGGATCAGCCGTCCCTCGTGAATGGAGCTGTCGCCCTCGGGCCAGATGCACCCGAGCGGGCGGCGCAGCGCCGAGGCCAGGCGGTCGCGCTTGTCCATCACGTCGGCCACGGTCACGCCGTACGGCAGATCGATGTCCGCCCGCCACCCAGGGCCGTCGCGGGTGATCGGGGCGACGAACCGGATGGCGTCCTTCGGGTTCTTGGCGATGGCCTGGTTGATGCCGGCGATGCTGAGAGCGGTCAGCGCACGGACGACGATGTCACTGGTCAGCCGCTCCACGTTGGCAGGCACCACGGCGCGGTTGATGAGCGGGCGATCAGCGGGCTTGCCGATGACCCCGAGAGCGGCCAGGGCTACGGCGAGAGCCGTCCACTGAACGTGGGTCGGCTGGTCGGCCATGACGATCGCCGCGATCAGCAGCGTCACGAGGGCGGCACCAGCGATCCAGACACGCAGGCGGACGCGAGAGTCACGCTGCCTGCTCAGCTTGAGGTAGTTCTCCGGGTCCGTTTTCTGCACGGCGGCCAGCCGTACCGGCTCGCCCTCCAGGTCGAACGTCCACCGGACCATGCCACCCACCAGGCGGACGAGGCCCCGGGGACAGCGGACGGCCAGCCGTCCGCCGTACAGCGGCGCGCGGGCAAGCTGGTAGCCGCCGACGTGAAGGTAGTGGAGACCCACCCACCTGAGCGTCTCGATCGCTTCGTCCGCCGACCGCAGCCACAGCGGGACGATCGGCTGCCGGGCGCGGGCCTTGGCCTCCAGGTCCGTCCGCCAGTCGGTCCGGTCGGTTCCGGGCTGGTCCACGCGGACGATCTCGCCTTCGAGAACCGGTCCGTCCGCAGGAGCGGCGGCGGTCCGGTCCGCATCTTCGGGACGGTCGGCGGTCGGTCCGTACGGGTGGCGCCCAGCGCGGGCGGCGTCCAGGTGGACGATGTCCGCGTCTTTGCCGTCCGAACTGTCGTTGGGGTCGGAAGGGTCGTGCGTCATGATGAGGTCACCTCGTGGTCTTCGCGGTTGCGGGGTGGCGGGGCGCGGTCTGGTCTTGGCGGATGAGTCCGCGCCCCTGCTTGTGGTCGGCGCCGATGCACGGTCTGTCGGTGCGCCGTCCGGCGGACGGTCGGCGGCTGTCAGGCGGCCCGCCGCTGCTTCAGTACGGCTTCCGCAGGTTTGACATTGGCCTCGTTCTTGAGGCGGGCCAGCAACGCCGAGGCGCGGTCCGAGGACATCGACCGGCCGGTGTCGCGAACGGCCTTCAGCAGACGGTCACGGGTCAGCGAAAGACCTCGGCCCTCCAGATCGGCGGCGATGCTGCGACCAACCGGCATGAGGTCATCGATACCGGCCACGGTCCGCTTAACCGCCGTCCGTTTGGGGCGCCTGGCCGCACGTGCCGGCGGGTTGGGGCGTGGGTTGGCTGTGGCGACGGCGTGCAGGTCGCTGGCCTGCTCGGCGGGCGATTCGGGGGCTTGAGCCGCATCACGGGTCAGCAGGTGACCGAGGGCGGCACCCATGCCCAAGACCAACACCGGTAGGACAGAAACCGCCGCTGTGATCCAGTCCGGCGCCTTCGCCCGAGCGGAGATCTCCAGTAGGTGAAAGGCGATCTGGCCGAGCATCCCCAGCGCCAGCGACCCTACGGCCGACCATTTGGCGAACGTGCGTGTGGTCTCGCTGACCTGGCTGCCGGTCTTCAGCCACGCGCCCAAGGCGTACGCGGCATAGGTCTCCACGCCGAGCGGCAGGGTGATGGCCGTGTTGATCTGGAAGCCGTCCGCGATGCCGGGCAGTGGGGTGACCATGCCGAAGCCGGTCTTCTCCCCCAGTCCGACCCACCCAGACCATGTGGCCACACCGGCGGGCAGGGCGAGCAGCACCAGCATCGTGTTTCTCTTCATCACGCCGCCTCCGCCTGATACTCAGCGAGTTCGGCGGCGGTACGGCCAGCCCAGATGCCAGAGGTAGGGCGGACTCGGAGCGCGTAAAGCTCGCAGAGCTTCCGCGCCGGGCAGGTGGCGCAGACGTCGCGGGCAACGTCCTCGCGGGCGGCGCGCTGATCGGCGCTCTCGATCGTGTCGACCGGCCCGGTGTGCAGCTCGGGGTCATAGACGCACTCAGGGAGCAGGATCTCCCCTTGCGTCCGCCACGGCGTTCCGAACGCCGTGCGCGACGGGTGGAGGGAGCGATTTACGCGGTTGAACTTGCGAGTCATGATGGTGTTGCTCCTTTTACCGGGAGTGAGGGGCGGCCTGCGTCTTGGCGGATGGGGCCGCCCCTCTTCGCGTGTGGTGGGTCTCAGCCGAGGTGAGAGGCGAAGGTCGCAATGGCCTCGGCGATCTTCATCAGGGCGTCCAGCGCGCTCGTGGCGAACTCGGCAGCCTTGGCGGGCTCGCGGACGATGAAGAACAGAGCGCCGATACCGAGCAGGGTCGGCATGATGCGGCGGGACTGCTGCGTCGGGATCATCATCGGTTTCCTCCAGGTCGACCGCCCGTGTAGGGGGCGCTACACGACAAACCGTATAGCCCCCCCTGCACGATCGTCAAGGGGGTACTACACGCGTGTTGTCTAGGCCCCCCTTGACGAAGCGTCTACGCTGGTTGGCATGACAGAAGAAGGCGTGAGCGAGGCGGTCGAAACCGCGCTTGCTGACCTCGGGCGCGCTTTCGAAGCGGCAGTGGTTGCGATCGACGCAGAGCCCGATCCCAACCGTGCGTACGGCGGAGCGACCGAACTCGTGGAGACGCTCAGACGGCTGATCGAAGCCTCTGGAGATCACCGCGCGCTCACCGCCGCCCGCATCTTCGAGCAGGAGCGGATGTCGCTGGCCGATCTGGCCGGCCGCATCGGAGTGTCGAAGGCACGAGCAGCCCAGTTGATCAAGTCGGCCAAGGACGCCACTGATCAGCATGGAACCGCGACGAAGGAGACTCAGTGAGCGAGCGCACCGAAGTTCGGGTAGAGGTCTGGCCGGTCTCGGCGGACCCAACCGGAATTTGGCTGATCAGCGGGAGCGACGCATGGCGTTCCTCGGCCATCCTTCAGGAAAGCGACCCGCACACGACCGTCACCGACCTCTTGGAGGCGAACAAGGCCACCTCGGGCGTCGAACTGCTGCACTCGACCTCATGGCGTGCCGACGGTCAGGCCGTCATCCTGACGTACGTCGCGGTGATCAACTGCCTGGACTACGTCCGCGACCAGTGGCCCGACGCGAAGCCGATCAGCCCTGCTCTGACTGACGTCGTCGGCAAGCCCATCGAGGTCGAAGCGACCGAGGCACCCATTCCGCGGTACATAGACGTTCTCCTCCATGGAATGCGCCACCTGCAATTCCTGCTCCAGACCGACTCCTCGGCCCGAGACGCGCTGTGCGACACGTGGCGGCGACACCTCGCAGCCTTCCGTCCGGCACTGGCCGGCATGTACGACCACAAGCACGGCGAGGAGCCCATCACCATCGCCGATGGGCAGATCGCTTAGGGGGCACGCATGGCTGAACAGTCCGAGTACCAGCGTCGGGCGTATGAAGTGCTGGGCGCGCTCCTGGAACGGGCCGCCCGCGAGGACCTGCCGGTCATCGCCTGGACCGTGGCGAGCGCCCAGTCCGAACCGATCCTCGCTGGGTACTGCGATGCGGTCGACCCGATCCAGCGACAGGACGATTTCGAGGCATGGCGGTCAGCCCTGGGAGCACGGGCATGGCCCAACGGCATCAAGCAGGACTACGGCGTTCGCCTCCATGCCTCTGCGACAGACCAGGAAGCGGGCGTGACTATCACGCTGGCCGCGGAGGTCCGTAACGACGAGATGTGACACGGGAACCTCGTCGCACAATCCGCAGTAAGCCCTCAGAGGAGCGATCTTCTGGGGGCTTACGGCTTTCGGTCGGGGTCGCCCGCGCTCAGCGGAATCACGCAGAACTCCGCAGAATCAGACGGCGTCCGTCTCGGCGTCACTCGCAGGCTGAGGCGTTGCCACGAAGGTCCCCTTGGCGGGCAGGGTCACGACCAGACCACGTTGACGCAGTTCCTCGATCGCGCGGCGCGCGGTACCCAGCGCCACCCCGTACTCCTCGGCCAAGGCGCGTTCTCCGGCGAGACGGGCATTCGCGCGTAGCTCGCCCGTCTCGATGCGGGCGGCGATGTGATCAGCCATCGCCGCGTAGACGTAGACCGCGCCCTCAGGGTCGAACGGCGGGATGCCCTGCTCTTCTGCCATAAGAGCAACCTAGAACGGCCCTGAGCTGCACAAACACTTAGGTAGCGGCATGCTGCTGCATACCGCTCTATACCGCGTTATGATGAGGTCATGAGAGTGCCAGGTTTCTCGCGCATCACTCTCGACCTGAATCAAGGGCAGGCCGAGGAATTCACTCAGTCGATCCAGAAGGCGTATCCAGACTGGCTCATCGAACAATCCGGGGGCATCTGGTGCGCCACCGGAGCATGTTGGGAGCCCGACTGCACCTGCACACGAACGATTCACCACCACAGCCCTCTCGGGCTCGTCGTCCTCCTCGCCCGCGCGAACGGCGAAGTGTCCTGATGTGGACCACAACTGACCCCTTCATGGAGCGCTTCGCACTGGTCATCAGCGGGATCGGACCGTGGTGCCTCGTCGAGCGCCAAGCCGACACCGCCGTCTCACAGACCGTGACCGCCGTATGCGGACGCACCGCCAGGGTGGGCAACCGCTTCGGCCAACTGTTCACCTGGCGCATAGGCGACTCCGTCTGCAAAGAGTGCGCCCGCCTCATCGCTCGCGAGAGACGCCCCTAAGCGGCGCGGCGGCGAGCGCCCCGTCCTGCCACACCCATCCCAAAGGACGGCCCGTGTCGCGCCGCCGCCGCGCCCACCACCGCAGTTGCCGGGCAACGATTGATCAGGGAGCACTCGTAATGGACCCTTCCGACGTCGTGGACCTGGACGCCGCTCTGTTCGCGCTCAGACGCGCCTACCAGGAAGCGGTACGGCAGATGCGGGCTGAGCCTGACCTGCACGCGGCCTACCTGATCGCCACCCGCCTGGCCGAGCAGGTACGCGAAATTGCCGATGGCGCCGCCCTAGTGAGAGCCGAGGCCGCCTTGTGCATCCAGACGGCAGAGGCCCTCTCGGTGTCGGAACTCGCCGCACAACTCGGGCTGTCCAAGGCTCGCGCTGGACAGCTCGTCCGCGCGGCCCGTCGCGGGCAACAGACCTCCGAATCTGCGTAGTTCTGCTGGATTCTGCGGACAGCATTCCGGCGTGGAGACGCACCCTCGTTGCCCTGGCCCCAACGGGGCATCGGAGGGGATTTCGCGGATTACGCGGATTCAGCGGCGGTCATGTGCAACAAAGGCAGGGCGTTCCGCGGCTTCTGCGCGCCTGGTATCGGCTGCCAGTAGGGGCGAAGAGCCAGCTGGAGCCATGGACATGGTGAGCAGCGGGGTGAGCCCAGTCGCCAGCCGTTGCCTCCAACGATTTACCCCATGTCCGTAGGGAGCACACCCGAAGGCCTCGCTATCTACAAAGACGAACGGTTCACCCCCACTTGGGGGTGAACCGGTAGGCGTTAGGAACGGCCTACTGAAGTCCTCCCCACGCTGTGGGGGTGAGCCGACCTCAGTGGTCTCCTGGATATGTGCCGGCCGCTCAGGCCACCGCAAGAAACAAAGACGGCCGAGAGGCCGATACAGAAGGCGAAGAAAACCAGCACGGCGGGCCGTAAGTGCGATCAACTCTTTCCCGCCCCAAAGGCGGACCTACGCGCCACAGCGCAGTCTCACCCAATTGACCCTCTAGAGATGTCAAGGTAGACGAGCGATTCTTCATTTATAGAGCGCTTCTTGATCTCCTTCAACACCTCCGGATTATCTTCGAAGTATGCGGAATTATATGGACGCAACGCCAGAAACGTGTCATTCCATCGGGTGGTCGCCATCATCACAATGGTCGGCCTATTCTGTCCTTTGATCACCCATTTACGGGCAGTCAACAGGTCGACCGCCTTGTCGAGCGACTCTCGGCCGCTCCGCCCCCCGACATCGATGATCATCTTTTGCGAGATCAGCGTCCCCCCGTCTTCTAGGTCGCTCACATTGTTGAGCTCTGCTTGCACTTCTCCTATGCCACGAACATCATCGAGCGCTGCGGGATCAACGCGGAGCACCACGGGCGCCGGAGGCACCATGCAACCGGAGGCCACTATAAATATACCTAGGATAATGACCATGATCCTGTCAACGGCCGCAGACCTCGCCGTACGCGCCATGTTCAATCACACCTGGCCGAGCCGATGCGGATACACTCCCAGTACTCATCGACCGCGTTGCCGTCCTGCAGCCATTCAAGTATTTGATGTCGACGCTGTATTCCCGTCGCACGACTCTTTGGATCTCTGACGGTAAGGAACTCATCTCGAAATCCGTTTTCTGCCCACGTCCTGAAGCGATCGAAGTTGAGTTGGGTGTTACCGGATGCAGGATTATCGACGGTTACTCCCGAGCAGCCGCAATAGGCGATCGCCGCTTCTTTGTCGTCCAGATAGTGCTTAGCGCCGTCCTTCATATACCATACATTCTCCTTAAGATGGGCCATCCATGCGGCAGCGAGATGTATGGATCTGTTTGGGTCTAGCCCCTGCTTTACATAATCGGCAATGGGCCGTCGCTTCCACTCCTCCTTCCCGTAGTGTTTCATCATCATCATCCGGACCTTGTAGATTTCCAACTGGGCAAGTCCGATAGACGCACCCACTCCCTTGTTTTTTGTCTTTCTATCGCTGTAGATCCCGAGATAGAAGTCCGCAGTGAGGGATATGCCGCCGTACTTGTTGGCCGTCGTATTAATCTCCCACAACAGAACAGCCGTCAGAGATTCTTCACTAACACCGTGATTCGAAGCCGCCTTTCTGATTGTTTTATAATACCTAATCAGTTTTGAGTACGTGTCGTAGTACTTGAATTCTGGAGCCTTTCGGATGGAGGGGGAGAGCCCGCCGCCATATAGGCCGTGGGTCGCTGTCAGCCCTCCAGCCATTGTCCAGTTATTCATCAATGTCGAATCTTTTGCCACAGGAGACCATGCAGCCATATATCCGTCCCGGGTCTTCTCCGGAACGCTGTCAGCCCAGAAGTATGGCTGGTCGACTGGCCTGCCGTTACGCATGTATTTGCCGCCCCAACGCTCGATCTCCTCATTGGAAAGGCCGGGGCCGTAGAGCCAGTCATAGCCGGGTGCGCTGGTGAACTCGCTCCACCACTGCTGGTGCGAGGCGGTCTCATGACAGATACTGCCGCCCCCCATGCCGCCGACGCATCCTCCGCTTGCCCAACCGGCTTCATGGAGCGAGCTTCCCGGCACTATGGCGTCTCCGCCCCACCCCATGGGACTGGGGTTGACCAGCACCGTGGAGTGCCCCGTGGGGTCGGTACCGGTCAGCGGTGAGGCGTTGCCGTAGGTATAGCGGTTGGCCTGCACAGACGGGTAGGGGGCCAAAGTGGCGATATCGCGACTGGCGAAGCCGCCGGTACCCGGCTGGTACCAGCGGGCGTACATGTTCACCTTCCCGGTGTCCGGGTCCGTGTATTCGCCCTGGTAGCCGAGGTTGCGCTTGGTTCCGGTCTGTGCGGTGATCTGGCCGAAGGGGTCATAGGCGGTGGAGTCGACCAGAGCATTGGCGTTGAAGGTGGCCACCAGGTCACCGTGCAGGTCGGCCAGGGCACTGACCGCCACCCCGCCCCCTTCCTGAACGCTCAGGGCGCCGCCGGAGAGATCGCGACCGTACTTTGCCTGGACTGCGCCTGCGTTGTCGGTGATGGCGGCGATGTCGTTTGCCAGACCGGAGTAAGCGTAGTGCTGGGTGGCTCCCGCCTTGGCGCGGCTAGTGAGGCGGCCGAGCGCGTCGTAGGTGTAGGCGAGTTCACCGTCGTTGACGAGCTGGTCGAAGGCGTTGAAGGTCAGGTTACGGGTGGTGCCAGCCTTGGTCTCGGTGGCCAGGGTGCCGCGTGCGGTGTAGGTGTAGTCCGTTCCGTCGCCCGTGGTGAGGCGGTTGCGCTCGTCGTAGGTGAAGGTTTTGTCGCCGGCCTTGCTGCGGTTGCCGGAGTCGTCCCACTCGTAGCTTGTCGTCGTCCCGCCGGGTGCGGTCCAGGAGGTCAGGCGTCCGGCGTGGTCGTAGCCGTAGGTGTTGCTGCCGGTGCCGGCAAGTCCTGCGGTGACCTTACTGGTGAGGTTGTCGTCCTCGTCCCACCCATAGGTGATCTTCGATAGCTGGGCGCCGGTGCCGTTCTTCAGCGTGTGGGTTTCCACCCGGTCGAGGTCGTCGTAGGTGTAGGTCTGGGTTCCGGCCTGGCCGCTGGTCGGCGTGATCGAGGTCAGCCGGTCGGCGTCGTCGTAGCCGTAGGTGAGGGTGCGGCCGGCCACCGGGTCGCTGCCCGTCGCGAGCCGTCCCACATTGTCCCAGGTGAAGTTCGCGGTGCCGGCGGCGTCGACCCGCTGGCTCGGATTGCCGAGCTCGTTGTAGCTGTAGGCCGTGCGCTGCACCGACCCTTCGGTGATCTTGGTGATCAGGCCGCGATCGTTGAACTCCACGCTCTGGTTGCCGAAGCTGGTCTGGCGGCCGGCCAGGTCGTAGCCGAAAGTGCTGTCGGATGTGACGGTTTCGGCGCCGGTGCCGGTCTCCTTGGTGAGCCTGCCGAGGTGGTCGAAGGTGCGGTCGATGCGCACCCCGCCCGGCTGGATGAGACTGACCTGGTTGCCTGCCGTGTCGTAGCTGCTGGTCCAGGTGCGGTCGGCCAGGTTGGGGTGCGCGGTGGTGGCGGGCTCGGTGACGCTCTCCGGCAGGCCGAGGCTGTTGTAGCTGGTCCACGTGGCGTTGCCGCGGCCATCGGTCAGCCGGGTACGCGCGCTGCTCGCGTCGTAGCCGAAGCTGGTGGTGATCGACTTGGCCGCGGAGACGGGTTCGATCAGCGAGGTGGCGCGGTTGAGGGCGTCGAAGGTCTGCTTGGTGACGTGTCCCTCGGGCGAGGTGGAGCTGGTCGGGTTGCCCGCCGGGTCGTAGCCGGTGCTGGCCGTGCGCATCACGGTGCCGGAGGCGTTCAGGTCCTTGGTAGCGATCTGGCGGCCGGCCAGGTCGTACTCGGCGACGGTGACGTTCCTGAGCGGATCGGTGACCTTGAGCGGACGACCGGCAGGGTCGTAGGTCATCGTGGTGGTGTGGGTGGCCGGGTCCTTCTTCTCGGTCATCTCGCCGGCTGCGTTGACCTTGAAGTTGGTTGCCCGGTTGCCGGGGGCCACCGTCTTGGTGAGGTGGCCGGCGTCGTTGTAGGTGAGCGTCGTGGTGTACGCAGCCGAGGTGGGCTTACGCTCGACCGTGGTACTGGTGATCGCGCGGCCCAGGTCGTCGTAGGTGGCCTCGACTCGGGCGCCGGTCGGGTCCACGCTGGCCAACTGCTCGCCGGCCAGGTCGTACTCCGTCACCCACCGTCCAGGGCTCTGCCCCTGCGGAGCCGGGTCGGTGACGCGGACCTGCCGGCCGAGCTGGTCGTACTCGAACGTGGTGGCATAGCCGCGTGGGTCGGTCGTGCCGATCAGCTGCCCGGCCGGGTCGTAGGAGTTCGTGGTGGTCGGGGTGACAGCAGTGCCGCCGGGAGGTGTGTAGCTGGGGGCGCTCTTGCTGGTCAGGCGACCCGCCTTGTCAAAGACCGAGGTGATGGTACGGCCTTCGGCGTCGGTCTCCTGCGTTGTGGCCCCGAAGGTGTCGTAACCCAAGTGGACAGATGGACGCGCCGTGCTCGACGTACCCGCCTTGTCCACCTTGACCTGCGGTCCGGTCACCTCGACCGGACGGCCCAGCAGGTCGTAGCGCATGGTGCTGGTGAAGTCCGCTTCGTTCGCGCCGCTCACGTTGCCGCGCGGGTCGGTCGTGGCGGTGATCAAGCCGCGGTCGTCATAGCTGGCGGTGGAAACGAGGTCCTCGTCGCCGTTCTCCACGGTCGTCTTGGTGACCTGGTTGACCTTGTTGTAGGCGTACTCGGTCACCTCGGCTCGTGCCGTACCGGCGCCGGTGAGCGTGGCCTTGAGAAGGTTGCCGTTGGCGTCATAGGTGAAGGCCGTCTTGCGGTTCAGCACACTCGGGTCGAACGTCTGCGAGGTCAACCGCCCGGCTTCGTCGAAGACGAACTCCGTGGTCGCCGTGTCGCCACCGGTCACCAGCTTGGTCCGGTTGCCGGCCGCGTCGTAGGTATGGTCCTCCAGCACCACATCGCGCGGCGTGGTGGACCCGTTCAGCTTGACATCATCGGCGATCTTCTTGGCCACCAAGTTGTCACCGAAGTAGGTGTAGGAGGTCTTGCGGCCCATCGCGTCCACCTGCGTGGCCAGCCTGCCGCCCGCGTCGTAGAAGAACGACTCCAGCACGACATCCTTCGCGGGCGTCGGATTGACCGGACTGCCCGTCCACCCCTTCAACGTCCGAGAGGTGAGCTCGCCTCGCTCGCCGTAGCTGTGCTCGACCACCGCACCCCGGGCATCGGTGACCCGCACCAGCTGGCCCAGCGTGTTCCAGCTCTGCCTGACGACACCGCCCTCCGGCCCAGTGACCGTCTCCACCCGGCCAAGAGCGTCGTAGGTGTAGACGGTGGCACGCTCGGCATCGCCGCCGGTTAGGTCGGAGATCTTCTCGCTGAGCCTGTTGCCGTCCGCGTCGTAGGCCAGCTTGGTGCGCTTGGTGTGCGTGACATTGGTGGTCTCGTTCTTGACCCCCGGCTCGGTCTGCGTCGCCGGTCGGCTCAACTCGTCATAGGTGAAGGTGGTCTTCACTCCGTCCGGATGCGCCTGTGACACCTGAGTCGAGTCGATCAATCGACCGAGAGCGTCATAGTTCAGTTTCGTGACCAGCCCGACCGGGTCGGTCTGCTCAGCCAGGTCACCCGCCGCGGTGTACCGGTAGGTCCAGGTGTTGCCGCGCGCATCTCTCCGTGACGCCACCAGCCCAGCAGGTGCGGTGCCGCCACCTACGGCCGCTTCGCTTCCGTCGGTGTAGGTGGCGACGGTCGAGCGTCCGCTGGGAAAGTCCGTTGTCGCCGGCGTCGTCTCCTTGGTCTGCTCTCCGAACTGGTTGTACTCGTACGTGGTGGCGTAGGTGTTGCTGCCGGAATCCGACGAGCGCGCATCGCGGTAGATGAGCACGCTGTCATTGCGTGGGTCGAACTCGTCGTCCTTGTTCAGGTAGTACGTGGCGTACGTACTCTGGCAACTTCCTGCGGTACGGCAGGACTCGCTGCGAATCGGATTACCGCGTTCGTCGTTGTACCGCCGGAAGACGTTGCCGTTCCGATCTGTCACCTTCGCCTGGAAGCCACCCGTGTCGTATTCGTAGCGCGTCTGGAACTCGCGCTGATCCTTCTGATACACCAGGCGAGAGCCACGCCACTTGTCATAGCCGTAGGTCAGCGTGTCGTTGCGCGGGTCGGTGACCGTGACGATGTCGACCTTCTCCAGCCAGTCGGTGTCCGGCTTGCCGATCTGCCAGGTGCCGCCATGGCGGTCAGTGTGCGTCTTGAGGCGATCCGTCGCTGTGTCATAGCTGTTGGCCGCCCAGACACGCCCCGACGGGAGCGTCATCTTCACCAGCTTGTTCGCAACCTTCGCCCGCGCCGCATAGTGCGTCTGGACCTCGGTATCGGTCAACGGCTTGTCATAGATGGCGAACTCGTCGATCGACCCCTTGAAGGAGAAGGCGCCGGTGATGTTCGGGCCAGCGGGGATGGAAGCCCACGAGCTGCCACGATCTCCACTGCCGACGGAGGCTTCCGCCCGGTAGTCCGGGTAGATCTCACCGCTCACTTCGCCTACGGCTTGCCCGTCGAGGAAGAGCTTCTGCCGCCCATCGGCCACATTCAGCACCACGTGATGCCACTGGTTGTCGGTGACCGCGGCTGCGCTGGTGATCGGGGTGTATACCCAGTTGCCGCTGCTGTTCTTGATGTTGCCCAGTTGGCCGCGCAGGCGCCCGTCAGTACCGATGTAGAGGACGGGCTGCGTCGCGCCGAACGCGTAGTCGAACTGTCCGGCCGAGAAGATCATGCCCTGCTGTGTGGTCTTGAACCAGCCCTCGATCGACAGGCGCTCACGCAAACGGGATATGGCATCGCTCGGCAAGGCCATCTTCGACTTCGTGAAGCCAGCGGCTGTGTGGGTGCTGCCTTCCAGCGCGCCCGGCTGCCCCGGCGTTATGTCCCTGTAGTAGCCGGTGCGGCCGCTACTGCCTTCGTTGATGGGGTTACCGGTTGGTTCTGGGCCGAAGCGGAAGTAGTGCACCGGTTCGGCGTCGAGCACCACGGTGCGATACCGCGACCCGTCCTCGTAGGCATAGTTCGTGCAGTTCGGTGCCGCGACCGGGGCGCACACACTCGTCAGGTTGTCACCCGTGTAGGTGTAAGTCCAGGTCAGGCCCTTGCCGTCCACAGGATCAGTGGACACCGTCGCCACTCGGTCACCCTGCCAGGTGAGGTGCAGCCCCCTGCCGCCAACGGCGAATACCTTGCTGATCTTGCCGTCGCTGCCGTAGTGCAAGCTCTGGGCCCGCCCGCGACGATCCGTGATCTTCAGTAGCCGTCCGGCCGCATCAAAATGGTAGGAGGTCGACGCCTTGTCCATTAGCCGCCAACCGCCACCGGCCACGTCGGCCAGCACATCATGCATGCCAGGCGGCGGCTGGTACGTGCCATTGCCCTTGTTGGCGAATCGAACGCGACGTCCGGAAGGGTAGGTGACCAGCAGATCGGTCACACTGGCCGTCGTCCCCTCTGCCGTGATCTTCATGTCCCACGGCGTTGACCATCCCGCTCCGAAGATGCCGTTCGTGCGGGCGTCCGCGCTGTTGTAGGTGCGTACTACCGAAAGCGGCGGCCCAGCGACGGTGACCTGCGCGTCGACCGCAGTGGTCGTGTAGTTCCCCGCGATCGGTGAGAACTCCTGGCCGTCGCCGCCCCGCTCACCCAGGTGTGCGCTGGTCAACGGCTGCCGCGCGCCCGTCGTCACCAGCAGCTTGTCGCTATCGTCCGTCTCGCCGCTCTCCACGTCGACGACGTGGACCCACCACTCGTACTGCTTGCCCCACTCCAGCTTGCCTGCAGGCACACGCCAGGTCTCCTCGCCCACCAGTCCGCCGGAGGTCACACATTCCGGTGCAGGCGTTGAACCTTCGTCCTCGTCCGGCTTCTCGCAGATGGTGTAGAAGAACTCCAACTGGGCCGACGAGCCACCACCCATCCGGGTGGCGCGGACGGTCAGGAGTGGCGTCACTGTTCCCAGCATTCCATGTTCGGGATAGACGTCGTCGATCATCGGGAACGTGGTACCGGCCTGCATCATCCGGTTGACTCGTTCTGTTGGTTCAGAGCTCGCCTGACGGTTCAGAGCCTTCATCGGTGTTGCAGACCGTGATTCCAGAGCGAGCGCTCCCGGCGTCCTCTTGCGCCGCTCTGGCTCGGCCGCGTCGCCTGCCTCGCGCGTGATCGAAGCATCGACCAAACTCGGCAGGACACCCGACGTTCCGGTCATCTGCTGGGGTGTGGTGACCGGGCCCTGATAGCCGGTTAACTCGCTCACCACACTGGATCGCGTCTGCGCAGACGCCGGCACGCTGACAAGCGACACAAGGCCCGGCAATGAAGTGACGAGCAAAACCGCAAACCCAAAACGAGCCCATGCCAAAGATCGGCGCATACGCCGCCACACTCCGAACCACGAAGGGCGCCCGCAGACGCCGGACGAAGCTCCACCCGCCCGACGCAGAAACAAGGTCCCTGACTCGTGCGGCTCGGAGCATGTTGCCAAACGGACGAAGCGTAACTTCCGTCCGAAACGACAACAAGATCCAATCAAGTGATGCAAAGATCACAGAATGCGACATCTCGCATCGAGTAGCGCGGACAGCGCGTTGACCCTCGTCGAAGGGCGCAGAAGTTGATCGTTCCCCCCGCGTTCCCGGGAGGGCGTGGCATCAGGCGAATCAGCAGGTCAGAGCGCTGTCGCCACAGGACTGTAAATCCGCTCCCCAATCGTGCGGGCACGACCCGGGAAGCGTGCGGGAACGTGGTCACGTACGGCCTACGTACAGACAACGGCTCGTACAGCGCTTTTCACCTGGTGAGCGCCATGACTGGGGCCGGTCTCCGGAGCCGGGTGCGCAGGTTCGAATCCTGCAGGGGGCACACTCGACCTACCTAGCGATACGCGCACTGACCTGCAGAGATGCAGGTCTTTTGCGTTTCTGGGGTGTGCCACCGGATGCGGCCGACGGCAAGCATGTGCCCATGATCACGTAGGTGCCGCGTACCGATCTTGGTCGCGATCATATGGCGGTGGAGCAGCGCGCCGCCTCAGCGCCGTGCTCGGCGTGGAGCTGGCGCTCCTACCAGGAACTCCTCCTAGCGAAATGCTCTAGTGCGGCTGGTCCGACACGATCCTCGTCATTCAGCTTTTGAAAATATCGAACGCTTTCTGGCTCCAGCCCGGATCCCATGTCTCCAGGTACGGCAGCGTTACGGCTTGGCTCCGCTTTTGTGGTGGTTCCCATGGTGTTGACCCTGGTTCGGCAGCCACGACGCGGGGTCGAGCTGATCGGCTCGGTGCGGTTGCTGGGTTGGTCGATTGGTGCCCTGGTGCTGACCGCGGCTACCTCCATCCTGACGACGATCGCCCCTTTGCCTTTGGATGTCTGGCTGGAGTTCGCTCCCCTCGGGCTGGCCGCCATCGCCTGCGGGCTGGCCATGCAATCCTCGGCGGGCCGCAGAAGCGCCCTCTTGCTTGCTCCCGTCTACCTGCCCACGGTCACCAGCTTCTTGGTGATGCACACTGCCTGGGGCGCCGGAACAGGCGACCAGGCGCTCGCCATGATGGGGATGGCCGCGGCAATGTTTCTGCTCACCTCATACCCCACGTTGCGCCACAAGAGCCCGAAGCGCGCGAAGGCCTAAACGTAGCCGGTAGCGGCTAAAGAGGGTGTTGCTGAACTCCGGCGCCAGCCGAGATACCTCTCCGGAGTCCTGGAGCACGCTTCCAGGCGTCGTTGATCGTGCTCCGGTCGACCCGCCGGGCATGCAACGGCGTGATTGCTCCCGGGGGTCTTCCGTTCGTGCCCGCTGATATCTGGCGAATCGAGCAAGAATCTTCAAGACCCGCGCAACGACTATGTACAAGATCGAATGCGTGATCTCTTCTCGCATCAGAAGGTCAGTACGAACACCGTCGAGACTTGCAGCCGCCTTGGGGTTCCTGGCAGTTACCAGCATGACCGCGGCCGGATCCGCCTACGCGGCGGCCTCAGAGCCCAGCATCTCTCCAGCACCACTTGCGTCGAGCGACCCTGGCCCTGAGCACTGGAAGAAGCAGCGCCGTACCGACCTGGTCGCCGACGCCATACAGGCGGCGGCAGACAAGTTATCCGGCGATTCCGGTTTCACCGAGGCCATCGTGCACCCTGAGCAGCTCAACGTCACCCTGCTCTGGCACGGCAACGTCCCGCCCGCCGTCAAGGCCGCCTACACCAAGGTCGCAAGAGCCCAAGGTGTGAACGTCAGCGTGGTTCAGGCGCGGTACACGCAAAGGCAGCTGCGCACAGCCATGGATGCCGTGACCGCCGACAACAAGGCGCACATGGCCGAGTTCGCGACGGCCGGCCTGCCACGGGTGTTCTCGGTGGGGCCCTCCGCGGACGGTAATGGTCTCGACGTGAGTGTCGAGGCCCCAGGTGACAGCCTGGCGCCCAGCGCGAGCGCCGATGTCGCCGCGCGGATCGCCTCAGTGGCCGGCGGAATTCCCGCTCGGGTGCGCACGGGCGCGGCACCCCAGGCGGTCAGCCGCGACAATGAGCAGAACTACGGTGGCGGCCGCTGGGGCACCAGCGTCTTCGGCGGACAGGGACATTGCTCCGAGGGGTTCGCCGTCAGGCAGGCAGGCACGGGCTTCACCTACATGCTGACCGCCGCGCACTGCGCCAACGAAGGAGCTGCGGCCACGAGCGCCGCCACCGGAGCGCGGTTCGCCACCGTGGTCCTACGAGACGCTGATTTCGACACCGAACTCCTCAGGCCCCCGAACTCTCAGCCCACGTTCTTCGGCCCGCAGATCTGGGTCGGCGGCGCACACGAGGGTGTGTGGCGCGGGAACGTCCACGGCGTGGCCTCCAACAGGCGCAATGACTACGTCTGCCAGTCCGGGGCGTTTTCCGGTGTGACGTGCGGGATCATCACCGAGCCCTACACCAACATCACGTTGAGCGACGGCCAAACGTTCTACGGCGAAGCCCACTACGTTTCGCTCTACGGCTACAACCCGCTTCTTGGCCCCGGAGATAGTGGCGGCCCGGTCTACACCCCCGACGGTGGACCCGAGGGCTACGTTTACGCGAACGGAACCAACAGCGCAGCCACCGACAGCGGAATAACCTGCCAGGGGGACCAGGACCGGGGAACCTATCCCGACGGCGGCCCTGTAATGTGCGGTAACCACGGCTGGTACGCCAACATCACCAGCTTCCTCCACGACCGCGAGCCCAGCTTCTCCCTCCTCACCCGCTGATCCGTGCAGGAAGCGTCGCAAGGAGATCCTTAAGAGGGTGTTGTTGAGCTCCTGGAATCGTTGCTGATCAACCGGGGCAGCGTGACGCTTCGTGGCCGTATGGCTCGGGTGAACATGTCGCGGTGATCAGGAACGGTAGCGCGGCCAGGACCAAGACCGCTGACCGGTGTCCTGCCAGTTGACGGGTGTCCGGCGAACGGAACCGCCCTGACGGCAGGCTCGGCGCCGTACAGGGTGGCCAAGTTCAAGAGCCGAGGGCGTGTCCCGTCGTCACATCGATGTGGTCTGGGATCTCGTCATGGTGATCGCCCACGCTCGGTGTCCCGGTGGGCTCGAACATGAGGATCGCGGCGCCAGACGGAGCGGCCGGCTTGTGCTCCATGCCTCGAGGGACGGTGAAGATCGAACCCGTGGGGAGCACGACCGTACGCTCCCCATCGGGTTCGCGTAGGGAGATGTGCAGCTCACCGTTGAGCACCAGGAAGAACTCATCGGTGTCGTCGTGGGCATGCCAGAGGTGTTCGCCCTCGACCTTGGCGACGCGTACGTCGTAGTCATTCACGCGCGTGACGATGCGGGGGCTCCACAGGGCGTCAAAGGAGGCCAGGGCCTTGCTGAGGCCGATGGGTTCGTTGCTCATGGAGTGATGCTCCCCGTTTCGCACGGCCGCCGTAACTGCTAGGAATTGCATATGTCGCAAGAATTCTCGCATGCAGTCGGTGGGGCGGGCCTGCACCGGGTCGTCGTGATCGTGGACGAGAACTCCAATCCGTTCGAGCTTGGCTGCGCAACCGAAGTCTTCGGCCTAGGCAGACCCGAGCTCGGCCGTGATCTCTACGACTTCAGACTCTGCTCGCCCGAGCCCCGCACGCTGATGCGGGACGGATTCTTCACTCTCACCGGAGTTGCCGATCTCGAGGCGGCCGATTCGGCGGACACCTTGATCGTTCCCAACCGGCCGGACACCGAGGTGCCCCGCCGCCCGGCTGTTCTCGATGCCATCCGACGGGCACACGCGCGCGGCGCCCGTCTGCTCGGCTTCTGCAGCGGCGCGTTCACGCTGGCCGAGGCCGGGGTCCTTGACGGGCGCCGGGCCACCGCGCATTGGCAGTGGGCGGACTCCTTCCGGGCCCGCTTCCCCTCCGTCCACCTCGAATCGGACGTGCTGTTCGTGGACGACGGCGACATTCTCACCGCCGCGGGGAGCGCTGCCGCTCTCGACCTCGGGCTGCATGTGGTTCGCCGCGATCATGGCGCTGAGGCCGCCAACTCGGTGAGCCGGCGACTGGTTTTCGCAGCGCATCGAGATGGCGGGCAGCGGCAGTTCGTGGAGCGGCCGATGCCCGATCTGCCGGATGAGTCCTTGGCACCTGTCCTGGCCTGGGCCCAGGAGCGGCTGGACTCATCGCTTGCGGTGACCGACCTCGCAGCGCGCGCGGCGGTCAGCCCGGCGACGTTGCACCGGCGCTTCCGAGCTCAATTGGGCACAACGCCGCTGGCGTGGCTCACCGGGGAACGGCTCGCCCTGGCATGCCGACTGATCGAACGGGGGGAATCCCGCTTCGACGTGGTCGCGTGGCGCAGTGGGCTTGGCACCGCTACCAATTTGCGCGCTCTGATGCGTCGCGAGACCGGTCTCAACCCGTCGCAGTACCGGCGCCGGTTCGGGCCGGGGTGAGCTCAGACTCAAGAATCTTCTGACGAACCACCGAAAATGGTGACTCAGCACCTGCTGTCGCCAGGAGCGAGCAGGCTGGTGACCTCAGCGATGGCTTCGGGAGGAGGCTGTGACCGAGGGGTTCGGCCGGGTCTTCGAGATGATGCGGGCCGCCCCCACCCTGACCGCGAGGCTGTCACCTTCGGCGCCTGCCCGATTCTCCTCAGCCGGACTGGGAACGGCTGGTCGATCGTTCGTCATAACTTGTCGGCGCAGCTACGGCGAAGCGCTGTCCCCGAGTGCGCCGTCGAGCATCGTGTGCCAGATCTGGTCTTGTCCGTCGATGCACTTGGCGTAGATCTTTAGCAGGACTTCGACGCTGTGGCCTGCCCACCCGCATGTGTCTGCACCTGGGCTGGGTCGATGTCACTCGTCCGGGGGTGCGGATCCTCGGCACCGAGCGGTGGGGCAGGAGTGGGCATGCGAATCGCAATCCTTGGCAATACGACACAAAGCGGGTCCGGCTGGGGGCTGCCGGACGGCTCCGGACCCATTCGAGGCCGGTACCCGCCGCCAACCCACCTTCTGCTGTTCAGTCTGCGCTACCCCGGGGGCAAACATCGTAGTTCGTCCGGCCTGATCCGCATCTGTGGCCGGACGCCGCAACCCAGAGGTGCCATTTCTGTATTCGGTCAGGGGAGCAACCCTTCTCGCCGCACAGGAAGGAGCCTCACGATGCAAGACCTGGCACAGTGGATTCCCTTAGCCATCTCTCTGATCAACCCAGTTACGGCGCTCACTGTGGCTGGCCGCCGCCTGCCGCGAGCTCGCCGTGTTACGCACCAGGTACGAGCGAGTGCTCGGCGCCGAGCACCGCGCGAGCATGTGCGCGGCGCTGGCTGGACTGCATGGTCACGATGGCGGCGCCGGTAGGCGCGTGGGACCATGCGGCATGCTGACCTCTCTTGAGGTTCCAGGCATGCAAGTCAACCAAAGTGACTCCACGAAACCCAGAGCACATCAAACCGGGCGGGCCTCCAGATTCATGGAGTCTCGCCTGTTCTCGTGGATCCTCACAGGCTGTGGACTACCGGCGCAAAGGCCAGCCGATGAGTCCGAACGTCTGCGAACGTTTGACTCCCTTGCCGAGACAACCCGGCTGGCATATGTGTGAAACATCGCCTGCTGGAGGCAACTTTGGCACCCAACCGATGGCCGATCGGCACCTTCATGCACCGTCTGTCGGACGAATTGCGCTCGGAGCTCCTTGAGCTCGGGACCTTGCGCTCGCTCCCGCCTGGACATGCGCTGATCAGGCAGGGAGATCGCGGCACATCGGTTTGGATCCTGTTGGACGCGCTGGTCAAGGTGACCGGGGGCGTTGAGAACGGTGTGGAGGCGACCCTGGCGATCCGCGTGTCGGGCGACATCGTGGGCGATATGGCCGCCATGGATGGGTCGCCGCGGTCGGCGACCGTGACCACCTGCGGGCGCGCTGTCTGCCAACAGGTCAAGGGCCCGGTGTTCCGCTCTTTCGTGACCCGGCGCCCGGCCGCGGCACTGGCGCTGACGCAGGTCGTGGCCGAGCGGCTGCGTTGGGCCAATCAACGGCGCCTCGACTTCGCTGGGTATGAGACGAAGATCTGCCTGGCACGCGTGCTGATCGCGCTGATCTCGCGGCACGGCCGCACCACGGATGATGGCGTGAGCATCGGCATCCCGCTCACGAGAGCCGAACTGGGCATGCTGGTGGGCGCCAAGGAGATCACGACGCAGAAGGCACTGCGCGAACTGGCCGCGGAGGGGGTCATCCGGCGAGGGCACCGCGACGTGGTGGTGAAGGACCTGGCAGGGCTGACTGCGCTCGCCGACCTCCCGTTCCTCGCCAAGCCATATTTCTAAGGCTTCTGTCGCCGGATGGTGCCTCACGGTAGAGCCCACCCGCTCATTGGAGATGCCATGGTCATGCACGACTACCGCGTCCTGCTCACAGCCGACATCGAGAACTACGGCGGACGAACCGACGCCCAACAGCGAACCCTCCAGTCCGGCCTGATCAGCGCTATCGAGACGGCGGCGGACCGCGTTCAGCTGGACCACGAGTCGTGGTCGCGTCAGGTGGGCGGTGATTCGCTGACCGCCGTCCTTCCCGCCGAGCCGGGCCCTCTCGTCACGATTCCTCTTCTCCTCGACCAGTTCCTGACTGAGCTGGATGTGGCCATCGCCGCACACAACAGCCGACGCGCCGATCCCACCTGGGCCCGGATGAGAATACGGCTGGCCGTCCACGTCGGACCGCTGCAGTTGGACGGCGCGGCCGGGTGGCCTGGGCAGCACGCGGTACAGCCCGCGAGGTTGCGTGATTCGGCACCGATCCGGATCGCGCTCGACACCTTCCGCGACGCCGACCTGGCACTGATCATTTCGCGGGAGGTGTTCCGCGACTACGTGTCACAGGGGCCGGGGCGGCCCAGACCGTCGGAGTTCCTGGAGGTTGCGGTGGCGGAGAAGAAACAGGAGTACCCGGCATACCTGTACGTGCCGCACTTCGATGTCCATGACATGGAGATTCCGGAATCCCTGCTGTCCAGCGACGACGCCCCGTCCCCACCGCCGTCGGGCAGCGGATCGATCAAGAACCGGGTCAAGAAAGGCGACATTCTTTTCGCGCAAGGAGACATCAACGTCACTCATGGCCCGAAGCGGAGGAAGAAATGAGCGATTCCCCGCCTGAGGAATCGAGACCCGAGGCCCCGCAGCCGGAAAACCCGAAGGTCGAGGACACCTCGCCTGAGGAGCCGGATGAGGCGTCCCAGGAACCCGACAACCAATCGATCCGTAACGAAATGACCGCCTCCGGACAGGAGTGGCTGGAACGCAGGCAGAGCCTGGACGACCTGTTCGCCGACGAGAGGCCCAGCACCGGCACCCGAGACTTGAAGGGCCGCGTAAGCAACCGCGTCAAGAAAGGAAATATCTGGTTCGCCCAGGGCGACATCCACGTAGACCAGGGGCGGTCACAACCGGCAGCGACAATCCACGAACTGACGGTAAACGAGATCGAGGACCTACGACGAACGCTGGTATCGACTCAGTCGCAAGCCGAAGCACGCAGGCTGCTCGACAGCGAACGCCTGGTCCTGCTCGGCGGCGCGGCGGAGACAGGAAAGGCGACTACTGCCCTGGCGGCGCTGCTCGACTGGGGTGGTAGGGCGAGCTGGATCATTCCGCATGGAGCGAGCACGCCGAACCCCCGCGACTGGAAACTGGAATCGGGTCACGGCTATTTGCTGGACCTGGTCGATACGCCCGATGCCGTGGACAGGGTGACCACGAATCTCAAGCGCGCCGGAGTCAACGCGGACTGCAGGATGATCGTCCTGGTGCCGGAGCACATCAAATCGTCTGTCGCGCCCATGGTCGAGCACGACCCTCCACCGAGCAGCCGGATCTTCGCCAAGCATCTGTCTGTTCAGGCACCGGGCGTACGGCTTGTCTCGGACGATCAGCAGCTTCTGGACGAGGAGCTCCGAGCCCTTTTCGCGCCCTGGCAGGTGGTCGAACTAGCCAGGCAGGTGGCCGCCACCGTGGAGTCCGGCACCTCCATCGAGGTCATGCTGAACCGGCGGTTCAATCGAATGCGCGCGAAGGTGGGCGAAGACCTCGAGAAGCGCAGGCCAATCCTGGGCCGGTGTTTCATGACGAGCATTGCCGTACTCCACGGGTTGCCTGAGGCGGAAATCTCCGCCGCGGCGCTGGCCCTGGCCGAACGGCTCGACGAAAAGTGGCGTCGTGAGCGTTCGCCAAAACCGGTCCAGCTCTGGGAGAAGCTGCCCCTCTGGCTGAGTTACGTGGATGCCGAGGCCACACCCGCCGGGCCCGGTGGTGGGCGGAGCATAAGGCTGAGACGCCCCAGCCTGGCGGCCGTCATGCTGCGCGTGATCTGGGAGGACCAACCGACCATCCGCGACTCGTTGGTCGACTGGCTGCTCTGGCTCGGCGGTGAGGGATCTTCGCATACGAGGATCAAGGTCGGACACGCGGTCGGAAAGCTTGCGACCTTCGACTTCGCTCTCGTGAGCGAGCGGTTCCTGGAGGTGTGGAGCCGGTCCCGCCGGTCCCGGGATCATCAGCTCGCTGCCCTGGCGCTGGAAGCCGCCGCTGAGGACCCGTCGATGACAGGCCGTGTCCATCTCCATCTCCGTTCGATGATGCAAGGCAACGATGCAAAGAAGGCGATCGCGATCCGTGCCTACGCCTCGTCTGTCGGTCTCTCCGCACCCGACCAAGCCCTCGCCGCGTTCAGGACCTTGGTTCTCACCAGGGGCGTCAAGTTCCACCACGACGTGGCTCAGTCCATCGCTTACCTCTATCGCGTGGACACCGCGCACACCATCGTGAACGACCTCGCCGACTGGGTCGGTGAAGGAGGACAGGCCGGTCATCGCAGCGCCGCCCTGGCCTTTGGACGGCTGGCCGCGCTGCCCGTTTCGTCCGCTGAGCGGCCGCATCTGAGCCGGCTCGATCCGCATCCCTCGCTGGTGACGCTCTGGCGCAACGCGCTCAGCTACGAGGAAGGTGGCCGCCTGGTCGTGCCCGAGTCCTGGGACCTGCTGCTGAGCGAATGGCTGAGCCATTACGACGAGCGGCCCACCGTACGGGAGATCACGGACCAGATCTTCAGCCTGACCGATAGGCGGAACGCCAAGCGGGCCCTGCTCTACCTCCGGCTCTGGCGGCATCAGGGCGAGATCGCCGCCGATCTTTACCATCACCTGCGTCAACTCGTTCATAGGAGCTGATCCCATGCGTAAATGGCTGGCACCCATGCTCTATCACGTCCAGCAGAACGGCCCTGAGGCCGAACCGCCCGTCAACATCGAGCCGTTCGTTCTGGCCTCGCCCGCCAAGGGCGACGCTTACGACTTCTCCGTCACCCTGCTCCGGACCGCGACCTCGGCGGGGAAGCGGGCCCGAGCTCTCTTCAACGATGAAGTGCCCGAAGCCGAGGCGGTTCTCCAGCGCGCTTGCGAGGAGGTACGTTCGATCACCCGGCGGTTCGAGATCACGGAGGCGGGCGCGGCGGAGGAGGCCGCGAACGAGAGACTTCGATCGATCTCAGGCTCGATGACGGGAGTCTACCGATGGACGGTCAGAGCCGAGGTGAATGTTCCCGAGGAGATATGCCAGCTCAACCGGGATACTCACAGGAAGCTGCATGACATCAGATCCAACGCCGCGGCGGCGCTGCTCCAGATCAAGAGCACCGACGAGGTCCGGCAGAAGTGGCAGGAGTTTCTCGCCGCCGTGGAGGGAAGCGCCCGAGTGGTGCACGCGATCCAACTGGCTGTCGCCCCGGAGCAACTGCCACAGATCATCGCGGAGCTCGTCGAGCAGCGGCAGCAGGGAGCGCAGAAACTGCTCGGCACCGTCGACAGGATCATGCAGAGCTACCAGGCGGTGGACATGCTCGACTTCGTCGTCAGCAACGAATCAGTGCTCCGTAGCACCCTGGAGCTCCTCGGCCTGCCTGTTCCGCCGCTGGAGGACGACACGCTGCTCGTAGGCAGAGCTTGACCTGCCTGACCGCGCAGGCGCCATACCTACGGCTGCGCGGTCACGGCAGAGAGCCGGTGAGCACGACGTTGATGAGCGCCGCGCTCACCGTGGCCGTCATTCCACTCAGGAGCAGCCAGAACCCCCAGCGGATGAGGCGATACTTCCGCCCGACGATGCGGCTGACCCGGTACAGCTGATCAGCGACCCGCTCCAGGTCCAGTGCCGAAGACCGCATCAGAGCGCTGGCGACGGTCGCCGTGGAGTCGAGGTGGAAGATATCGGCGTAGTACATGACGGCGTCGTTCCCTTTCCGTCGATCCAACCGCGGATAGACCGCGCCGGCGAGCACTACCACAGAAGCGAGCGCTGCCGCCGCCCCTGCCCACCACAGCCACTCGACGGCATTGGACATTGCGAAAGGTGACCAGCTTCCCGCGAGCAGACCGCCTGTGACGGCGCCGAGGCCGATGCCAACGATGCCGAGGAGGACCTGGGCTTTGGTGTCCGCCCGGTTGAGCTCCTCGCGGGCCTCGCTGAGCATCTGTGTTCCGTATGCGCACGCATCGTCCTCGGCTGCCTGCCGTTGGTCTGGAGTGGTTTGGGTGAGGGCTCGCATGATCTTGTTGAACACGAGGAACCTCCTGGCCGGGGGGCGATCACAACGCAGAGCATTCCACGACCGCTGTTGGTTGAAGCCCATGATGCGCTTCGCGCCCGCTGTTCAGGGGGCTGTCTGCATGATCGTGGGCCACGTGTGGGCCATCCATGGCCTTGATCGATTGACATTCGCGCGTCGCCCCTGGTCAAGGGCGTGCTCACCAGCAAACCTGCAATGCTCTCCGGAGCCGGGTGCGCAGGTTCGAATCCTGCAGGGGCACACTCGATCTACGTAGCAATACGCGCACTGACCTGCAGAGATGCAGGTCTTTTGCGTTTCTGGGGTGTGCGACCGGATGCGGCCGACGGCAAGCATGTGCCCATGATCACGTACCAGCCGCGTACCGATCTTGGTCGCGATCATATGGCGGTGGAGGACAGCGTCAGGGGGAATCGATCGGGGGCCGCCGGCCCAGGGCTTCGGCGTAGTTGAGCTTTGTCCGGTTCGTTGATCTGATCACGTGAGGCCGAGGATGGCGAGACTGCGGGTGGCATCTCGGGAGACGTGGCGAATGGCGTGGGCGAGGTTTCTCGCTCCGGTCAGCCGTAGCGCGCCGATGGCCAGGTTGCGCAGGGTGGCCATGGCGCGAGGTGCGTTGCCGGTCCGAACCTGGGAGTGGTCTTCGGCGTGGGTGACGTCGCGGACGTAGTGGAGTTTGTTCTCGATCGACCAGTGTCCGCGGATCCAGGTGGCGAGGTCGGCGGGGCTGGCCTGCCAGGCGGGCAGGCTGGACGGTGACGGTGGTCCACTTGCCGGTCTTGAGGTTCTGCACCTGCCGCTTGATCTGCATCGCCTGGACGGCGTGGGGGAACAGCAGGCCGGCCTTGACGGTGACGGCCTCGAGGGTGCGGCGTGCGTTTCTGCCGTGTCCGCGGTCGCGTTCTCGGTGCTGAACCGGGACCTGTTTCCACAGCAGCCGTTTGACCTGGTTGTACAGGCTGGGCTGGTTCTTCTTGACGATCAGGACGTAGTCGGCGGCCTTCCGCTCGATGAGGAAGCTCGCGTGCTCGCGCTGGGTGTGCAGGGCACAGGGTCGACTCATCCGGCGGCTGCCAGGCCCCGCTCAGCGGATCGCGCCGCACTTTCAAGGCGGCCATGACCTGGGCGGGAGCGTCAGCGATCCACTCGCCGATCGCGGCAAACGAGCGTGCCCCGGCCAGCACGGCCACCGAAGCCATCGCCAGCAACGAGGCCAGCGCGTGACGAACGCCCCGCCCGCAGGACGGATGACCTTGGACTTGGTGAAGTAGGCCTCACTTGCTCTCATGTAGGGCGCAGAACAGGCCGACTGGCCGACCTGCAGGGTCGTCTGCGTCGCTGAATTCCGTGATCATGGCTCGAAGTGCTTGCTGGAATTCGACGTACCGCTCAGGCGTCAATCTGACCTCGATGGACGCCAACAGCGGCTCGGTGTCGGTGGAGTCTGCGGCTGCGGCAAGGTAGCTATCGCGGGCGCGGTCGAAGCTTGCGGCGTCCAGTGCTCTGGACTGCTGTCTGCCTTGCGGGCTCAGCAAGCTCGCGTCCAGGTACAACAAGACCTGGCATGCTCGGTAGCTTCGCTCGGCAATCCCCGAGACCAATCGGGACGCGGCGACTTCGATCAGCCCGCGCGATTCCAGCATGTTGATGTGGCGGTACAGCTTGGTGACCGGCTGTCCCAGCTCGGCAGACAACTCCTTGACCGTTCGCACTGGCATCTCGTCGCCGGCGCCTGGCGTCAGCACCCTCAGGATCGCGAGGCGCGTGGGGTGGGACAACGCCTTGAGCGTCTCCACGTCGCTGACGGGGTTTGCGGGTGAGTCCATCACACATCCTGAGGCAGATTGTCGGATAGTCCTTGCAACCCATTCACGGACCTGACAGCATTCACCATATCGTGAATAGCCTGCCGATGAGGACCATGAGCATGGACATCACAGAGTCATGTACGGTTCCGCTGAGGCGCAACTGGCGCTTCCAAACGTTATGGATCGGCTCCACCACCAGCTTCCTCGGCATGGAGGCCGCCGATGTCGGCTACCCTCTCGTCATCCTGGCGATCACCGGGTCGCCGGCCCACGCCAGCCTGTTCGGGTTCGTCCAGCTCTCGGCCTTGATAATGCTCGGCCTGCCGGCTGGCCGAATCATCGACCGACGAGATCGGCGTCGTGTCCTACTCCTGGTCGAAGGCGTCCGGTTCCTTGCGGTAGCCAGCGCTGCCATCGCGCTTGCCATGCAGGAGCTGACGCTGGCGCACCTTCTCATCGTCGCCGCGATCCTCGGCGGCGGCGGAGCGTTGAGCGGCCCAGCGCGCATGTTGATCGTGCGGGAGATCGTACCGCCGGAGCAGCTCACAGCGGCACTCACTCAGGAGGAGGTACGCGACAACCTGGCGACTCTCCTTGGGGCGCCTTTGGGAGGGTTCTTGTTCGGTGTCCGGCAGTTCCTCCCGTTCGCACTGTCGGCTGTGACCTTCGCTGTTTCGTGGATTGCGGTATTGATCGTGCGGGTTCCGGCCAAGGGTGCGGCTCAGGAGAGTGCTCCCAGTGGCTGGCTTGACGGGGTCCGAATGCTCTTTCGGGATCCGGTCCTGCGTGCTGCAACGCTGGTGGTCACCGCGCTGAACACGGTGGGTGCGCCGCTCATGCTGATCACGATCGTGGTGCTTCGCGATCAGCAGATCCCGCCGTGGCAGACCGGGTTGGCGCTGAGTGGACTCGCTGTTGGCGGACTGCTTGGTGCGCCTCTTGTGCGGCCGCTCCATGGGCTTCGGCCGGGCATTGTGCTGTTAGGTGTGCTGCTGAGCCAGGTGCCGGTGTTCGCGCTGCTTGCGGTGCCGTTGGGACCATGGTGGGTGTTCGCCCTGCTGTTGTGGGCAATGCTTGGGCTTCCCGCGCTGGGCGTGCTTATCGACGTGCTCATCTTCCGCCAGGTACCGGACGACCGCCGGGGCAGCGTGATCGCCGCGACCACGACGATCGCCGGAATCGGCGCACCTGTCGGCACCGCGGCCGCTGGTCTCCTCCTGCAGTTTCTGGCCCCGAGTATCGCTCTGCTGCTCGTGGCGGTGGTGCTCGCGCTCGCCGGAGCGTACCTCGCGAGCAACCCAGGGCTGCGGCAGGCTCGATGGCCGGAACAACGATGAGCAATCAGGGCTCCGGCGAGGTGTCGTTGACAGCCCGGCCGGAGGACCGATCGAAGCTGGACACGCGAGCACCAGTCATATGTTGGAGACGGTAAATCTTCTGACGCTGATTTGGCTGCTGTTGCTCCAAAGTCCGACTCGGCCGCCATCCAGGTATGTGTTGTTGACGCCACTGAGCACAAGCGCATCATTGATCCACATTTGGATTCTGTTTCCCTCCACCTTCACTTTATAGGAGTACCATTTTTGCTGTTTCGGCTTAAAGGGTGCTGCATCAATCACCGTGTTGCCGAATTCCTGGGGAATCCACAGCACAGCAACATATTCTTCCCCAGAATCGTCACACGAAAATATCCCTGCCGCCGCACAATACCCAGCGCCATATCCAGGACCCTCGGCTTTCCGTACGACGACACCAAAAGACGCCAATGCAGAGTTCGTGAAATCGATAAATTGAATCTCGGCCTCGACGACGTAATCATCTACGCCTTCAAGGTCGACTGGGGCTGTCGCCGTCATCTCGGCGCTACTGGAGGTGCCATCGTTCACCAACATCCCGTCGGTGACCTTCCACCCCTCGGTAGTTGCCCAACCCGCCATGTCCTTACTCGAGTCTGCAGTGTAAGGGAGAGTGTCACCTTGCGCCTCAGGCTGGGTAGGGGGCGGTGAAGAGTCGGATGGATCAGGTTTCGGAATGACAGGAGGCGGAGGCTCCGGCTTCGGCTGCTGCTCCTGCTGCTGCTGCTCCTGCCCCTGCTCCTGCCCCTGCTCCTGCCCCTGCTCCTGCTTTTGTTCCTGCTCCTGCTTCTGCTCCTGCTGTTGCGTTGTTGACGAGCCGAATTGATGCTGAGCAAATTGAACGATGTTGGCCAAATTCGCAAGAAAAGCGACAATCGCGGCAAACGCTATACATGCAGCGATTACCCAATGCCTTCTTTTGCTGGTCGCGCTCATGGCTTAATCATGAATCTCAGAAGGAGTCGAGATACAGCGGCAACGCCGTCACGCCTCCGAAGTCGTGACTCCGGCCCGAGAGATGAGATCGTACCGTCCGTCGTACGGATCGTAATTATGAACGCAGTGAACGCAGACAGCTCGGTGAGTGCCTTTTGCCGCCAGGCCAGCACATTGGGCAGCAGCTTGTCCGGGCCACGCGTCAGGTAGGTGCCGTCCACCGAGCATGCCTCAGCGACCTCGTGGCATACCGGTAGCGGCGGCCGGAGTTGACCCTGCCCATGTGCACCCACTTGTTGATGGAGCGGGCGACGCGGGCGAGGGTCGCGGCCGCAGGGGACAGCTTCCACTCGGTGCTTGTGACCTGCAGCGCTCGTTGGCCAGGAATCTGCAACATTATCTGGCCGCATGGCACGGACAGCGATGTGTTGAGTTGGCCCGATCACGAGGGCGTTGGATCTCGGCGTCAGGGTCGGCGGATCAGCCAGGGGCAGGCGATCCGGTCGGTCTTGGGCCGGGCCTGGTCACCCAGATCACGATGGGTCTCCAGTGGGAAGTTTGACGCGGCGGAAGATCCGCCACAGGGCCAGGTCGTAGAGGGTCTTGGCGGTCCCGGCGATGAGGAACGGCCAGGCCAGACCGAGGGGCTGCAGCAGCCCGGCCAGCGCGGGACCGGCCGGGCGGGTCAGGTAGCGGGCGGTGTTGGTGACGGCGGCTGTGGTGGTGCGCTCGGTGGGCGGGACCATGGCCATGACGTAGGCCTGGCGGGTGGGCACGTCCATCGAGGACAGGCAGGCGCGGGCCAGCAGCAGCCCCGCCGCCACTGGGAGCCCCGGGGCGAAGGCGACGCCGATGAGCAGCAGGTTACTCGGCAGGTGGGTGAAGACCATCGTGTTCAGCAGCCCGATCCTGGCCGCGATGACCGGCGCGAGCAGGAAGGAGGCGGTCTGCAGGACGGCACAGCCCGCGAAAAGCAGCCCGATGCTCGCCGTGTCAGCTTGGTAGTGGACGCCCAGCCAGTAGGCCAGGTAGGCCTGCACAACGAAACCCCCTGCCAGGCTGTCCACGGCGAACAGCGCCGCCAGCCGGACCACGACCGGGCGAGGCCGGACCGGTGCGGAGGCCTGAACCGAGGCCACCTCGAGCGAGGCGGGCAGCCGCAGGGCCAGCAACGCACCAGCCACGCCCACGGCCAGCAACACAGCGCCGAGCAGCGACCGCGAGGGCGGGAGCGCGCCCAGCAGCGCGCCGGCGGCCCCGGCGGCGGCGGCGACGGCGTTGTAGAGGCCGAAGCCGCGCACGGCCACGCCGCTGCCATCCAGCATGACCTGCTCCACGGTGGTGAACGGCCCGGACTCGACCACCTCGACCGACAGCGCGCCGGACAGAGCGGCCAGGCTCAGCAGCCACACCGGAGCTCCGACCGCAATCAGCGACCCGCACAGGGCCAGGGCCAGGTACAGCACGGCGTAGGAGCGGCGACGGCCGAACCGGTCGCCCCAGCGGGCCAGGGCGATGCTGGCCAGCGCGCCCCCGGCCATCACGGCGGCCAGCACGAGACCGACCCCGGCGGCCTGCAGTCCCTCGGCCCGCAGCAGCGTGGCGAGCTGGACGGCGGCCAGGCCGTATGCCAGACCGCGTAAGGCCTGCGCTGCGAAGATCAACCGCGCGGCACTCACGCGGGCACTGGATCGACCGGGTGCACCTCGTAGCCGTCTGCGGCCAGCCACTGTGCGCGCACTCCCGTGCCGCCCCCGACGTCGAGGATGCGCGCCGGAGGCGGCACTGCCCCGGCCCCGGCCAGGGCCTTGCGCAGCCGGTGCACCAGCGCGTGCAACGCGTTGACGGTGCCCCCGGACGAGTGTTCCCCCCACAGGCCGTCGAGCAGCGAATCGACCGACACCACTTCGTTCCTGGCCAGTGCCAGCCTGGCCAGCAGCGCGCGCACCCTGGTGCCGCCCAGGTCGATCGGCGCGCCATCGCCGGCGTACGCCAGAACCGGCCCCAACACCTCAATCCGCATGCGCGACAGGCTACCGATCAAGCACTCCCTTACAGCAGGCCGGTGTGGCTGGAAGCGGGATATAAGCCGCCTGTCAGAGCTGCCGGACATCGTTCAGGACATCGGAAGAACCACACGGAAGGCAGTGCGATGGCAGCGAACGAGAACGTGCAGCAGGTGCTCGACTGGACCGTGGCGGAGGTCGGCGTCCCCGGCATCGTCGCCGAGGTCAAGGACGGGGACCGGACCTGGTTCGGCACCGCCGGTGTGGCCGACCTCGAGACCGGCTCCCCGCGCCGGCCGGGGGAGTACTTCCACACCGGCAGCAGCGGCAAGACCTTCACCGCCGCGACCATCCTGGCTCTGGAGGCCGAGGGCGGCCTCAGCCTCGACGACACGGTCAACGCCCACCTGCCCGGCGTGCTGGACGTCAACGGCTACGACGGCGACAAGATCACCATCAGGCACCTGCTCAGCAACACCAGCGGTCTGTTCCCCACCGGCCTGGCGCCGGAGGTGGCCCACCGCTACGCCACCCGCTCCGGGTTCGTCCAGCATCGCTTCGACACCTTCAGCACCGAGGAACTGCTGCGGGTGGCGGTGTCCCAGCCGCCGGTCGGTGCGCCCGGCGAACGCTTCGAGTACGCCAACGGCGGCTTCCACATCGCCGGCGCGATCATCGAGAAGGTCACCGGCAGCAGCTACGCCGACGAGGTCGACCGCCGGGTCATCCAGCCGCTCGGCCTGACCCACACCCGCGTGCGCCCCACCACCGACACCGGATACCCCGAGCCGCACCCGCGAGGCTACTCCCACCTGTTCCTCAAGGACGGCGCCGACCCCGCCGCGCTCACCCCGGAGAACTGGGAATCGCTGATGGAGGAGCCCGGCCTGCCGCCCCTGGACGTCACCGCGCTCAACTCCTCCCTGGGCTACGCGGCCGGCAACGTCGTCTCCACCACCGGCGACATGATCCGCTTCTTCAGCGCGATGACCACGGGCAGCCTGCTGCCGCCCGCCCAGCACCGGCAGATGTGGACCACCGTCTCCACCGAGGGCAGCTACTGGATGCCGCACACCCGCTATGGCCTGGGCCTGTTCGAGTTCGACAAGCAGGCGACCGGCGGCCGGACGCTGCGCGGCGTCGGCGGCAGCCTCTGGGGATCCTGGTTCTTCGCGGTCGGCACCCCCGACGGCCAACACACCGTCGCCGTCCACACCAACACCGAATGGAAGACCTGGGACCCCATGTTCAAGATCATCGAAGCGGAGTTCGGCGCCTCCATCGGTGCGTAAGCACGCTGCCCGCCACCGGCTCGCGATGTCCACCGGGGGCCAGCGCGAGCCGGTGGCCACCTTATCCCCTGAAAGAGGAACATCAATGACTACGATCAAAGGCGGGGTAGGCGACATGCCGACATTCGCCACACCAGAGCCGATCACCGCCGTCGTCTCGTTCACCGCGGCCGACATCCGCATCAGCGCGACCCAGCGCACCGACACCACCGTCGAGGTACGGCCGGCCGATCCGGCCGACGCCACCGACGTCGCAGCCGCCGAACGCGCCCGCGTCACCTACGCCGACGGCCGCCTGACGGTCAAGGACCGCTCGAGCATCCGATCCCTGCCCGGCCGCATCGCGGTGGCGGTCGAGCTGCCCAGCGGCTCGGCGCTCGACATCAGCGTCCGCGACGGGCTCCTGAACGGCCAGGGGCGCCTGGGCGCGGTACGGGCTCACCTCTCCCAGGGCAACATCGACCTCGACCACACCGGCGAGCTGCGCGTGACCACCGACGACGGCGACATCACCGTCGCCAACTCCGGCGGCCCGGCCGCCCTCACCACCGCCCACGGTCAGATCAAGGTCGGCGAGAGTACCGGCACCACAGTGATCGGCAACGGCGCCGGGAACGTCACGGTGGACCGGGCCGCAGACGCCCTGCGCGTGACCGTCGAGCAAGGCGCCGTCAAGGTCGGCGCGATAGGGCGAGGGCGCGCCGATCTGGACGTCGGCGCCGGGACGATCAACGTCGGGATCCCGGACGGCACCGCCGTACTGCTGGACGCCAAGACCACGCTCGGCAGGGTCCGCGACAACCTGGGCGACAACCCCGAGGAGTCCGGCGGCAACACCGTCGAGCTCCACGCCCACGTCGCCCGCGGCGACATCCAGCTCCACCGTGTCACCAGCGGCCGCTAGCCCGCTGCACTTCCCCTGCACGAACACTCACTTGAATGAAGGGCGATCGACCCATGACTAAGATCCTCCGCACTGCCGCCTGCCTGCTCGCCGCCGCAGTCGCCGTGACCATGAGCGCGTCGGCGGCGGTAGCCGACGACCACGCCGAAGTCCAGCAGGTAGTCGACCAAGCCGTGGCTGACGGCATGCCCGGCATCATCGCTGACGTCCGTGACGGCCACAGGTCCTGGTTCGGTACGGCAGGCGTGGCCGACACCGAGACCGGACGCAAGCGCCGCCAGCAGGACCACTTCCGGGCCGGCAGCGTCACCAAGTCGTTCTCCGCGACCGTCGTGCTGAAGCTCGCGGCCGAAGGCCGGCTGAGCCTCGACGACAAGGTGGAGAAGTGGCTGCCCGGCGTGGTGAAGGGCAACGGCCACGACGGTAGCAAGATCACCATCCGGCAGCTGCTCAACCAGACCAGCGGCATCTTCCCCTACACCTCGGATGCGGGCATGGCGGCAAAGCAGTGGACGCCCGCCTTCCTCAAGCACCGTTTCGACCGCTACCGTCCCGAGCAGCTGGTGAAGATCGCCATGGCCAACCCGGCCCCCTTCACGCCGGGCAAGGGGTGGGGCTACTCCAACACCAACTACATCCTGGCCGGGATGATCATCGAGAAGGTCACCGGCAGGTCCTACGCCGAGGAGGTCACGCGGCGCATCATCCGTCCGCTCGGCCTGAAGGGGACGTACCTGCCGGACGAAGAGACGAAGTTGCGCAAGCCGCACGTGCGGCACTACATCAAGCTCCCGGTGGGCGACCCCAATGGCAAGATCTACGACCTCACGGACATGAATGCCTCCTGGGCCGGGGCGGGCGGCGGCATCGTCTCGACCGCCGGGGATTTGCAGACCTTCTACCGGGCACTGCTGAGCGGCCGTCTGCTGCCGCCCGCGCAGCAAAAGGAGATGTTCACCGCCGTCTCCACCAAGGGCGTGCAGTGGATCGACAACACCGCCTACGGGCTCGGCGTCTTCTCTAAGACGCTGGACTGCGGAGTGACGGTCTGGGGCAACGGCGGCCGGATCCACGGCTCCTGGACCATCGCGATGGGCAGCAAGGACGGCAAGCGCATGCTCGTCTCCAACATCAACGGCGACTGGGACAACCCGCTCGACATCCTCACCAAGGAAATGGAAGCCGAGATGTGCCCGCCGAGCTCCCAGTAACCGCTCGACACCACCTGCTCATCCGGTCTCGCGAACGCGAGGCCGGATGAGCAGGTGACACCGTATGCTGCTCAGCGGCTTGAGCGCATCCAACCGAGACTGGCGAGGTGACAGCGGCTTACGCGGTGTCGGCCAGACCGAAGCCAGCCGAGAGCCTCGGCGAGCTGGCGGTGGTCGTGGGAGGTGGTTCGGTGCACGAGCAGAGCGGGTTCGGCCGTCGGGGGATTCCTTCCCGGCCGCGATCAATGGGGGCGAGCGGCGGTGACGGGGTGCTGGTAAGAACCGAGTCACGCGCCCCAAACGAGCGGCATCGTCGCAGGTGACTGCACGTGACCGGCATCCCGACCGAGATCCACAGGCCGGTGGTGCCAGGCGTTTTCACGCTCGCTCTGGGGCGCGTCATCCGCCCGCGGCGTCCTCGGCCTCCCAGCGCAGCAGGTCGCCCGGCTGGCACTTGAGTACCTCGCAGAGCGCGGCGAGCGTCGCGAAGCGCACCGCCTTAGCGCGGCCATTCTTGAGTACCGCCAGGTTGGCGGGCGTGATCCCTACGCGGTCCGCGAGGTCGCCCACAGACATCTTCCGCCTGGCCAGCATCACGTCGATGTCGACGACGATCGGCATCAGATCACCTCGTCCAACTCGGCCTGCATCTGCGCCGCTTCGACGTCGCGCGCGACGGCCTGGGCGAGCAGCATCCGCAGCACGAGCACGATGAGCGCGACCCCCAGGATGGCCAGGCCAACCCCGCCCATGATGACGGTGACGCCCGGGTCGGCCCGCTGGCCCGGCGCATTGAGGGCCGTGACCGCGAACCACAGGAGGGCAGCCGCCACGATCGCGCCGATCACGGCGTCCACGTACCGGAAGGCGGCGTGGGAGAACACGGTTCCGCGTCGCACCATCGTCACCAGCCGCCATACGCTGACCAGGGCGACCTGGACCGACACCATGCCCAGGATCGTGATCACGCGCAGCGGGGTCAGCGGGAGCGACCCGTCCTCCGGGTCGCTCCCGCTGGCCAACACCCACACCATCAATGCCTGTACGAACACGGTGCCGGCGAGCACCACCACGAGCACGGCGCGAAGCGCACGCACTGCCAGCTTTCCCATGGCCCATCCTTCCATCGAGTTACGATGAGAATTTATCGAATCTCGATAGGTGAAGCAAGGGCTGGGCCAGACCACCTAGCCCTCCGGGCCCCGGTAGCAATGGGGAATTTCCAACGGACATCCAGGTCAGAGCCCCTTGTGGGCATTGCGTCGACGCCAGAGCCGACAGGTTGCCCCGGGTGACGTCGGTGACCACCGTGATGGGCAAGCCGAGCAGGACCTCGATGGCGTCCCACCGGCTGTCAGGCAGTTGTGCGAGTGCGGCAGAGCGTTCCCGCGCGAGGTTGAGCATGGCCTCGCTGGGCCTGCCGATGGTGGCCTGCAGGAGGCCGAGCCAGTGGACCTTCTCGGCTTCCGAGAGGGGGCGTGTCTCGGTGAGGGCGGTCTCCATGACCTCCCCGGCCATCACGGCGATGCTCTGGGTGGCGTACGTGACTGCGGGCTACCGTTGCGGTTGCTGAGCCCTCTCAACCCTTCGGGTGGCTCGTGAGTTGAGGAGTGCGAACGATCATCCTTGACGGACGAGAGGAACATCCTTGAGAGTCGCGGGAATATCGGCGGGCGTGCTGCTGTGCGCGTCCGCCCTTGTGGTCGGGCCGTCGGGTCACGCTTCCACGGCCGATGCGCACGCGGAGCAGCGTGCGATCACCCTGATCACCGGCGACACGGTGCGACTGGGAGGCGGCGTCCACACCATCGAGCGCGGGCCCGGGCGGGAAGGCGTCACCTTCCTGATCGACGAGGCCGGCGGCCGGTTGCGCGTGGTGCCGAGCGACGCGGCGCCCCTGCTGAGAGAAGGGCGGCTCGACACTCGCCTGTTCGACGTGTCCGCCCTGCTGGAGTCCGGCTACGACCGCGAGCCGGAGCTGCCGTTGATCATCGTCCAGGACGCTGACGCGCGGGCCAGGACCACCATGAGCGGCTCCCGCGTCGTGCGCGACCTGCCCAGCATCGACGGCACCGCCGTACGGGCGCAGGCGAAACAGCGCACCGGATTCTGGAAGGACCTGACCCTGGCGGGCGGGGTGCGGAAGGTATGGCTCGACGGCCGGTTGAAGCCGTCACTGGAGACGAGCGTCCCGCAGGTCGGCGTGCTGGATTCCGGCGTGGACGCCGGCCATCCCGACCTCGCAGGCCGGATCGCCGGCGAGCGCAACTTCACCGACGCCCCAGAGGGCGGCGACGACCACGGCCACGGCACCCATGTACCCGCGACGATCGTGAGCGGCGGTGGCGCTTCGGCGGGCCGTCATCGCGGCGTCGCTCCAGGAGCGCAGGTGCTCGCCGCGAAGGTGTGCGCGGACTTCTGTCAGGAGTCGGCGATCATCGCCGGGATGCACTGGAGCGCCGAACAGGGCGCCAAAGTGGTGAACATGAGCCTCACCGGGGATGACCACCCCGGCCTCGACCCGCTCGAACAGGCGGTGGAGCAGCTGACCGCCCAGTACGGGACCCTGTTCGTGGTGGCGGCGGGCAACAACGGCAAGGGGACCGTCGGCTCTCCGGCCACCGCCGACGCGGCGCTGGCGGTGGGCGCGGTGGCCAGAGACGAGACCCTGGCCGCCTTCTCCAGCACCGGCCCGAGAACCGGTGACCACGGGCTCAAGCCCGACATCACCGCCCCCGGCGTGGATATCGTCGCGGCAAGGAGCAGGCTCGCGCCGGTGGGTGAGGGGTCCTACATCAGCATGTCGGGCACCTCGATGGCCACCCCGCACGTCGCAGGGGCGGCGGCGATCCTGGCCGGGCAGCACCCCGGCTGGACCCCCAGCTCAAGGCCGCGCTGATGGGCTCGGCGCGGCCGGGGGCCATCGGCGTCTTCGGCCAGGGCTCAGGCAGGGTGGACGTGGCGAGGGCGATCTCCCAGCAGGTCACGGCCGACCCGCCCAGCATCGGCTTCGGGCTGCGGGCCTGGCCGCACACCGACGACCAGCCGGTCACCAGGAAGCTCACCTACACCAACGCCGGCGCCGAACCGGTGACGCTCGACCTCGCGGTCAAGGCCGTGGACGGTGCGGGCAAGCCCATCGGCACGACGCCGTTCAGCCTGTCGGCCAAGACCGTGACGGTCCCCGCGGGAGGCACGGCCGAGGTGTCCGTGAACCGGTGGGCGCCCAGATCTTCTTCTCCCGCCGTTTCGGTGACAACCTCAGCGTGAACCGCTCACTCTGGGCGCCAGCGTTCGACCGCTTGTTCGCCGCCCAGCTCGGCGCCGACCGGGCCTACCCCGAGTTCCTCAGCAGCGTCTCCGGCGCGTGGGTGGAACCGGGACCGGACGGTGGTGTCTTCGGCAGCCCGCGCACCTACCACGCCGCCTACTTCGTCCCCCAGCGAATGGTCACCGAATTCCAGCGGACTCCCGCGCCGGACAAGTTCGCGGCGGTCAGGGTCGACTACGCGCGGCAGACCCCCGGTTCCACCGGCAGGGTGTTCGTCGCGCCGATGCCCGGCGACACGTGGATACCGACGTGGGGAGAGCAGATCGGGTTCGGCCTGCCGTTCACCCAGACCGCGTACCTCAACACCGACGACGGCGTGCGCTGGGTCCGCATGATGCAGGAGACCTCAGCCGACGGCCGCCCGCACAGGACAGAAGGCCGGCCCACCACCTACCGGGCTGGGCGCACCACCATCGAACGCTGGAACCTCGGCGTGTTCGGCCCGGCCTATGACCCCTCTCCCACCGAGCTCACCGGCCTGTCACGCACTGGGGACACGATCGACGTGCGCGTCCGTCCTCTCGGCGACCATCTGGGCAGGCCGGGTTTCGGCCCCGGCCTGAAGGTGCGGTCCGCGCTGTACCGCGACGGCACGCTCGTCACGGAGAAGCCGACACTCTACCCGTCGTTCACCGTCCCGCCTGACCGGGCGACCTACCGGGTCGAGACGCAGGCAGTGCGCGGCGAGCCATACCCGTCCACGCGGGTGAGCTCGGCCTGGACCTTCCGGTCGGAACACGTCACCGGCCCGGCGGGGGTCCGGCTGCCGGCGGCGGTGATCGGCTTCACCCCGCCGCTCAGCAGGGAGAACACCGCCCCTGGCGCGGTGCCCTACTTCGTCCCCGTCATCGTCAGGCAGACGCCGGAATCAGGCGCGGACCAGCGGCTGAAGGACCTGTCGGTCGAGGTGTCCTACGACGACGGGGCGACGTGGCGCACACCCAAGCTGGTCCGCACGCCGACCGGAGGGGTGGTACGCGTGGACAACCCGGCCTCCGGCCACGTCTCCCTGCGCGCCAAGGCGACGGACGCCTCGGGCAACACGGTCGAGCAGACGATCATCAGGGCGTACCGGACGACCGGCGGCTAAAGAGGCAGACCGGCAGGCCAAACTCACGGCAAACAGGCGCTTCGATGCGGCGGCGGATGTCGCGCTTACGGGCCTCGTCTGAGGTCATGATCGATTCCTCTCGGCGGGTGCCCACGTCACTCCGCCGGGTGCGATCATGCACAGGTCATGGGCGAAGCGAACGGAAAGTCGCTCGCGCGAGGCGGGGCCCTTGTCCTCGTTGCGACCGCCGACGTGGGCGGCGGTGGCTCGGAAGCGGGCAGGCGCGAGATCTGCCACTGGCAGAAACCGTATCCCGCCCGCCCGACAATTTGACCGCTATGGCCTCAGCGCTGGGCGTCGGGCCACGGCGCCAGGCGCGCCCGAACCGCACCTCCGCCGCCTCCCACTCATGCGGGGTCAAGCGGGCGTCCACGCCCAGGGCGCCGTCCGTCCTGAGCGCCTCGGTGAGTGCTGTCTCCGCGCCCTTCAGGCGCGCGTTTTCAGACTGCCGACCGGCGTCCAGGTGATTAGGCCCTTCTCATGCCAGGGCGGCTGCAGGACAATCCTGAAGCCGGTCGACGCGACTAGCTGGGGACAGATCTTGATTCGACACGCGACATCCGTAGCCGCCACCTGTGTTGTGATCACCGGCCTGGTCTCGGGCTGCGACCACACCAGTTGCACCCCGAATCCGATCGTCAGCGCCTACGAGGTCTATTCGCCTATCGTATTGGCTGTCCTGCCCGAGGCAGCACCGAAGACGATCCCGGGCATTGCGGTTAGTCTCGGTCTGTTCGCGGCGGACGCTCTGGCGAAATACCTCATCGACCACACGGTGCCGAAGGACAAGACATGGCTGCTGGTCGAGCAGACGCTCCAAGGGCAGCAGCAGACGAGCGTGTTCGAGCTCAACACCGATCACGAGCTCAAGGTCAGCGTGAACGGCGCGCAACTCAAGCACGTGGACCTCTACGTCACAGAGCGGCAGATCAAGGTGGTCATCCCGCCCGGCACCACGGCGAAGGTCGCCGTCACCGACGCCAAGGGCGGTAGCAGCGTCGCGGTGCGCGGCACCGTCCCCGGCGACCTGGACGGTTCCCAGGACCTGGACACCGGCAAGACCTTCCAGGCCGACCCTCCCGAGGCCCGCACGGCGGACATCCGGATCAAACGAGTAGGCATCAACATAGGCCCGGAGCTGATCAACGGGGCGACGGCCGCGGAGTTCACCGGAACCGGCCAGCCGACGCTCAGCGCATGCATGTCCACTCCCTCCACGGCCTGGACGAGCAAGTTCCAGGAATGGCACTGGCCGGGAGGAGACAAGGACCGCGCCTGGTGCATCAAGACCAACGCCGGGCACTACGGCCTCGCCGTCCCCAAAGTGACCAGCGCCTTCTGGGCCGGCCCCACCGCAGACTTTGGCGCCATCTCCTACCTGCTCTGGGCCCAGCCCGGCCTCGCCGCGGCCACTGCCACCCCCGTCCCCGAAGCGAAGAACAACAGGTGCTGACCCGGACAAGAACACGACCCGGGCAATACCGCGCATCGCTTGACCAGCATGTTCTGGGCATCTTGCTGGCCGATACGGGCTGGTCTCAAGAAAGCGGTCATGACGCAGGCGCGGAGTCCGCAGGCGCAGTCAGGTCGTCGTGATCGATGTAAGTTCTACCGGGCTGCAGAAACGCATCCCCCGCTGCCCGTCGGGGGCCGAGCGGATAGCCGACGCCCTGTTTGACGTAGTGAGACTCGCCGAACACCCAGTAATGCAGGTCATCACCGTGCCGCGCGACGTCGACGGGCATGCCCCACTCGCGCAGTTGCTGGCCCCAGGTCTGGTCCGTGCTGTACTGCCGCAGGCGTCCCTCCCGGCTGACGCCGTAGATGCAGGCTCTCGTTCTTCCTGGTCCGATGCCCTCTGGCCGGTTGCGGCAAGAGGGCATCGGACCAGTCGCGCGGGGTGGGCGGTGTGTCAGGTGGTGATGGTGGCGACGGGTTCGAGGCCGTAGGTGCGGGCGTAGCCGTTCTCGGTGCCGACGAGGAGGTCGACGACCTCGAAGTAGCGGTCCCAGAACGGGGTTTCGCGCAGTGCGTCGATGAGGAGCTGGTAGGCGTGGTGGTCTTCCGCTTCCCACACCCAGACGTCGGTGACGCGCGCGGAGTAGAACTCCGTGTCGTAGAAGCGTGACCGGACGCCGCTGGTCCTGGCCTCGATCGCGGGCAGGACCTGGGTGGTGAAGGCGTCCACACGTTCCTGGACGGTCAGGGCGAGCCACTCGGGTGTGGTCTTGACGAGCATGAACGCCGTGACCGGCGGTTCGGTTTCCTCAGCGGGCATCAGGACGCCTCCAAAGGTATAGGTGGTCTTGGTCGCTGGGCACCATGTGTTCCGGCGACGGGTGGTGGACCCTCAGGAGAGGACGGCGGGCTTGAGGGTCTGGGCGCACCACTGCTCGAAGCCGGTGGGGGAGGCGGTGTCCGGGGTGCGGGCGACGCCGGCGTCGAGGCCCTCGTCCTTGGCTCGCTTCATGTCGGTGACGCCCTGGACGAATGCCTCGTTGAGGCCGTAGCCGAGGAGGGTGGTGTACAGCTCGTCGAGCGGCTGGCGTTCGTAGCGGACGGGGCGGCCGAGCTGCGCGGTCATGATGCGGGCGAGGTCGTTGGGGGACAGGTCCTCCGGCCCGAGGACCGGGACGCTGTCGGTGCCGGTCCACGAGCGGTCCAGCAGCAGGCCGGCGGCGGCGGCCGCGATGTCGGCGACAGCGACGAGGGGGGCCTTGCGGTCGGCGTCGACGGTGTCGGTGAAGACGCCCTTGTCGCGGATCGAGTCGGACTCCTCCAGGAGGTTCTCGAAGAAGGACGGGTTGGCCAGGGCCCGGTAGGCAACACCGGTACCGGCGATGAGGTCGTCCATGGCGAGGGAGGCGGTGACCAGGCCGGCGCGGTCGGCGACCGGGGTACCGCGGCCGAGTGCCGAGACCCCGACGACATGGCCGACACCGTGGACAGCGAGCGCCTTCAGGGCGGGGCGGGTGAAGCCGCTGTAGCCGTCGTGCGGGGCCAGGGAGGCGTCAGGGGGGACGAGCCAGAAAACGGCGTCCGCACCCTCGAAGGCCCGGTCGAGGACCTCGGTGTCTGCGTGCGAGCCGGTGATCACCTCGACACGTCCGCGCGCCGCGTCCGGAAGCCGGGCGGGGTCGCGCACGATCACGCGCAGTTCCTCACCCGCGGCGGGGGCGGACTCCAGGAGCTTGGAAAGCAGGTGACGGCCGATGTTCCCGGTGGGAGCGGTAATAACGATCATGAAAACCTCGCAGGTCGTGCCGGATCGGTACGCCCCTCATCCTGCGGAGGACAGCCGTGTTGCCACAATGGGAACTTCAGCACGGAATCATTGACTGAAATGGAATGATGCTGGTGAGCAGCCCGGATCCGGTCATCGACGCCAATCTCGCCATCGCGCTGGATGCTTTGCTGGCCGAGCACAGCGTGACCCGCGCCGCCGCACGTCTGCAGACCTCGCCCGCCGCCATGAGCCGCACCCTCGCCCGCCTCCGTCGCATCCTCCAGGACCCCCTCCTGGTCCGGGCCGGACAGACCATGGTTCCCACCCCACGCGCCCAGGCCCTGCGCGAGGAAGCCGCCGCGGTGGTACGCAGCCTCGGAGCGCTGCTCAGCCCTGGCGCGAGCGTCGACCCCGCCAGCCTGCGCAGCACCTTCACTCTCCAAGCCGCCGACCTGGTCGGCGCGGTACTGGCCCCCGGACTGCTGCAACTGGCCCAGCGGGAGGCACCGGGGGTCTCGTTCCGGATCCGGGCCGAAGAACTGGAGGCCGGACCCGCCCTACGCGACGGCCGGATCGACCTGGAGATCGGATCCATCGACCACGTGGACCCCGAAACCCAGATCGAAGAACTGGTCAGCCTCCGAATGGTGGCGGCCGTCCGGCCAGGCCACCCTCTCACCGAAAAACCCCTGACCCCGGCCCGGCTCGCCGCCGCCCAGCACGTCGCGGTCAGCCGCCGCGGCCGGTTCACCGGCCCCCTCGACACCGCCCTGGCCGAGCAGAACCTCCACCGGCGGGTCAGCGTCGTCCTCCCCAGCCACCTGGCCGCGATGACCCTCGCCACCCGCAGCGACATCGTCTGCCTCGTACCTGCCGCACTCCCCGGCGCCGCCCCCTCACCCCTCACCGACGACGCCACCGCCCTCGGACTGCGCCTCCTCGACATCCCCCTGGCACTGCCACTACTGACCATCGGCATGGCCTGGCACCCCCGACACACAGCCGACGGAGCCCACCGCTGGCTCCGCAACGCCATCCGCCGAACCCTCCGCACACCCGGAAGCCCAACCACATGATCTGACCGAGGCACCGGGACAGCCACGACCAGGCGACACCGGCAAAAGTGCGGCAGCTGGTCGCCGAAGGCTGGACCATCACCGCCGACCAGCTCGGCCAGATCGCCCCCTACCTGCGCGCCCACATCAGCCGCGTCGGCGCCTACGCCACCGACGACCTGGGCCGCCAGCCGGACCCGTTTGACCCGCTGCTGAAGGAGGTGGACTTCACCAGCGTCGAGCCGGCCGCCTGACTGTCCGGGCTACGGCACGAAGGGCCGGTGTCTGGCGGTCGGCGGGCGCGGGCGGTCACAGGCCGGGGTGCCGGCCCGCCGGGCGTCGTCTACTGCCGAAGAGGCGTCGGAAGGATTGCCTTCCAACGCCTCTTCATTCTTTTCCGGCAGTTTTCAGGCGTTTGTTCGTCCTTTATCGGCGGCTGTGGCTGCTGCCATTGGCTGCGCCGTTGGCACTGCCGCCGCCATCGAGCTGGACAACGAGAGCGGATGCGGTGGCGGTGGACTTGGCCATGGTGTCGGCTCCTGCGCCGCCGCTGCTCCAAGGCCGCCAGGCCGGACCGGTCTTCCTGGGCGGCCGGCGCGGCCTCCGGCCGCCGCGATCCCTTGCGGCCGCCGTGATCGCGCCATGGCCCGCTTAATCGTGCTGTCGGCGCACCATCTCGGTGATCCAGATGGGCGCGAACGGAGACGTGCAGCCCGGGGAAGTCGGGTAGTCCTTGAGCACCTCCAGGCGCTCACCGATGTCGATTGCGCGGGCGCGGTGCTCGGCGTGCTCGATCCCGATCTGAGCCAGGCAGTGGTTCATCGCCCACTGCAGGCGATCCGGAGCGGCTTTCATCTCCGCCTCGATGACGTCGAGCAGTCCTGCGAGGTCGAGGCCCTCGGGCTTCTTCGCCACGCGTTCGGTGGTCAACGCCCAGCCGGCACTCGCGACCCCTGGATCCGGATCGGCGAACCAGGCCAGGCGTAGCTCTTCGGAGTGTGGATTCTTCTTCACCACGTAGTTCACGAGCCAGTCGTGCACCTTGGGTGTGCGCGCCTCGCGCACCATGACGTCCAACTCGTCACGCTCGAACGCCTTCGGGCGGCAGATCAGGATCGCCAGCAGTCTCGCCGCGGTGTCATCCGTCTCCCAGAGCCGGCACGCGAGTTCCTGCTGCGTCTTCAGCCGCTTCGCGAGCGCGCGCAGCTTGCTGAGGTTCACACCGTGATCGTCACCGTGCTTCTCGTTCACCTCGCGTGTCTTCGGGTCCTCGAGCTCGGCCAGCTCGGCCATCACCTCGGCCACCATCGTCTCGGTCAGCGTCGTCTCGGCCACCTCAGCCTCCTGTCCCTCACGTGCGAGACGCAGCCTACGACGGAAGTCGGCCTCCTGCCGTACACGCCGGTTCGGTGGGCCCATGCCGGGCAGCGGGATCCGCGAGGCACCGGGGATCTCGCGGGCCAGGGCCTCGGCGTGGCCGTAGGGGAGGAGCGGGTCCTCGGTGCCGTGCAGGACCAAGGTCGGTGCGGGCACGCGAGCAGGTGAGACGGCATGTCGATCAACCTGGCTTACCCTGATCTGTATGCCTCCACCGGAGGCAGCACCGGCCCCGTTACTGGAACGCCCAGCCCGACGGCGGCGGAAATCGGTCTTGTGCAGGGCAGCGGGTGGGCGGATCTGCCCCGTACGGCTGGCCATCGGCTGCACGTCGAGCGTGGGGAAACGCACGGCAAGGCCGCGGGGCAGGCGCATCAGCTCGGTCCAGGGCTCGGTGTCATGGAGATGTTCCAGAAATCGGCGTAGTGGCCGCCACGGCGCAGCAGCTCGTCGTGGCTGCCCTCCTCCACGATCCGGCCGCCGTCCAGGAAGACGACGCGGTCGG
>NZ_JBEZDO010000043.1:0-75777 GCF_040648355.1 Nonomuraea sp. NPDC049152 | reverse complement strand
ACTAATGGCTGGTTCACGCTGCCCCCAGAACGAATCAACTGACAGGAAAACGTATCAGCGTGATGGTCGGGCTGTCTGCACTAGCGATCAAGAAAGGGCAACGGCACGTCAGGCCGCCTGCGCCCGCACGGACCACCGAAGACGTTGTCGCGCACGACGCCGATGACCTTGGTCATGACGACCTCCTGCTCGCGGTGGTGTCGGAGCCGCCTCCGCTGTCGCATCGTCCTCCGCCCGCATCCGTCACTTCGCGTCACCGCCACCGATTCCGGCGGCAACCAGGTCAGGCAGCCGGTGATCAGGGCGTACTGACCGTCACAGCCAGTTCTCGCGGGCGGCGTGCCAGGCCAGCTGCATTCTGGTCTGGGCGCCCGCCCGCTCCATCAGGTGGGTTATCCGGCGCTGGACGGTCCGGTGCGACACCTTCAGTTGCGTGGCGATCGATTTGTCAGGCACGCCCGCCACCAGCAGCGACAGCAGGTAGAGGTGGTCGGAGTCGAGCGGGCTGCCTGGCGTGGTGAGACTGACGGGGGTGGCCCGCTCCCAGAGGCTCTCGAACAGGGCCTTGAGCGCGTCCAGCAAGCTGCTGGGCCTGACCAGCGCCGCGGTGAGCTGGGTCAGCCCGCCGGTGTGCTGGATCAGCGGGAGCACGCCCAACTCGCCGTCTGCGATGATCATCCGCACGGGCAGGGTGGGCAGGGCGCGCGCCTGCTCGCCCAGCTTGATCCCGTCGGCGAGGTTGATCAGCATGCCAGGCTCCTCGAGCAGGGCGCGTTCGTACAGGACGCGGTAGCCCACTCCACGTCGCAGCGCGGCCAATTCCTCGATGTTCTCCTGCGAGGTCATCGCGACGTGTCCGGCCCGGCAGAGGCTGACGACCTCGTGGCGGGCGTTGTCCTGCAGCAGGCGCAACTGCTCGCGCAGCGCCGTCCTGCTGGTGATCACCTCGATCAGCTGGGCGGCCTCGCGGCGCCGCGAATGGGCCAGGTATTCCCCTGTGAGCTGCTCCACGGCCTGCCTGGCCCGGTCCACCTCCTCCTGCCGCCTGTGCAGCAGGGCCGCGAGCGCGACGTCGGGCGCGACGGCGGTGAACCTGTCGGGCTCTCCTGGTACGGCTCGGGCCAGGCCTTTGGCGAGCAGGGAACCGAGCGCCTGCCGCGCCGCCTCGCTCTCGACGCCGAGCTCTTCTGCCAGCTCGGCGGGCTCGACCCCGGCGGTTCTGACCAGAAGCCGGTAGGCGGCCTCCTCCTTGGCGCTCAGCCCTGCCGCGCTCAGCACGTCAGTCGGGAGTTTCCGTCGAGGATCTCCGCCACGGTCGGGGCCGAAATTCCGAAGTCGAGTCGCACATGGTTCTCGCCGCCTTGGCCGAACAGCTCGCCGTCGCTGACCAGCACTCTGGCCTCCTGCTCGGCCGCGCCCTGCCTGCCAAGGTCCGGCCAGGCCAGGCAGGTGGCCTCGGGCAGGCGGTAGCCGATCGTCTCTGGCAGGCGCTCGGCCAACAGCCTTCTGTACGCGTCGAACTCCTGCACGGTCAGCGCCAGCCAGGGCCGCCAGGCGGACACGGTGGCCTCGACTTCTAACAGTGCGCCTGCCGAAAACCTCATCCATGCATGTTAGGCCGGATGTGCTCGCACCTCGCCACCGCGAGCTTGCCCTCCCACGGCGGTACCCACTCGATGCGATTAGGACGATAGGCGCGTGGTCAAGAACGCGCGGTTGCCGACGCCACGGAGCCGGTGTAGAGGGCGCCGAAGATGTTGCCGCGCACTGCTTGGGCCTCCGCGCCCGGGTCCAGCCGAACGCGCACGATCGTCTCCCCTCGCCCGTTTCCCTCTGGACGGCGCCCATGGATCATCCCGCGCATGAGTAGCCCATACTCAACTGGGAGCTTTCAAGAAACGACGCGGCTTCGTAGAACTCACCGGATATCGCAGATTCTGGACCGCGCCCGCAGTGTCGATCTTCGGTACCCGCGCGACCACGCTCGCCCTGCAGACCATCGTCGTCACGCTCGGCGCGACAGCCATTGAGCTTGGCGTCATGAGCGCCGCCGGATGGTTCCCGTACCTCCTGGTAGGCCTGCTGGTCGACCGGTGTGCCGCTCCTCGTGATCGAGGAGCGGCACACCCATGTTCGATCGGATGGACATGCCGAACCCCACTCACCTGTACGACCTGCTCGAGACCCATTGGGAGAACGTCGCGGACGGCTTCGCGGCCGTCTGGGTTGAAGGGCTGACGGTTGAGGAGACCGCCCGGAGGCTCGGCGCCGACCTGGGCAGCGCGACGGCGCTCACACTGGCGGACATCGGCCTCGGTTTCGAGGGCGATGAGATGCCCGGCCACGAGGACGGGATCGTTCTCGTGGGCCCCTTCGTCGGCTCGACCTCCGTGATGGAGCCGAAGGCAGGGCTGGAGTGCGGGTGCGGTGGCGCCCGGTCGATGACCACGGTCATCGCGTGCGCAACCCGCGGGATGGACCGCGTTGCGAGTCTCCTCCACCATGGGCAGCGCTGTCTTGCACGCGGTCGATCTCGACTTGCGCGTGGGACTACCTTTCGTTGATCTATTTGCCGGTCGCGTTCCGGTCGAGCCAGTCGTGGTAGCGGATCGTGCCGAGCATCGCGCCGTCACCCGGCACCAGCGACCGCTCGCTCAGCTCGCTGCCGAAGTAGCGCGCGTGTGGGTCGGTGACGACCTCGTGTGGGTCACTCCAGGCGGCCAGCGCCTTACGGAAGAACTCATCCATCCGGACCTGCTCCGGTCCGGCGATCTCGACCCGGACCTGCTCCGGTCCGGCGATCTCGACCCTGCCGTTCAGCGGCGCGCCCACCGCGGTCCGGCCGACCGCCTGTGCCACGCCCACCGTGCCGTCACCGTCACCGGTCGGCGTGATCGAGGCCTCGGCGACGATGTCGACCCGGCGTGGCGGGTCGACGACCGCGCCGTTGGGCGCGTGCTTCCTGATGAGAAGACGGTGTGGCACCCAAGGCCTGTCAGCGAACGATCCGCGGCGACGCCCGCTTCCGCGTCGTCCTCGACCCGAGGGAATGAGGCAGTCATGTACGATCGGCCGCTGGACGGAGCCGTCGCGCTCGTCACCGGCGCCAGCAGCGGAATCGGCGCCGCGACCGCGTGCCGCCTCGCCCGCGAGGGCGCGGCGGTCGTCCTGGTCGCCCGTCGCCGCAACCGCCTGGACCAGGTCGCGAGCGACATCGCGAAGCTGGGCGGAGAGGTGGTCGCGCTGGAGGCCGACATCACCGAGCCCGAACGCGCCGACGACATGGTGCAGGACACGCTGGATCGGTTCGGGCGCCTGGACATCCTGGTCAACAACGCCGGGATAATGCTGCTCAACTCGGCGCTGCACACCACCATCGAGGAGTGGGACCGGATGATCTCGCTCAACGTGGCAGCGCTGTTGCACGTCACGCACGCCGCCATCCCGCACCTGATCTACGCGGCGTCGACATCCCCCCGGCAGGTGGCGGATCTGGTGAACGTCAGCTCGACGGCCGCGCGAGTCGCCCGGCCGGGGAGCAGCGTCTACGGCCTGACCAAGTTCGGCCTGAACGCGTTCGCCGAATCGCTTCGCCAGGAACTGCTCAGCGAACGCGTCCGGGTCAGCGTGGTGGAGCCCGGCACCGTGGACACCAAACCGGTGAACCACCTCAGCGACACCACCCGGGACGCGGCCGGCCGACAGATCGACGGAATCGAAGCGCTGCGGCCGGAGGACATCGCGGACGCGATCAGCTACATCGTCACGCGAGAGCGGCGGGTCGCCATCAACGAGATGCTGGTTCGCGCCGGCGACCAAACATGGTAGCCGCGCCTACTCGAGCGCGAGCCCACGAAGGCCAGTGCCGGCGACGTCCGTCAGCTCATCGCCGGCACCGCTGAGGACGGCCCAGCCAACGGTGCTCCAACGCTGCCACGAGCAGCAGCGCGCGCGTCGCCTCAGGCGGTTCGCCGGCCAGTCCGGCGAACGTCCGCTCCACCCGGGTGCTCAGCGGAAGGCGTGACGGCCCGCAACCAGGGTGTCGACCAGGGTCTCCCAGGGCGCGATGCAGGGGTCCGAAAGGCGACCGTGATCGCACTGGCATCGCCGGATGCTGTGCGAAGGGAGCCGAGACCGTGACGATGAACCTGTTGGAGTCATCCAGAGACGACGCGACGCAGACCCGTCCGACTGTCTCCGCAGCTGATGACCGGTTGATCAGCGAGTTGGACGCGGCCGCTTCGGTGTTCGTCACCGCACGGCCTCGGCTCTTCGGGATCGCGCTCCGCGTCCTCGAGGATGTGGGCGAGGCCGAGGATGTGGTGCAGGAGGCGTGGCTACGGTGGGAACGCGCCGACCGCTCGGGCGTCATCAGTCCGCCCGCGTTTCTTGCGATGACCACCACCAGGCTCGCCATCAATGTCACCCAGTCAGCCCGCAGGCGTCGCGAGGCGTCCACCGGCCCATGGCTTCCCGAAACCGTGGACCGCAGCGTCAGCCCTGAGACAGCGGCCGAACGACATGAGGCGGTCGATGTGGCGGTCCGGCTGCTGCTGGAGAAACTGACGCCCGCCGAACGGGCGGCATATCTTCTCCGCAAAGCATTTGACTACCCCTACCGGCGAATCTCCGAAATTCTTGACCTGGGCGCGGACCATACGCGACAGCTCGTGCGGCGCGCCCACGAACGTCTCGACACCGAGCGACGTCAGCCGGTGGACATCGCCGCGCATCGGCGCCTCGTGCGGACGTTTCTCGCTGCGGCACAGACCGGCGACCTCGCCGAATTGGAGGAACTTCTCGCTGCTGACGTTGTCAGTTCGGTCCGACGACGGATTGCCACGGAGCCGCTGAGCGCTGAGCAAGCCGAAGCCGCCAACCCAATGGGCGCACACGGGCGCCTCCCGCCCTGGGCCGACACAGACCGTTGAAGACCCGAAGTCAGTCAGCCGGAGGACCAGACCCCGGCGGGAGGCGCTCACCTACATCACCTCGTCAGTCGGGCAGGTGGTCGGTCCACTCAGTGGCGATCGTGACAGGGCCGTCGGAGCGCGCGATGCCTCCCATGAGCGGCGCCCAGACGGACGTGCTACGGAGCTGTCCAGTCTCAGGGTCGATGATGAGCGTTTCCTGACCGTCGAGCACCGGCACCTGGAGCCGCCGTCCGCCGTCGGCATCGCCGAGGTCCTGGGCGCCAGGCCGGGCGGCGAGTGCCCGGTAGGCGGCGGCGCGGACCTCGGGTGAAACCGGGGCCTCGCTGATCAGCGACAGGAGCGTTTCCATGGTGGCGCCCTCCTGCTGCTCGTCGCTCAGCCTGCCGGCGCTGGTGCGCAGATCACTACCCGCCACCGCTGATTTCAGCTTCTCGTACAGGCCGTTCTCGTCGGTGGGGAGCTGCCGCAGCTCCTCGAAGGTCATCTGCAGCGGTCCGATCGCGAACGGCTGGGGCTTGTCGGTGAAATGTGTCAGCTTGCCTTCACCCTTGAGCCCTTCCCCCTTGATCCAGACCTGGCCGTCTTTCTGGTACCAGTACTCCTGCTGCGGCTTCCCCTCCCGGGTGATGGTGATGTGCCAGTACGTCCCTGCCCCCTCGGGGGTGTGTTCCGCAGTGGTGGCCGCGACGAGGAGGACGTCTCGCGCGCCAGAGACTGGAGGGGAATTCCCTACGTGGCCGGGAACGATCACCAGAGCGGCTGCGACTGCCGCGGCGGCCGTGGGTACCAGTACCCATCGGAGTCCGATCCTGGGGGTACGGCGGCGCATGCTGCGGCGAAGCTCCTGCCGTCGCCGGGCGACCACGTCGGGCGACGGCTCCGGCTTGGTCAGCAATGTCCGGATCTCGTGCAGGTCATCCATGGTTGTCCTCCTGGGCCATCGTCTTGTGGATCTTCTTGCGAGCGCGGCTGAGCCGGGAACCGACAGTGCCGTAGGAGATGCCGAGCGCTTCGGCGACTTCTTGGTGCGTCAGGTCGGCGAGGCTGACCAGCAGCACGACGTCACGCTCACCCCGGTTGAGCGTGGCCAAGGCCCTCGCCAGACCAGGTCTCATGTGCTGGGCGGCCACCGAGTCGACCACGCGAGCCTCGTGGCTGCCGGCGGGTGGCTCAAGGCCCGCTTTGGCCAGCGCCCGGTAGTGGCGTGCCTCTTTACGCCGGTGGCGGGCGATCAGGTTCGTGGCGATGCCGAACAGCCACGGCCGCAGCTCTCCGCGGGCGGAATCGAAGCGCTCGCGGTCGCGGAAGGCCAGGCAGAACGTCTCCGCCGCGATGTCCTCCCCGGCCTGGGTGTCCAGCCGGCCGGTCGCATACAGGTATACGTCGCGGAAGTAACGGTCGTAGACGGCCGTGAACTCCTCCGCGTCCAGCCGGAAGCGGGCGACGAGCTCATCGTCGTCCGCTTGCCCGCGTGTCTCGGTCGTCACGTTGGTCATCCTCCTGCGGTTGGCTGTCACCTCCTCTTCACCGCACCCGCGTCGGCCTTTCCCGCCTTCCGGATAAACAGGGCTGTGCTGCCCGCGTCCTGCAGGTCCATGACGAGGTTGCGGCCGAGCTGGGTGACCAACTGTCTGGTGGGGTGGGCGGTGACGCCGAGGATCCGAAGACGGCGGGCAGCGTGCTCGGTGACCGCCGGAATGTACAGCCGCGCAGGGTTATGCGTAGATCAGCGCGACATCGTCGTCGATCACCGTGCCGAGCCGGCGGATCGGGTCGATGGCCTGGGCCGCGAGCTCCGGGTCAACGCCGTCAAAGTCGACCTGGATCTCGACCGGCGCTTCGGATCCGCCGACGAAGAGATGAATGTGAGCTCCTCGGGGGCGGTGCGGAGGTAATCCGCCCACCCCTGGAGCACGCCGGCCGCCTCCGATGCAGGGAAGGCGCTCTTGCCGTAGAAGACGTCTGTCGTCGGGTGTGCCACGAACTCGAACGGCAGCCCACCGACACCGACGCTCTTGGTGTCGCCCGAGGAGATCGGCCACGCCGGGCCAGGACGGCCGCGACCTGACCCCAGGTGTCGCCGCCGCACGTTCCTTGTCGATGATCTCCACGTTCGCGGGCCTGCTGAGGTCGATCACGACGCCGCCGTCGTTGGTGCCGAAGCCCGCCGGCAGCCGGGTGATGACGCCCAGGCGGCTGCCGGCGTTGATCAGGGCGATGAGCGACACCAGGCTGTCAGCTACTGCTCCTCGTCGCAGTGCTTGGCGGCAGCCGCTCGGGCCTCGTCCGTGACACCACCGGCGGCCGATGTCAGGAGCTCGTGAGGATGACGAGTTGCTGGGTCGCTCGGGTCATCGCGACATAGCGGTCGACCGCTCCTTCGATGCCTTCGCCGAACGCCTCCGGGTCGATGAGGACGACCAGGTCGAACTCGAGCCCCTTCGACAGCTCCGGCGTCAGCGACCGGACGCGGGACGTCGACCGGAATGTGGGATCGCCGATGACGCAGGCGATCCCGTCGGCATGCGCGGCGAGCCAGGTGTCGAGGATCGAGCTCAGATCCGAAGCGGGTCCGTGGACGACGGGGACGGCGCTGCTGCGGATGGAGGTCGGCACGTTGGCGTCCGGGAGCACGGCCCGGATGACCGGCTCGGCTTCCGCCATGATTTCTTCCGGCGTCCGGTAGTTGACGCTCAGGGAGGCCAGGGTGATCCGGTCGAGCCCGATCCGCTCGAGCCGTTCCTGCCACGATTCGGTGAACCCGTGCCTGGCCTGGGCACGGTCCCCGACGATGGTGAAGCTCCGAGACGGGCAGCGCAGCAGCAGCATCTGCCACTCCGCGTCGGTGAGCTCCTGAGCCTCGTCCACGACGATGTGCGCGAACGGGCCGGCGAGCCGGTCCGGGTCGGTGCTGGGCAGTGCGCTCTCGTCGACCAGGGCGTCCTTGATGTCCTGTCCGCGCAGCATCGTCACCACCCCTTCACCGTCGTCATCGGCATCGAGCAGGTTGTCGACGACCTGCGCCATGCGCTCGCGTTCGGCGGCGACGGAGGCGTCATGGCGGCGCTTGCGACGTGACGCCTCCGGGTCGCCGAGCCGCTGCCGCGCCGCGTCCAGGAGCGGCAGGTCGGACACCGTCCAGGCCTGAGCGTCCTCGCGCTGCAGCTGCCTAACCTCATCTGGGCTGAGCCAGGGAGCGCACATCCGCAGGTAGGCGGGTACCGACCACAGGTCCCCGACGAGGTCAGCCGCTTCGATCAGCGGCCACGCGCGGTTGAAGGTCGTGAGCAGCTCCCTGTTCTGCAGCAGCGACTTGCGGAGCAGGTCAGCCGAGACCTCGCCGTCGTGCTTGTCCATCAGGATCGTGAGCAGCTCCTGCCAGATCTGATCGCGCGCCTCGTTGTGCGAAGTACCGGGATCTGGTGCGTCGAACGCCTCGGCCCAGTCGTCGGCGCTCAGCCAGATGTCGGACCAGGGAGTCGTGACCGCCATCCCCTTGGTGGGCGGGTTCTCGTAGAACCTGACGGCCGGCTCGATCGCCTCCACCAGGTTCGCCGACGACTTCAGGCGGGCCACGTCCGGGTCGGGCTCGATCGCTGCCGCGGCGCCCTCGGCGACGAGGTCGCGCAGGGTGCAGGTCTGCACGCCCTCCTCTCCGAGGCTGGGCAGGACGTCGGCGACGTAGGCCAGGTAGGGCTGGTGCGGACCGACGAACAGCACGCCGCCCCGGCGGTGACCCAGGCGAGGGTCGGAGTAGAGGAGGTAGGCGGAGCGGTGCAGAGCGACGACGGTCTTGCCCGTTCCCGGACCGCCGTCGACGACGAGAGCCCCGCGAGATCCCGCGCGGATGATGGCGTCCTGGTCGGCCTGGATGGTGCCGAGCACGTCCCGCATCCGGGCCGACCGGTTGCTGCCCAGGCTGGCGATGAAGGCGGACTGGTCGTCGAGCGCGGCATGTCCGACAAGCCCGTCCGAGGTGAACACCTCGTCCCAGTAGTCGCTGATCCGGCCGCGGGTCCAGCGATACCTGCGGCGGCTTGCCAGCCCCATCGGGTTACCGTGGGTGGCTCCGAAGAACGGCTCAGCCGCGGGGGAGCGCCAGTCGAGCAGCAGCCGGCGACCCGCGCTGTCGGTGAGGCCAAGTCGTCCGATGTACACGGGCTCGGGGTTGTCCTCGCTGACCATGTGCCCGAGGCACAGGTCCAAACCGAAGCGACGCAGTGCGCGCAGGCGAGCGCTCAGCCGGTGGATCTCCATGTCCCGGTCCATCGCGGCCCGGCCTTTGCCGCCGGGCGCCTTGCGCTCGGCGTCGAGGCGGTCGGACAGGTCGGCGATCGACTGCTGGAGGCTCTCCGCGATGGCCGCGAAGTGCTGCTCATCTCCGGCGATCAGCGTCGGGTCGGCCTTGGGGGTGAGGTGGTCGGGAAGGTCAAAGGCGCTGGTAGTCAGCGGGTTCACGTAGTTAGCTCCGATCTGAGGGCGCTTGCACCATTGCGCCCAGCAAGGCGTCTGGACCGGCGTGACGAACCTGGTGGCCGTTGCCGGTTCGGGTCGCCAGGGTTTGCAGGTTCTCGTGTTCTGGGTCCTGGCTCGACGATCCCGCGCGGTTCACGCGGACACGGGCGGCCTTTCCCGGCTGACCGCGTCGAGCAGCCGCGTCGCGGCCACCGTCGCCCCGTCCGGCGGCGCGCACACCCGCGCCTCCGCGCCGAGTTCCCGCAACCGCACCGCGAGTCCCGCTATCGGTTCGACGCTCCCGCGCGACCCATGCGTCGACAACACCACACGCACTTTCGTGTCCCCCATTTCCGCAGGCTCTGGCCTCGGCCGACGATTCTGCAGCACGACCAGGGTCTTGCCGCAAGCCCCCCGCTGCGCTATACGTTGAGAGTGGAAAGGAGCGGGTGCTCCCCTTTCCCCTCATCGTCGGCAGTGGACGGGCAGCCTTCTCATGAAGCGGCGACGCGCCGCGTACGCCGGTACCGTCTGCGGTAATGCCGTGATCTTGATCGCGACGGCAGACGATCGACTCCGGACATATCCCACTGCGTGCCGAAGGCCGCTTGATCCAACGGGTTAGGTTCTTGTCAGGCGATCCACGATGGGATGACCTTGCTGGTGCCGCCCGGGGTGGTGGGCAGATCGAGCTGGTATTCGTGGGAGCGGCGGTGGGAGCGGAAGCCCAGCCGCCGGTTGACAGCGAGCATGTGGGTGTTGTCCTGGGCGTTGTCGGTCTCGATCTCGGCGATGCCGGGGTGCTCGGCACGCAACCTGCGCACCATCGCGGCCTTGACCCACAGCCCGAGCCCGTGGCCGCGGTGCGCGGGCACGACGGCGGTGTCGTACTGCAGGGCCCGGCGGGTCTCCCCGGCCCGGATGACGATCTCGGTGTACCCGGCCATCTCCCCCTTCCGGAGCGCGGCGATCGTGAGCAGCGTGTCGCCACGGTCGGCCAGCACCTTGGCCATGGCGCGGACCCGGTCGGCGGTCCAGGCCTGGCTGCCGTAGTCCATGTCGCCGGTGGGCATGTCGTTCATCGCGTTCTTGGCAGCGGCGAAGGCGTCGGCCAGGTCGTCGGACACCGTGCCGGTCCAGCCGGTCAGCTCGTAGCCGGGATGCTCGGTGTCGGCCGCGGCGTCGTCGGCCCGCGCGATGTCGAGCAGGAGGTGGTCCAGCGTCAGCACCCGCCGGAAGCCGTGCGCCGCGCAGAAGGCGTCACCAGGCCCACCGTCGGCGGCGGCGGCGGTGAGCAGACTGCGGCGCTGCTCCACCTCCGCCGCGAACACGGCCGTGGCCAGCAGCTGCGAGCCGACCCCCGAGCGCCGCCGGTCCGGGTGGACGTGCAGCTCCAGCTCGGCCAGGTGATCCTGGCCCGGTGAGGTGAACAGCCGCAGCCCGGCCACGCCGACCACCGCGCCGCCGGTCTCGGTGGCCAGCCACAACAGCCGGCGGCTGTCCAGCCCGGCAGCGGTGAGCTGGGCGTGGACCTGCTTGGGCGTGGGCCCGGGCTCGTCAGGCAGATCGCCGGCGAGCGAGGCCACGACAACCGTGTGCCAGGCGGCGGACTGCTCGGCCGACACCCGAGACACCGGGGCAATACGGATCATGCGGAACTCCTCGATTGGGATGCCTTGGGCGTGGCCCGGTGCGGGCGATCCGGCCGGAACGGCGTCATCGCTCTCCTTCAGTCGGTGTGGCGGACGAGCGGCCAGTCGATGTCGACGCGGGCCACCTTGGTGAGGTAGTTGGTGAACACATTGAGAGCCACATGGGCGATGACCTCGACGATCTGCCCGTCGGACAGACCGGCGTGCCGGGCCATTGCCAGCTGATCGTCGGAAACAGCCCCGCGCTCTCGGACCACGGCGGTGGCCAAGGCCAAGACCGCGGCAACCCAGGGGTCGCCGGCTTCGCCCCTCCTCGCGCGGGCGGCCTCGACCACAGTCAGCCCGACCACCTTGGTCCCGCGGAACGAGTGCACCGACAGGCAGTAGTCAGACTTGTTCTCCTGCGCCACCAGCAAAGCGATGCGCTCGAGCAAGTCCGCCGACAGGGCTCCCTCCGCGCCCAGAGTGCCGACGACGCCCAGATACCCCTTCAACACGGCCAGATTGTTGGCCATCACCTTGGCCAGGTTGGGGATGACCCCCAGGGCCTTGTGCGTGGCGGTGAACAGTTGTGCGGCTTCACCGGTGGCGATCTCCGGATCAACGATGGGAAGTCCCTGCATGTCGGCAATCCTGCAGGTGGGCCTTGATAGATTTCCGATGCGTTCTCGATGCAAGCGCTGGTTGCCTTTGGAGTGACGGCATGCGGTTCACGATCCTCGGCCCGGTAGGGGCCGTGGCTCCCGGTCCGCAGCCGCCCAGACTGGCACCCCGGCATCGGGCGGTGCTTGCGTATCTGTTGCTGCACGCCGGGGTTGTGATCAGTACAGATCGGCTGATTGACGCGATGTGGGGGCCACTGCCGCCAGATTCTGCCCGCGCGCAGATCCAAACCACGGTCGCTGCGATCCGACGGATGCTGCGCGCCTCGGGAGCCGACCAGATGCTGGCCACTCACCCAGCCGGCTACATGATCACCCCCGAGCCCGGCCAACTCGATCTGGACGAGTTCGCCAACCTGATCGCCAAGGCGCAGGCCACCTCCGGCGACCAGCAGGACACCGCGGACCAGATCCGTGCCGCGCTGGCGCTGTGGCGGGGAGAGCCGTTGGCCGATATCACCGCCGATTACGTCGAGAGCGCCAGAGCACGACTGAACGGGCAGCGACTGACCGCCATCGAACGCCTGGCCGACGTGGAACTGTCTCTGGGCCACCAGGACGACCTCATCGACGAACTGACCATCCACGTGGCGGCCAATCCGGTGCGGGAACGGCTATGCGGCCAGCTGATGCTCGCCCTGCACCGCGCCGGACGCCAACCTGACGCGTTGCACGTGGCAAGAACCTTCCGGGCGACCCTGGCCGAACAGCAAGGACTGGACCCTGGCCACGCGTTCATCAAGCTCGAACAGGCCATCTTGCGTGACGACCCCGACCTGCAGGCACCGGCCGCCGCGCCGATGAAGTCGCAGCGGGTGAACTTCCTGCCCTACGACGTCCCGGATTTCACCGGACGAGAAGGCGAGCTCGACAGGCTCGCCCGCTCGTGGACGAGCAACAACGGTGGAGTTGTGACGATCTCGGCGATCGACGGGATGGCCGGGGTCGGTAAAACGGCGCTCGCGGTCCATGCGGGACACCACCTCGCGGACCACTTCCCTGACGGGCAACTCTTCGTCGACCTGCAGGCGCACACCGCCGGTCAGGCGCCGCTCGAGGCCGGCGCCGCGCTCGAGGTCCTCTTGGGGCAACTCGGCGTGCCCGCAGAACGCATCCCGGCGTCGGTCGCCGATCGCGCCGCGGTGTGGCGGTCCGAACTGTCCGGCCGTCGAGTGCTGGCCGTGCTGGACAACGCCCTCAGCGCCGATCATGTACGGCCGTTGCTGCCTGGCACCTCCAGCGCCCTCATCCTGATCACCAGTCGCCGACGGCTGACCGACCTGGATGGGGCACATGCCCTGTCCATGGATGTGCTGCCTGCCGCAGACGCCGTGGAGTTGTTCACGGCGATCGTGGGCGAACGGGCGGACGCCGAACCGGTTGCGGTCCTCGACGTGCTGCAGTTGTGCGGTTTCCTGCCACTGGCCGTCCGCATCGCCGCCGCCCGCCTGCACCATCGCCCCCGCTGGACCGTCGAATACCTGGCCGACCGGCTCCGCGACCAGCGCCGCAGACTTGGCCCTCCACGGCCTGGCACTCCAAGCAAGCCGGCGACGCGGCGACACGGCGGCCGAAGCACGCACGCTCCTCGACCTCGGTGAGGTGCATTACTGGTGGCATGGCCACTACGAGCAAGCAGCCGAGCACTACCGGCACGCCCTGAACCTTTCGCGCGAAATCGGCGACCAGAGCACCGAAGCCCGCGCACTGCACAACCTTGGCACCGTCTACAAGCGGCAGCGAGAGTACGACCAGGCCCACGATCACTATCGGCAGTCCCTCGTCTTGTTCCGCGAGTTCGGCGACCGCGCAGGCGAAGCCAACAGCCTGACCAACCTCGGCATCGTCCATGAGCACCAAGGACGATACGAAGACGCTCACGACCACCATCGCCAGGCGCTGCACCTCTATCGCGAGACCGGATCTCGCATCGGGGAAACCGTCGTCCTGAACAACCTCGGGCTGGTGTCCCAACGGCAGGGCCGCTATGACCAGGCCCGCCACCATCATCGCGACGCCTTGCACCTGTGCCGCACGTTCGGCTTCCCCGGAGACGAAGCCGAGTCGCTCAACGGCCTGGCGGAAACCGCCCGATCCATGGGCGATCTCGCCCAGGCCGTAGACGACCACGACAGCGCGCTGGCCCTCGCCCGCGAGGTGAGCTACCGCCCCGAGCAGGCCCGCGCCCACGACGGCCTGGCGCGCGTCCACCGCGACCTCGGCCATATCGACCTCGCCCGCGATCACGCCCTACAGGCCCTTGACCTGTACACCGCCCTCGACGTCCCCGAGGCCGACGAGATCCGAACCTTCCTCAGCGATCTCCATCAGCCGTGACACACAGTTGAAAAGATCGTCGCCTGGAAGACTGCGGCCCGGGAGCCGAGCGATCAGCTGACGAGGAGGTCATCCGGCCCCGCTCCGGGCCTGATCGACACTTGCCGACTGCGCGGTCCACCCGAGCCATCGCCTCATGCGCGGCCGCACCCCGGTTGCCCATGACCGGATACGCTGTCAGTGGTGTCGGAGCGTACTGCGGGCTCTGGCCGGAGGAGTGCGCATGCGCCGGCGGTGCTGCTGCCGTCCAGGCGTGCCGGGGTGGTGACTGCAGAGGCTCGGCCAGTGTCGTTCAACGTGTGCCGACAAAGGACCGTGTGATGTCGCATCCTTGGCGCGGCTGGTGTTTACTCCGACCCGGCATCCTGCTGTACGGCGGGACGGTCGGTAGGAATGGCCTGCACGCCCACCATGCGGTTCAGCTGATTGTCGCCGCCGAGCCCTTCACCATGGCTGACGCCCAAGGCGAGCGGCTGACCACACAGATCGCTGTCATTCCCCCCGACACCCGCCACACGGTGCTCACCGGAGCTCGCGAGGCCCTGCTCGCTCTACTGGATCCTCGCAGTGCACCAGGCCGTTCCCTTCTCGCGCGCTTCGGTACGGGGTTCAAGGCTTCGGCTTGGTTGCCATCCGTCACGCAAGTCAGGGATCTGCCCGTCTGCGGCTCTTCAGGACATGCGGTGACCGAACCGGCGCACACGAGCCCGAGACCGGGGCGCCACAAGGGAATGCGGCCGCTCATGTTCACGGCGCCGCCGATCGGTCATGCGCGCTCAGCCGAGGCGACGACCGCGCTGCGGGTCGTCGAGGTGTGGACCGGTCACAGCGCCGCCGACAGCATTCCGCTCCACCCAGCGGTGGAGGCGGCGATCACCGTGATCCCCACGCTCCTGAGACGAGGACCGGTGCGCCTGCGTACGGTGGCGGACGCGGTCCACCTGTCGCCGAGTCGGCTGGCGCACCTGTTCAGCGCGCACGTAGGGATCCCTCTGCGGCCGTATGTACGGTGGTTACGCCTGCAGCGTGCCATTGACCTGGTAGCCGCGGGGGAGACGTTGACGGCGGCCGCTCACAGTGCCGGGTTCACCGACAGCCCGCACTTCACCCGGGTCTTCCGGGACACCTTTGGGACTGCGCCCTCCGAGCTTGCCGCCGCGATCGACTGGGTGCCCTGAATCGAAAGGCCGCCAGAGCCCCACTGCTAAGGCGTCAGCGTGGGGCATGAAGACCTCCGTGAGTGGTGAAGACAGGCATCTCCACCACATCCGGAGGTCTTCCTGTTGATCGACTACCGGCTACGGCGTCTCACCGACCCGATGGCTGAATACACCTAGCGCAGCTCGCGCTTGAGGATCTTGCCGGTCGCCGTCATCGGTAGGCTCGTGCGGAACTCGATGATCCGCGGGTACTTGTAGCCCGCCATGTTCTCCTTGCACCAGGCGACCAGCTCGTCCTCGCTCACCGTCGCGCCGGGCGTCGGGATGACATAGGCCTTGACCTCCTCGCCGTGCGAGTCGTGGGGCACGCCGACCACCGCCACCAGCGAGACCGCCGGGTGCGTCATCAGCACCTCCTCCACCTCGCGCGGATAGACGTTGAAGCCGCCCCGGATGATCATGTCCTTCGTGCGGTCGATGATGGCGAAGTAGCCGTCCTCGTCGCGGGTGGCGATGTCGCCGGTGCGGAACCAGCCGTCCCGCAGGACCTCCTCGGTGGCCTCGGGCCGTCCGTAATAGCCCTTCATGACGTTGTGCCCGCGGATGGCGATCTCGCCGGGGCCCTCGCCCTCAATGGTGTTCCAGTCGCCGTCCACCAGCCGCATCTCCACGCCCCAGATCGGGAAGCCGATGGTGCCCGGCTTGGTCGGCCGGCCGGGCTGGTTGAAGCTGGCCACCGGGGAGGTCTCCGACAGGCCGTAGCCCTCCAGGATCGGTACGCCGAAGGTGGCCTCGAAGTCCTTGAGCACCTCGACCGGGCAGGAGGCCCCGCCCGCCACCGCCACCCGCAGAGTCGAGGGCGCCTCGGCCCCGTCGGCGTGGATCTTCGACAGCAGCGCCCAGAACATCGTCGGCACCCCGGCGAACATGGTCACCTTCTCCCTGCGCATGAGCTCCAGCGCCTCGCCGGGCTCGAAGCGCGGCTGCAGCACAAGGGTGGCGCGGCGGCGCACGCTCACGTTCATGACCGCGGTCTGGCCGAAGGAGTGGAAGAGCGGGAGCACCGCGAATGAGACGTCGCCGTCGGGGTCGGCGGGGAACATCTCGTCGCTGACCATGGTGTTGGTCAGCATGTTCATGTGGGTCAGCACGGCGCCCTTGGGCTGACCGGTGGTGCCGGAGGTGTAGAGGATGGCCGCGATGTCGCCCGGGGCGGTCTGCACAGTCTCGAACTCCCCGGACATGCCGCCCAACGCCGCCCAGAACGACTCGCCGTGCTCCGACTCGGTGGCCAGCGGCGTGGCGGGCAGGACGAAGAAATGCTCGCAGCCTTCGACGGCGTCGAAGGACTCCCGCCCGCGCGCGCCCATGGGCAGCTCGGGGGAGCCCTCGAAGCAGAAGAACGCCTTGGCCTCGCTGTCGGCCAGGTGGTAGGTGATCTCGCGCGGCTGCAGCAGCACGTTGAGCGGAACCACGGTCGCCCCGGCCTTGAGGATGCCGAAGTAGACGAAGGGGAAGTAAGGCAGGTTCGGGCACAGCAGCGCGACCTTGTCGCCCCTGCCGATCCCCCGGGCCACCAGGAGGTTGGCCACCTGGTTCGCGACGGAGTCCACCATGGAGTACGGCAGGCGCAGGTCGCCGAAGACCAGGGCGGTGCGGTCTGGAGTATTGCGGGCGCTGTCTTCCAGAATGATCGACAGATTGAGCATCGCGACCCTTTCCTCAGAATGTGGGACGTGCCACACAGCTTGTCGACCCCCTACCGACTGGTGGTAGCGAAGGGTGCGAAAGCGCATGGACGGTTGACCCGCCCGGCGTACGCAGGGCCACGTCCCCTGCCTCATCCTGGAACGGAACTTCGTACGCCCCAAGGATGCCCTGAGGATCCAGGCAGGACTTGTACGAACGTGTCGACTCCATCTGCCTGACTGACCGCGGCACCGGGCTGCCGCACCCGGCGATGCAGGCTGTCTGTCGATGGCCGACCAGATCCTCGATACGCGCCTACCTTGCCGGCTTGCCCGCACCCGGCCACGATCCGCGAGTGGGCCATCCGGTACGGCGCCCGCACCCTCGACCGCGCCGGGTGAGAGGCCGTCTACGACGGCAAGGCCCTCAACCACGACCGAGGATGCCGGATTCGGTGTGTGGGGTGCCAGAATCCGTGCTCGGCAGCTGACCTGTCGCCTCTAGTCTCGGTCCTTGTGCTCTTTCGGTTCGATCTCCAGTGGTGCTGTGACGTCGCCGGTGATCTGGTGCCAATGAGTGAGGGTGTAGTCGAGCTGCCTCGCCAGACGGGGGACGGTCGCCGGGGGCAGATACGCCTCAGCGCCGGCGTCGAGCAGGCGTCGGACCGGGCCGTGGTAGTTGACTCCGAGCTCGTCGTCCTCGATTTCCGTGATGATGACACGAGCTTTCGGGAACATCGATCGCAGGCTTGCGATCAACTGCGGGCTGACCGGCGGCACCAGCAGCACATCGGCTGTCGCGGGAGCCGCGTTCATGTCGAGCACGATGTAGTCCGCGCCGAGCCGGGTGGACAGCGACACCCGAGCCGCCGCCGACAGCTCCATCGCGGTGGCAACGACTGTCACGTTGTCGTAGTCGATCGGTGGTTGTTCGTTGGCCGCGTCTGGCGTGACGGGATCGACGATGGCGCCTTGGAGCACGTCCACCGTGCTGGATATCGTCGCGATCGACTGGCCGTCCCGCGTGATGACCAGGTCCGCACCGGGCTCGAGGGTCTCGATGAGTGCCACGATGTCCTCGGGAAGGCGGGTCACGTCGATTCGCCGCGCGGCCTTCGCGGTCCGCTTGCCGGCCATCAGGCCCGGAACGAGCTCAGGGCGGCGACGTCGAGGGCTGGATGCGTGTCGTGCGCCCAGAAGGTGTTGGCCATCCCGACAGAGCCGAGGGACCGCTCGACGCCCTTGTGGGGCCGCGTGCCGCCCAAGCGCTGTCCGACTTCGGGATCGGTGAACATCTCGACGAGTTTCTCGCGGTCGCCTTCCCGCGCCTTGCGCAGCATCGGCGGATCCGACTCCGCGACAGCGGCGGACAAAGTTGGCAGCGTCGTCACAGCGTTCCATCCTCCACACCGGCCGGACCAATTGACATTCGGTTCCGGCTCTGGCGCAACAGGTGTGCCGCGGTGCCGGATGGTGGCGAGCCTACGTCGGCGTTGATCGCTATGGGCGCATGGAACGGACTGCCGCGATCCCACGTCCGCGTGGCGCCTGCCGATGATGTCATCCGCGCAGGTCATGTGGCTTGCCCGGCTCCTCGTGGCTTGTGGCTGCCTTGGCTCTCGAAGGGGGCCGATCGCGGCAGGAGCTAGCGGTACGACTTGGCGACCTTGCCGAGCAGGCGTTCGAGTGTGTCGTAGGACGGGGTGTCGACCACGTCGATGAGATCGGGCGGAACGGGCACGTCGTGATCGGCGGCCACCTTGGCGAACCGGGCGGCGTCACCTGACCGGAACCCGTGCTCGGCGGCGAGGCGCTGCAGTTCCGGATCGGTGGACAGCAGGCGCCCGACGCGATCGCCGTCCGCGTTGAGCGGCACCAGCGTGTGCTTGGACAGCACGGTCGGTGAGGGGTACATCAGCACCATCCCCGGCTTGGTTCGCCCGCGCGCGACGGCCTCCAGGAACTGGGCCTCGTAGATCCAGACCAGCGGCGTCGGGCCCATGCCGACCGAGAGGTACTCCTCGAACGGACCCTCACTGGTGTTGTCGGTGTAGCCCTGCCCGAGAAAGAGCTGGGACACCGTCGGGAGCACGTTCTCCTCGGCGGCGGTGCCCTGCACGATCGCGTGACCGTTCGCGACGTAGCTCGCAACTGCCAGGTACATGGCCGCGGAGTTCGAGCTACGTGGATCCGTCGTGGAGACCAGGATGTTCTTGCGGACCCGATAGGCGGTGTTCTTGTCCAGCTGGTCCCACTGCACTCCCCGGGCGACCAGGTCGAGGTAGCGAGCGAAGTCGAAGGTCCGTACGCCTGGCTTCTTCCCAGAGCCTGCCTTCTTCACGACCCCCGCCCTGTCCAGCAGCTTCGCGATCGGCAGGAACGTGGCGATCGCCATCGGTGAGGAGAACGGCGTGTACTTCGCGCTGACCTTGCTCTGCCGCTGGATCCTGTCGGCCGCCGGCGCGCTCGACGGGAACGCGAAGTCGTACCGTTTGAGGTCGATCGAGGTGGCGATCTGCCGTGAGCCCGCCGGGTCGACCTCGACCCTCATTCCCTCGTCGGCGAACGCCTCGATCACCTTCGGATCCTCGAAGAACGCCTTCTTCTCGGAGCCGATCACGCCGCGCACGGTAGCGAGCGGAGGCGACGTTTCCGTGGCGGCGGGCGAGGGTGCGGTCTCCTTCCTCACGAGCCCAGGCGAGGTCTCCTTGCTCGCGACCGTGGGTGGGTGCGAGTTTCCCCCGCGCGTGGTGATCACGACCGCCGCGGCGACAACCACCACGACCGCGGCCAGGAGCATGAGAAGGGGCTTGCCCTTTCCGCTCTGTAATTGTTGAATTTGAGGTGATCGGAAGATTCCTGGAAAGTGACGCCTATTTGAATGAGAGGTGTCGCCGGCCTCCGGTCGAATGTCCGCGGCGGGGCGCGGAATCGCGTGGGCCGCTCCGGCCTCCAGCTCGGTATTCGCGTCAGCGTCCCCTTCCGGCTTCGCCACCAATTCCTGGCGGACAAGGCGTTCGACCAGGATGGGGACGAAATCCCTGATGGGGTGGCCATCGAAGCGGTTATGGACCGCGCCAACAGCGCTTTCGACACGTTCTGCGGAATGGGTGTCGGTGAGGGTCTCGACCAGGCGATTGGTCATCCGACGCATGGCTGTTTCCTCGCGCACGGTATCGAGACTCAACGCTATCCCCTCGACGTCACATTGGCCGTTTCGCGGTAGATCGTTCATGCCTGCCCGCGACGGGCCAACCATAGCGGCATTTCGGCCGTGTCGATAAATTTGATTCGTATTGTTCGCTTGAACGATGTGGCCGGATGGTCGTCCGCCGGTACCCGGCGAATAGGTACCGGCACTACGCGCCGGTGCAGGGAGTGATGCACGTGGACGACGAACAGGGGCGCATCGTGTCGGGCCGGATCCGCCCTCGGGGTGGCCACGCCGGTGCCGGCGGCACACGTCAGGGGAGGGGGCGGGCTGGTCGCCGCTCCGACTGCGGAGCTGGAGCAGTTCTTCCGGCTGAATCGCGCGGGGCTCAACGCGCTCGCGGGTTAGCGGCGGCCTGCCACCCAGCTGAGGTGGGCGGTGCAAGGAGCGGGCGCCGGGGTGCAGGAAGGTGTGTCTGGCGGCGTTGTCGGCGCGGACCTGGTCGGCGGTGGCGTGATCGACCTCACCAGTTCGGGATGTCACATTCCGGACGGTGGCGGAGTCTTCCTCATAGGAGCACGAGTTTCCTGGAGGCGGAATGCGCGTGTCACGCGTGCGGCGGCAGTTGTTCGGGACCAGCCACTGGTCGTTCCTGTTCGGGGAGATCGCGATCTACTCCTTCGCGGTCCTGGCCGTGACGGGGCTGTTCCTCATGATGTTCTTCGATCCGGACATGTCACGGGTCACCTACGACGGCGGTTATGCCCCGCTGCGCGGGGTTCAGGTGAGCGCGGCCTTCGACTCGGCCATGCGCATCAGCTTCGAGGTCACGGGCGGCCTGTTCATCCGCCAAGTGCACCACTGGGCGGCACTGATCTTCGCCGGCGCCGTCATGCTGCAGCTCCTGCGCATGTTTCTCACCGGCGCGTTCCGCCGTCCCCGGCACACTCAGTGGATGATCTGGGTGACGCTGCTGGTGCTCGCCATGGCCGCGGGCGAGACCGGCAAGATCCTCCCGGACGACCTGCTGTCGGGCGGCAGCCTCTGGCTGATCGACAGCATCGTGCTGTCGATTCCGGTCGTCGGGACCTACCTCCACCAGCTGCTGTTCGGTGGAGCGTTCCCCGGCGAGGACATCGTTCCCCGGCTGTACTGGGTGCACGTGCTGGTGCTGCCGCTGCTCGTGGCGGGCCTGCTGGTCGTCCGCGCCCGGCTGGTCCGCCGGCACGGCCACACCCGCTTCCCCGGCGCGGTGGCAGGACGTCCCTCGGCCCGCACGCTGGTGGCGGGCGCGACCGTCGGGGTGCTGGTCATGTTGGGAGCGCTGTTCCAGATCACCCCCATCTGGCTGTACGGCCCGGCCAACCCGGCACAGACGGCGGCGGGAGCCGTACCGGACTGGTACATGGGCTTCATCGACGGCGCGCTCCGGCTCATGCCCGCATGGGAGGTCACCGTCTTCGGCCACACCCTCAGCCTCGTCGTCCTGGTGCCCGGCCTGGTCGTACCCGGCGCGTTCTTCACCGTGCTGGCGCTGTACCCGCTGATCGAAGAGCGCGTGACGCTGTATCGCACGCGGCGCGACCTACGGGGGCGTCCGATGACCAAGGCCCGCATGGCCCGTGCCCGCACCCGGCACGACGTCCTGGACCGTCCACGGGCCACCCCGGTCCGCACCGGCCTCGCGGCGGCCGGGGTCACGTTCTACGGATTGCTGTGGGCCTCCGCGGCCAACGACCAGATCGCTCACGTCTTCCACCTGTCACTCGAATCCGTGACCAACGCCTTCCGCGTAGCCGTCGTCCTCGGCCCGTTCGTCGCCTTCGTCATCACCCGCCGGCTCTGCCTCGGCCTGCAAGCACGCGATCGCGGCGTCGCCGGGCACGGCGTGGAAACCGGAGTCATCGTCCGGACTCCGGAGGGCGGGTATCACGAAACACACCGATTCGATGAGGCACGTGCGATCGAGTCCACGGCGAGCTGAGCGCCCGCACTTCCACGCGACCGACCACCCGGTCATGCAGTCCTTCGAGCCGGGCGAGAACTGGCGGTGGTGCTTCGTCGGCAACCTGATGGGCTGATCCGGCATCTAACCTCGCATGAACGGGGAGCCATTAAGGCTGGGGAGATACTGGCTGGCCGGAAGGCTGGGCGCTGGGGGACAGGGCATCGTCTACGAGGCCTACGACGAGGCGGCCAACCGCGTCGCGGTCAAGGTGCTGCACGCCTACCTTTCGGCGGACTCGACGTTGCGGCGGCGCTTCCTGCGGGAAGTGACCGCCGCGCAGCGCGTCGCGTCGTTCTGCACGGCCAGGATCATCGGCCACGATCTGGAGGGCGAGCGGCCCTACCTGGTCAGCGAGTTCGTCTCCGGCCCGAGCCTGCGCAGGGCCGCGCCCTTCTCCGGCGACGACCTGCACCGGCTCGCGCTCGGCGTGGCCACCGCCCTGGCCGCCATCCACCAGGCCGGGGTGGTCCACCGCGACCTGAAGCCGGAGAACGTCCTGCTGGGCCCCGACGGCCCGCGCGTCATCGACTTCGGCATCGCCAGGGCCGCCGGGCTGTCGATGACCTCGACGGGCGAGCTGACGGGCACGCCCATGTACATGGCGCCCGAGGTCTTCGACGGCGGCCGGGCCGAGCCGCCCGCCGACGTGTTCGCCTGGGGCGCGCTGGTCTGCTTCGCCGCCACCGGCCGCGACCTGTTCCACGCGCCGACCACCGTCGCGGTGATCCACCGGCTCCTCACCGACGAGCCCGACCTGTCCGCGCTGCCCCCGGCGTTGCGCGAGCCGGTGGCCGCCGCGCTGGACAAGGACCCGGCCAACCGGCCCACCTCGCACGCCCTGCTGACCACCCTGCTCAGCGGCGGCCGGCCGCTGGATCACGGCGGCGAGCAGGCTCCGATGGCCGCGGCCGCGCACGCGGCGGCGGCGATGCGGCCGCCCGAGTCACTGGCGGGACGGCCCGCGCTCGGCCAGGTCGCCGAGCACTTCTACGCCTCGCTCCCGCCGCACGAGCGCGACCTGGCCAGGCAACTCCTGCTGCGCCTGGTCGACGTGCGCGAGGGTGAGGACTCCACCCGCCAGGCCACCACGGAGGAACTGGTCGAAGGCCGCCCGGAGGCCGAACGGCTGCTGACCGAGCTGGAGCGGGCCAGCCTGGTCGAGCGTGGCGCCGGCACCGTCTCGATGGGCCGCGCCGCGCTGCTGCGCGCCTGGCCACGCCTGCACGAGTGGGTCAGCGGCGACCGCGAGGCGCTCTCACGCCACCGCAGGCTCGGCGAGGCCGCGCGCCGCTGGGCGGCGCACGGGCGCCTGCCGGAGGACCTGCTCCAAGGTACGGCCCTGCGCGAGGTCATGACCTGGGCGCCGCAGAGCCCCGAGCACCTCACGCTGAACCCCACCGAGCAGGCCTTCGTCGAGGCCAGCACCGCCCAGGCGGCCGGCCGGGCCAGGCGGCGCAGGCTGGTCGGCGGCGGAGTCTCCCTCCTGCTGGTCACCGCGTTGATCGCCGGGATCGTGGCCTGGCAGCAGACCCGCCTGAGCCAGGCCAGCGGCCGGCAGCTGGCCGACAAGCAGACCCAGGAACGCGCCAGGCTGCTGGCCTTCCAGGCCGACGCCCTGCGCGAGAGCGATCCGGCCAGGGCGATGGCGCTGAGCGTGGCCTCGTACCGGATGGCCGACGTGCCGGAGACGAGGGAGGCGGTGCTCAGCTCGCTGGCCCAGCCGGAACAGCGCATGTTCAAGGATCCGAATCTGAACAACACCGGACGTGCCCTGAGCGCCGACGGCTCGCTGCTGGTGAGCGCGGGCGAGAACGAGGTCAGGGTCTACGAGGTGCGCACCGGACGCCAGACCGCGCGGCTGACCGGCGTCGGCTTCGGTCCCTTCCGCGCGGCGCTGAGCCCGGACGGCGACACGCTCGCGCTGGCCGCCGACTCCAAGCTGCGGCTGTGGAGCCTGCGGACGGGAAAGCAGATCGCCACCGGAACCGACAAGACGTGGGGATCGGCCTTCCGCGCCGACTGCACGATGCGTTTCACGCCGGGCGGCCGCTACCTGGAGGTGGCGACCCACCGCGGCAGCCCGTTCACCGGGCTCTGGGACACCAAGGCGGGCAAGTTCCTGTACGCGGGCACCCGCGACCTGGAAGTGGGCCCGGGAGACCGCTACGTCGTGATGGCCCCGATCTACGATGGCGAGGGGAAGACGACCCTGGTGCGCGACCTGCCCGGCGGGCAGGCCAGGCCGATGCGCAAGTCCCTGCCCACCCGGGTGTCCGGGGCGTCACCGGTCGGCCGGCGCGTCCTCGTGCAGGAGGGCGACGAGGCGCGGTTCTGGAACCTGGACACGGCCCGCCCGGACCCTCTCGGCTTCGAGGGCATGGCGGCCACCGCCGACTTCTCCGCCGACGGGAAGTACATGGTCACGCTCAGCGGCCTGAGCGGCTCGGGCAGCATCATCGCCCCGCCGCCCACGGTCACGCTCTGGCGCGTCGCCGACCGCGCCATGCTGCTGCGTTTCACCGCCGTGTCGATAGCCGCCCAGCGTCCGGCGCTCAGCCCCGACGCGCGGCGACTGACCCTGCTCGACGACACCGGCCAGGCCACCGTCTACGACCTGGACCGCTTCACCGCTCCGGGACCGGGGGCGCCCGCGGGCTCGGGCAACCTGTGGCTGGCCCCCGACGGCCGCACCGCCTTCTCCGTCCTGGCGGGGCGAGTGCGCTCCTGGCAGGTGCCGGCCTTCAGGCCGTCGGGCCCGATGATCACACCGAAAATCTCGGTCGACGCCGGGCTGGCCAAGTACATGATCGCCGCCACGGTCAGCCCGGACGGCAAGACCCTGGTCACCACCGAGCCGACCTTGGGCGGCAGCCCCTACACGCTGTGGGACACAGCCACCGGGCGCAGGGTGGCGAAGATCGACATCGCGGCGACCCAGGGGGGCGAGAACCTGGTGCGCATGGTCGTCAGCCCGGACGGGCGCCGGCTGGCCATCGCCTTCTCGGTTTCCAACGACCGCTACGGCGCGGGCACCATCCTGCTCCTCGACCTCTCCCGCCGCGCGGTGACCAAGGTCTTCCACGACATCTCGGCGGGCGACATGTCGTTCAGCCCCGACGGCAGGTGGCTGACCACCGGCGACCCGGCCGGGGTGGACGTCATCGACCTGGCCGGCATGACGACGCTGCCGGTCTCGGCCGCGCCGGGGACGATGGCGCACGACTGGATGACCTACGACGGCACCGGCCGGCGGGCGGTCTCGCCGTACGGCAGCCGGGGGGTGGCCCTGTGGGACGCCACCACGTGGAAGCCGACCGGTCAGCTGTTCAAGGTGGCGGGCGATGTGCTCGGGGCGGCCTTCTCCCCCGACGGCAAGACGCTCGCGGTCGCCCACGACGACAGGGTGACGCTGTTCGACCTGGTCAGCGGCAGGCAGTTGGGCAGCCCGCGGCCGGTGTCGGCCACGATGGACAACGTGGACCTCAGCGACCAGATGCCGAAGCTGGTCTTCATGCCCAGCGGCGACCTGCGGGTGCTCGCGCACGACGGAAGGGTCAGCGACCTGCCGGTCAGCGGGGAGCGCGCCGCGCCGCTGGTGTGCGAGCGGGCGGGTGGCACGCTGTCGCGGGCCGACTGGAACACCCTGGTCGGCAAGGACGTGCCCTACTCCGATCCGTGCCCCAAGGGCTAGCGCTCCAGGATGGCCTTCTCGAAGTCGAGTTCGGCCACCATCTTGCGCAGCACCTCGTCGTCGCGCAGGTCACTCGGGGGGACGGCGCCGCGGGCGAGGACGTCAGTCACGCGATCGGGACCATCGTGGGCTGACGCCTTTTGCGGCTGGTGGCACCGGCCCGAGCGGAGATTCTAGATCCTTGGGCTTGTTGGTTCGGATTGGTTGCTTTCTGGTCTGCCATAAGCGGACTTATTGGTCACTGATCGGCTGTGCCCCTACTGTTTGGCCATGAAGACGACGTTGATCACAGGAGGAGCGAGCGGCATCGGGTTGGCGCTCGCCGAGCGGCTGGTCGCCGACGGGCAGGCGGTCGCTATCACCGGCCGCGATGAGGCCAGGCTCGCCCGGGTGCCTGGCGTGTTACGGCTGCCCGGGGACGCCACCGACTATGACGCTGTACAGGATGCCGTGGTGGCGACCGTCAAGGAGTACGGCAGGCTCGACCACGTTGTCGCCAACGCCGGTTTCTCCACTCATGGCCCGCTCACCGAGAGCTCCCCGGACCAGTTGCGCGACATGGTCCTCACCAATGTGCTCGGCCCTGCCCTGCTCGTGAAGGCCGCGTTGCCCGCGCTGCGCGAGACCCGTGGCCGGATCGTGCTGGTCGGCAGCGTCGCCGGGTTCGTCCACTCGCCAGGCAACATGTACTCGGTGACGAAGTGGGCGGTGACCGCGCTCGCCGAGAACACCCGCATGCTCGTGACCGGCGACGGCGTCGGCGTGACGCTGATCGCGCCCGGCCGCGTGGACACTTCGTTCTGGCCGGAGGGCCGCCCCGCCGGGCCGCTGCTCAGCGCGGACAACGTCGCCGACGCCATCGCCTGGGCGCTGGCCCAGCCCGAAGGCGTGGACGTCAACACGGTGGTCGTGCGCCCCACCGGGCAGCCCACCTGATGCCCGCCTCCGTGGATCCACCTTGCGTTCCTGGCCTCGGTCTCGCTCATGCCGTTCTCCACAGCGCTGCTCGGCGCGGCCCGCTGTCAGCGGAGGAGGCATCGGCCCGGCGATCGCCCCAGTCGAGCTAGGCATTATTTAATAAAAGCCATGCATTTCTTGAATGTACGTATATCCCCATATGCGAAATAAAGCCGTCGAGCCGGTGGCTATACGCACTATCGATTCGGTGTTTCATCAGCCCGGGTACCGCCCAGGGCGTCACCGATTCATATGGAGCGATCTATCATGATGAAGTTCAAGAACGTTCTCGTGACCGGAACTCTGGCAGCTTTCGCCTTCGTCGTGCCCGCGATGTCGGCAGCCCAGTTCGCCGGCGCCGAGTCCGTGAACCAGACTCCCGCCGCCACGTCCATCATCGCTGACAGCGGCAACGGCGCTGCCAACGGAGGCAGCACCGGCTCCCTACGCGTGTTGGGCTCCCGTTGATCGTTGAGAAGGCGGTGCCGGAAGTCGTCCTTCCGGCACCTCCGGCGTTCGGCCCTCCCTGCTGCGGGGTCCCACGCCGCGACAGTACTTTTCGCGGTGTGGCCACGTTTCAGGTAATTACCTATTGAAAGTGCTTTCGTCCCAGTAGACGGAATCGCGATCGAATCTGCACGTATCGCGCGAGAAGGCCTCGACCGGATCACCGACCGGTTGGGGCCTTCGGCTTGCCGGTCCTACGGCTCGTCAGCCATCCAGGTAAGCGACGCCGGCCTCTTCGATGCTTCTGAGGCTGACGGCTGTCACAGAGAGTGGCCGTAGATGAGATCGCGGCGGCGGCCGACGTGTCACCACGGACCTTCTACCGCCTTTCAGTCCTACCGCTTCGGGAATCCGATCACGATCATCTCGGTGGCGTCCGTCTTGCCCGGGACGCGGCCAGCGCTGTCCGGGAAGTTGTTGTCCTGCATGACGGCGATCCTGTTGCCCGGCAGAGGGGGCAGGGCCTCCACGGACTGCAGGGGGAACTTGAAGGGGTCGCCGAGACCGTAACCCCCGGCGGGGTCGTCCGTGCCGATGTGGGCAGGGTTGCGCAGGTTCGGCAGGTCGGCGACCTCGGTCTACGAGGTAGCCGTCAGCGTCGGTCTTGCGCCGGTCGATCAAGTAGACGCGCTTGAAGGTGGCCTTGGGCCCCTCGTCTTTTCTCCTGGGGAGCGGACCAGTGATGAGGCATTGGCGAGTCGGATCAAATCGGTCGACCATTAACTGCGGTTACGGACTTGATGGCGGCAGGCCGTAGGGGCGGCGAAATGCCGATGACATCCGCCGTCCGGTGCGGACTCGCTTGTGCGTGGGTGAACGACGACGGCGTTCACGTCCTCGCCTGGTAGCCGTCGTAGTCGTTCCAGCTGGGGTCCTGGCCTACCAGCTGTTGCCAGGTGGGCCAGGGCACCTGGGTCTTCTGGCGGACGAGTTCGCCGGCCATGCTGAAGGGCGGAGCCTTCTGGGGTTTGTCGAGTGCTTGGCCGACGATCGTGTCGTACAGGACGGCCGTGGCATGCAGGCGCGGCAGTACGGCATGGATGCGGTCGGCGTAGCCGGCCGGGAGGGTGTACGGCTCGCCAGGGCTGAGGTCGAACCCGGCGCCTGCCGTCACGAGCGCGATTTCGGGCCGCTTGCGCAGGGCGATCTCATGGCACAGGTGCAGGGCGATCGCATCCCACACGATCTCGGCTCTCTCGGATGACATCCCCTGCTCGGTGAGGAATCGGGCCGCGAGATCGGCGCCGTCAAGGTCGAAGAGCTGATCACCGTTGCCTTCGTCGCTGAGTCCGGCGTCATGCAGCACGCAACCCAGGAACAGCAGCTCGTCGTCGTATTCGAGGTCGGGTCGCAGACCTTGCTGCTCACCGATGAAGCGCGCGTACAGATAGCTGCGCATGCTGTGGTTGAAGATCGCCGGGTCCACGATGTCTCGTAAGAAGTTCGCCGCGTTCAGCGCCATGTCGGTGCGGGGAAACGGCAGATCCCGATATTCGTCCATTTCTTCACTTCCCTAGAGGATTCGGAACAGGGGGCTGACTTGCCGAGGAACGGTGGCGGATGTGCCGTAGTGCGAGCAGTCCGCCGATTGCCGGGATCGCGGCGCGCCATCGGACGCCGGATGCGGCGGCGGCCGGGCTCAGCAAGGTGGTCACGATGACCGCCAGGTAGGCCGTGCCGTGCAGGGGGCCGACCAGCGACGCGACCGCCCTGGCGTGGACGGTGAGCAGGTTGACCAGCAGGACCACCAGAGACAGGGCCTCGATGCCGGCCGCGATCCGCAATGTGCGCACCGAGATCACACTCCGTAGGTCGCGCCGGGGCGCACGATCATCAAGACGACGACGATCGCCCACAGCAGGTTGTAGACGCCGGCGAGCATGGACAGCGTCCGCGCCTGGTCGGGCCGGCCAGGCGCGGTGAGCGCGGCGCTCTGGCGCGGATAGATCTGCAGGGCCAGCAGGATGCCGGCGGCAGCGGTGAGGATCATGGCGACGGTGATCCAGATTTCACCGCTCCGGCCCTGGACGAAGGCCAGGATGATGCCGGCGGCGGGCACGATGAGGCCGAGCAGGCTGTATCCCCGGGTAATGCGGTGGAGCATGACGGCTACGGCGTGGTTCCGCCCAGCCGAGGCTCCCGGTGGCGAGTCGGCGGACACCGTGGCGGCCGCCGGCGCATAGCGGGGGAACAGGCTCGTCGCGACGGCCGAGCCTCCGACGAACACGATGCCGGCGAGGACATGAATCGACAGCAAGAGATCTTCCATGTATGCCCCTCACACCTTCAGGTTGCCTGAAGCTTAGCAGGCAACCTTCAGGCAGCCTGAAGGGGGTAGGCTCCGACGATCTTCAACAGCCAAGCCAAGGAGTCGCCCTCCATGACGATCCGAATCCTCGCTACCGCACTGCTGGCCGCCTCGACCGCGCTCCTCGTGAGCACCCCCGCCGGCGCGATCGTGGTCGACTACACCGGCAAGGACCCGTACAAGACCGGCTGCGCCCGCTCCTCCCGCGCGATCAGGACGGGCGACCTGCTCACCTACGTCAACAAGGAAGACGTCGGCGACGTCACGCTCATGTGGTCGAGCAAATGCAAGGCGGGCTGGGGCGTGATCAAGGTTTCCCCGGAGGCGACCGGCGCCATCCTGCTCGCCACCGACCTCAAGGAGAAGGGGAAGACGTCCTACCGTAGGTACACAGCGGGCAAGGGCGGACGTCACTGGGGTCCGATGCTGGCGGTGGCCTCCGGGAGATGCGTGTACGCCTGGGCCGAGGCGTCAACCGGCCCCACCGTGAAGGACTCCGGGCACGGGAAGACCGCGATGGCCTGCCGCTGAGGGCTTGCAGGGGATGAACACGCTGATTTGATCTTCGATATGGCGACGGTGGTGAGTCCACAGCGGAGTGCAGGCGCTTCTCGGTGGGTGTGATGGTGTGTCCGATCTGGTCGAGCGGTCTCCCCACCGGTTCGATCGGATGTCCAGGCAGTTACTAAGGGAGCTTGGGATCCACGGCGAAAGCGGCACGGTCGGGGTCCGGCAGCCACTGGTTTCGCGGGTCGAACGGCCGGAAATCGCTCACGATGAAGCGGATCAGCCGGGCCAGCACCGGGTGATGGTTCTGCCGGTGGCAGAGCAGCGAGCACGGGTAGACGGGCGTCGGGTCGACGAGTGGGATCTGGACAGTGCGCGGATGCCAGGGCAGCCGGCACCGCTCGCCCACGAACCCGATGCGTTCACCGGAGCCGATCTCCTCCACGAAGTAGTCCCAGCCGAAGTCCGGCCCTGAGGCGTCGATCCGGACGTCGAACGCGGCGCCCAGCGAGCGGTAGAACTCGGCCCACTCGCTTTCCGGGTGGTTGCCGGGCATCCACACGGTCGATCCGGACAGTCGTTCCATCTCGACCTCCCGCCGGTCGGCAAGGGGGTGGTCGCGGCCTACCAGCAGATGTATCGGTTCGAGGTAGGCCGGCACGTACCGGAGGTCCTCCTCCAGCATCCCGCTGACGCGGGCGAAGGCCGCGTCGACGGATCCGGAGGCGAGCGCCCCGCGTGCGGATCTGAGCCCGTTCGAGGTGATGACGTCGATGTCCACTCCCTCCACCGTCTGGTGGAAGGCCCGGATCAGATCGATGGACGCCAGCCGGGTGTCCAGCACGTCGACCCGGAGCGAGCGGTGGCGGCCGCGCAGTACTTCGACTGCCTGGTCGGCGATGCTGACGAGGGCGCGCGCGTGGTGGAGGAACGCTCTGCCGTCCTCGGTGAGGTCGGCCCCGTTGCGTGAGCGGGCGAACAACCTCGCGCCAAGGTCGGACTCCAGCTTCGCGATCCGCTTGGAGACGTCACCGCGGCCGTCCAGTTCGGCCTCTGCCTGCCGGAGCTCGTCAGGAGCGGCGCGCGCTACGACCCGCTGTGGCTGGAGGTCACCGGATTCGTCGTACTGGCCGGGGTTACGCTCGGCGCCGCCGTCTTCGTGGTGCGCGGCCGGGGCATTCCGCCCGCGGCGCGATGGGTCTCCGTGGGCCTGGTGCTCGCCGCGGTCGTCGCGGCGTCCTCCGCCGCGCCGTCGGACCGCATGCCGGACGCCGCCGACTGGTCCTTCGGCTTGGTCGGCTGGTACGGCGTGCTGCTGCTGTTCGACCTGCCGCTCGGGTACCTCGGCGCGAACCTCGCCCTGGCCGTGGTTCAGGCGGTCATGGCGGACACGCCCGGTCTTCAGTCGATGGCGTCGATGGCGCTGTCCGCGGTGTCGGTCTACGGGTTCCAGTTCGCGTTCGGCCTTGTGGTCCATGCCGTACCGCGCGTCGCCGTACGCGCGAGCGAGGCGGCGGCGGAAGAGGAGCGGATTCGTACAGAGGACGCGGTGGCCGACCACATGCACCGCGACCATCAACGGCGTTACGCCGCGCTGCTCGACACCACGGTCCCGCTGCTCGTCGGGCTCGGGTACGGCTCGCTGGACCCGTCGGACCAGGACACCCGGCGCCGGTGCGCTCACGAGGCGGCGAGGATGCGGCGCCTGTTCGCGGAGAGCGACGACGTGTCCGACCGACTGCTGCACGAGTTGCGGGAGGCGGTGGATCCCTTAAATATATGCCATGCATTTCTTGAATGTACGTATATCCCCATATGCGAAATAAAGCCGTCGAGCCGGTGGCTATACGCACTATCGATTCGGTGTTTCATCAGCCCGGGTACCGCCCAGGGCGTCACCGATTCATATGGAGCGATCTATCATGATGAAGTTCAAGAACGTTCTCGTGACCGGAACTCTGGCAGCTTTCGCCTTCATCGTGCCCGCGATGTCGGCAGCCCAGTTCGCCGGCGCCGAGTCCGTGAACCAGACTCCCGCCGCCACGTCCATCATCGCTGACAGCGGCAACGGCGCTGCCAACGGAGGCAGCACCGGCTCCCTACGCGTGTTGGGCTCCCGTTGATCGTTGAGAAGGCGGTGCCGGAAGTCGTCCTTCCGGCACCTCCGGCGTTCGGCACTCCCTGCGGCAGTGGTTCAGCGCCGCGACGGTACTTTTCGCGGTGTGGCCACGTTTCAGGTAATTATCTATTGAAAGTGCTTTCATTCCAGTAGCCGCAATCACGATCGAATCTGCACGTGTCTGATCGAGGTCAGGGTGTTCGGCTGGCTGGTGTCGCCGGGGCGCGGACACACGTCGAAGGACATTGAGGCATGCAAAGGCTCACGAGGCCGCGCACAACGTGTCACCCAGCTGGGATCGCTCGTAGAACACCTCGCGACCGCTGCGGCGCCGAGTGACCAGGCCGCTCTCTCGCAGCACCGTCAAGTGCTGGCTGACCGCGCCGGGCGCCATGGACAGCCGCCGCGCCAGGATGCTCGTCGTGCCCGCGTCGCTGAGAGTGACGAGGATCCGGGCACGGGTCCTTCCGATGAGGGCGTCGAGCGCGTCAGGGGTGGGCACGGTCCCCCGCGACCAGATCGTGCCGACGCCGGGCACGGGATAGACCAGGTTCGGCTGGTAGGGCTCCGCCATCACGGTCGTGTCGGGCCAGTGGAAGACGCTCGGGATCAGGATCATGCCGTCGCCGCTGAGCGGCCCGCTGCGCCGCCATGCGCGGGTCCGCACGCGAAGGCGACCTTCGTTCCAGGTGATGTTCGGGTGCAGGTCGTTGAACATCGCGCCCGCGCCGTCGCGTGCCAGCTGACGGGAACGGCGCAGCACCTCCGACTCGAACAAGCCGCGGATCTGCGGCCAGAACCGGTCCATCGCCGTGTCCCAGTACAGGCGCAGTTCGGCGGCCGCACGGGCGACGCCTGCGGCCGGGTCGGCGAGGAACTCCCGCACGACCGGGGTGTCGGCGCCGGGGAGCCTCCGAGCCTCGGAAACGACCTCGCCCAGATCGGCCGCGCCGACCACCTCCAGTTCGGCGGCGATGTCCGGCAGCGGGGTGGTGGGAGGGGGCGTCAGGAAGTCGGCGAAGTACGGGCCGGGCGGGACCAACGCGGACAACAGCCGCAGGTCCAGCTCGGCGAGCCGGCCGTCGGTCAACCATGAACGGCATGGCAGTCCTCACGTCCAGGCCGCCCCTGGCGCCTCCCGGTCCACTGTCGTTGCCGCGCCCGTTCTGGACGCTCTGGCTCGGCACGGTCATCAACCGTGCCGGCGCGATCGTGCAACCGTTCCTGTCGGTGTACCTGGTTCAGATCCAGGGCTTCACCCTCCCGCAGGCCGGGGTGGTCATGACCGTCTTCGGCGTCGGGTCGTTGCTCTCCCATGTGCTCGCCGGGTGGCTGGCCGACCGGTACGGCCGTCGGCTGACCCTCACCTGTGGCATGCTCGCCACCTCCACCGCGATGGTCCTCCTCGGCGCCGCGAGCGGGTTCTTCGCCGTGGCGGCGATCGCGTTCCTGCTAGGGCTCACCATCGAGTCGTACCGTCCGGCCTCGCAGGCGATGGTCGCCGACCTCGTCTCGCCCGCACAGCGACCGAGGGCGTACGCGCTGCTCTTCTGGGCGATGAACCTCGGCTACGCGGTCGCGATGGTCGCGGGCGGCCGACTCGCCGATCATGGCGCGCATGCGATGTTCGGGGTGAACGCGGCCGTAGCGGTGGTCTTCGCCGCCGTGGTGTGGCGTGCCGTACCCGAATCACGTCCGGTCGAAGGACCTCTGCCGGCCGCGGGGCTGCGGGGGGTGTCGCGTGACCGGCTGATGCTCGCGGTCTGCGCCGTCACAGCGGCGTACGGCCTGCTGTACGCCCAGGCGTTCACCACGCTTCCGCTGGCCATTGCCGAGCAGGGCATCACACGTACGCACTTCGGCCTGGCCATGGCGCTCAACGGCGTCTTGATCATCGCCTTCCAGCCGCTGACAGGCATCTGGTTGGCGCGGCGGGATCCCGGCCGCGTCCTCGCCGCTGGGACCGCCATCGTGGCAGCGGGTTTCGCGCTCACCGCGCTCGTGCACGACGCGCGCGGGCTCGCGCTCACGGTGGCGATCTGGACCGCCGGAGAGATCGTCATCGCGGGCACCCTCCCCACGATCGTGGCGGCACTCGCGCTCCCGGAACAGCAGGGCACCTACGCCGGCGTCTCCGGCATGAGCTGGGCGGCCGGCGCGGTCCTCGCTCCGATGATCGGCACCGCGCTGCTCCCACTGGGACCGGAGGCGTTGTGGAACGTCATCGGCCTCGTCGGCGCCCTCTCGGCCTTGGGCGCGCTCCTCATCGCCGGCCCCATACGCAGGCGCACTGTGGCCGGCTAGCCCCGACAAGTTCCCGACCACCTCAAGCAGAACGGAAAGATGAACATGAACCGCCGATTCCACCCCCCCACCGCGGACGACGCCGCCCTCCTTCTGGTGGATCACCAGATCGGGCTCTTCACCGGGGTGCGTGACATCACCGTGAGCGAGCTCAAGCACAACGTCACCTGCCTGACCAAGGCGGCGTCGCGCCTGGGTCTCCCCATCGTGGTCACCACCACCGCCGCGGACAGCATGTGGGGGCCTCTCGTTCCCGAGCTGCGGGCCGTCCTGCCGGAAGGGCTACAGGTGATCGATCGAAGCACGGTGAACGCGTGGAATGACGAGCGCGTTCGCCGCGCCGTCGAAGCCACCGGACGTAGGAAGCTCATCATTGCCGGGGTCTCGCTCGAGGTCTGCGCGGCGTTCCCCGCGATCACCGCGACCGCGGCAGGCTACGACGTCTACGTCGCCGTCGACGCTTCCGGCACCTTCTCGGCGGTCAAGAGAGAGACCGGCCTCCTCCGGCTCCAGCAGGCCGGGGTGATCGTGAGCGACTACGCCACGCTGGCCGTCGAGATGCTCGCCGACAACGCGCACCCTGCTGCGGCGGACGTGTACGCCGATCTCGACATGCCGTTCGCCACCCTGGTCGGGCAACTCGCCGCCGCGGGCAGCCAGTGACTTGATCTTCGGGACTGGCTCGGGCCGTGCGGCGCAGGACGTCGACGAGGTGGGCGATGATGGGTCACCGTGGGCACCGTCAGCCTCACCGGAGTCCTGTCATTCAGCGCCGGGCTCTACTGCCGAGCTGCCTGGCCATCTAAAGTGCTGACCCGCTGGAAAGTACTTCTGCGCTGAGAGACTTGTAGGAGCTATGTCAACATTTGTAGTGATTCACGCTTTCGGATCGGGGCCTCGCGCCTGGCAGCCCCAGATCGACGCTCTCGGCGCCGAGCACCGGATCGTCGCCCCCGAACTGCCTGGCCACGGTGACACTCCCGGGCCGCTGACCCTTGACCGCGCCACCGCTGCCATCGGTGAGGTGATCGCCGCAGAGCCCGAGCCCGTGCACCTGGTCGGCATCTCCGGCGGCGGCACAGTCGCCCTGCTGACGGCGCTGGCCGTCCAGGAACGGCTGGCCGGGCTGGTCGTCTCCGGAGCGTCCGCCAGGCCGGGCGGGACGGACGCGGTGCAACGGGCCGTCATGGGTTTGCTGCCTGCCGGGGTGCTGGTCGGGATGTTCAAGGGCATGTACTCGGGCGGCCGCCCGGAGTACCTGGTCACCGCCGTGGAGGACCTGCGGCGGGCGGGCAGGCAGACTCTCTTGGCCGGGCTGCGCGAACTGGGCGGCGTTGACCTGTTGCCCCGGCTGGGCGAGATCGGCGTGCCGACCCTGGTGCTGAGCGGTGAGAAGGACAAGCCCAACATCGCCCACGCCAGGCAGATCGCCGCCGCCGTCCCCGGTGCGGAACTGCGTCTGGTGCCCGACGTCGGCCACTTGTGGAACCTCGAACAGCCGGAGCTGTTCTCCCGAACCCTCACAGACTTCGCGGCCAAGACCCGTCGATGACGACGGGCGGTGCCGGGGGTAGCCGCGCTGCTCGAACGGCACCGGGCGGCGAGCTGGGCGGGGGCTGTACAGCCTGCTCAGTGGGCGTTTGATCCTTGACGTACGGCGGTTTCATGATCACTGACCTGGGTCACGCTCGGTAAGCCTTGGGGGTGAGCCATGCGTGACCGCATCAAGGGCAAGACTCCGATCGCCAGGGACGAGGGCGACAACGCCAGCGGCGTCGTCATCAAGCTTTACGGCGAAGAGACGAACGGGGCCTGGCGTATCCCCTTCCAGGATCTGCCTACCGACTTCGGAACCGTCGGGCCCACGCTGGGGAAGTGTCGGTCGCTTGGGGGTCGGCCGAGGTGGACGCGGAGAGCTCAGGGAATGCGCTGGGGGGCGGCTGGGCGGGAGATCTCGCCCTCGGGGGAGAAGAACTGCTTGTCGATGTGGTCCTGGGCCAGGCAGGCCGCGCCGAGCACGACGCACTCCTCGCCGAGCGTCGACGGCCTGATCTCGGGCACGCGCAGGCAGTGCGGCTCCAGCGCGCGCCGCAGCGGGTCGAGCAGGACGTCGGCCGAACGAGAGAAGCCGCCGCCGAGCACCACCAGCTCGGGGTCCAGGGTGAGCACCATCGCGGCTGTTCCCAGCGCCAGGTCGTCGGCGTAGGCCTGCACGGCCGCGACGGCGGCCGGATCCCCCCTGCGGGCGGCGCCGAAGACCAGCCCTGCGGCGTCCTCGGGTGGGGCGCCCTCGGCCAGGGGGCAGCCTTCCAGGTGACCGGCCATCTTCCGCCAGCGGGTGATGTCGAGCAGGCCGACCTCGCCGGTGGCCCCGCTGAAGCCGTGGTGCAGGTGGCCGTTGAGGACGAGCGCGGCCCCGGGACGTCGACCGGCGTGCAGGTAGACCAGGTCGCGGACCCCGGCCGCGACGCCGAGCCGCTGCTCGGCCAGGGCGGCGAGCTTGCTGTCGTTCTCGATCGTGATCGGGCAGGGCAGGCGTTCGCCGAGGTGGCCGATCAGGTCCACGCCCTCCCAGTCGGGCAGCGCATCGACGCGGGTGATCATGCCTTCCCGATCCACCACGCCCACGCTGCCGGCGGCCACGCTCCAGATGTCGGCGGGCGCCAGCCCGGCGGCGAGTAGCGCCGCGTCGACGGCCCTGCTCATCGCGTCGAGCCGCTCGGCCCTCCTGGTGCGCTGGTCCACCGAGGTCCGCCCACTGCCGACCGTCCGCCCGTTCAGGTCGGTGACGGCGGCCAGTATCTTGTGCACCCCGATGTCGATGCCGAGGACGTGCCCCGCGTCGGCGCGGAACCGGTAGCGGCGGGCCGGCCGTCCCATGCCGCCGAGGGTCGGCTCGACCTCGGTGATCCAGCCCCGGTCGTGCAGGTCGGTCACGACGTCCACGATGGAACCCCTGGACAGCCCGGTCAGCGCCGCCAGCTCGGTGAGCGTCAGCGGGTGGCGTGCGTCGCGCAGGGCGCGGATGCTGCTGAGCGAGTTCAGCTGGCGCAGCCGCTGGAGATCCCCACCGTTGACCTGCAGAAGACCACTCCTTACTAATGGTGGACTCCTCATTATGTACGGAGAGACCTCGTTGCGCCAGCAGTAATTTCAGGGATGTCAGGGCTTGACCGGACAGCCGTCTTCGTGAGTATCTATGGACTCCCAAATATGTGGGGAGTTCAGCATGGCAGTGACCATCGCGGTCGTCGGCGCGGGAGCGCGTGGCCGGATCTACGCAAGGGCGGCCGCGGCGAGCGGCCGGGCCAGGTGACGCTCTCGGCAGGCCTCGCCTCCCTGCGCGAGCAGTTCCTGACCAACTTCCCGATCCTGTCCGCCGGTTCCGTCGTCGCCTCGCTGCCGGTGATCGTTCTCTTCGTCTTCATGCGGCGGCAGCACATCGCCGGCATCGCCTTCACCGGCTCGAAGGGCTGACCCACAAGGCTGTCAGCGCCGGCCCCCTATGACGTCCTCCCTCTCATTACTCCCCATCCCTCATCACACAAGGAGCTCGTGTGCGTTTCTTCCGCAGCGGGATCGCCATGGCCGCAGGCGTCTGCCTGGCCGGCCTGGCCACGGTTCCACCGGTCGCGGCCGAGGCCGGCGCACGTCCCGTGGACGTGCAGTTACTGTCCATCACCGACTTCCACGGCTACATCAGGCCCCACAACGACGCGGCCAACGGCACGATCAAGGACTCTCAAGGCAACACGCTGGTCGTCGGCGGCGCGCCGTACATCGCCACCCACCTGAAGAACCTCAGGGCCGGGCACGAGAACTCCATCACCTTCAGCGCGGGCGACAACTTCAGCGGCTGGCCGACCGAGGTGTCCCAGCACGCCGACGAGCCCACCATCGAGTTCCTCAACCGCATCGGCACCGACTTCACGACGGTCGGCAACCACGAGCTCGACAGGTCGCTGGAGTTCCTGCGCGACCACATGGGCAAGGGCAAGTGCTTCGGCGTGATCGGCGTCGACAGCTGCTTCACCGACTCCTCCGGCCGGCTCTTCCACGGCGCCGACTTCGCCATCTCCACCGCCAACATCACCCGCAAGGGCTCGACCAGGCCTGTGCTCGAGCCGTACGTCATCAAGTGGGTCAAGGCGGGCTGGCGGCGTATCCCCGTCGGCTTCATCAACCTGACCACCCCCACCACAGTGAACGGCTCGACCTCCTACCAGCCGTCGCTGGACAACCTGGCGCTGGTCGAGACGGCCGACAAGTACGCGGCCAAGCTCCGGCGTATGGGCGTGAAGGCGATCGTGGCCAACGTCCACGAGGGCGGCACCACCACGGGGGACTTCTACGACCAGTGCGCGAACCCGTCTGGGCCGGTGATGGACTTCGCCCGGCAGGCCTCGCCCGACATCGACGCGATCGTCACCGGCCACTGGCACGCGCCGTTCAACTGCTCCATTCCCGACCCTGCGGGCAACCCTCGCCCGGTCGTCGAGGCGGCCTTCCACGGCAAGCTGATCAACGAGATCAACCTGAAGATCGACCCGCGCACCCGTGACGTGATCAGGTCGCAGACCGTCTCCACCAACCACCCCGTCACCCGGGACGTCCCCGCCGACCCCGACATGGTGAAAATGGTCGACTACTGGACGGCCAAGGGCCTCGAGACCGCCGCCAAGCCGGTCGGCAAGATCACCGGTGACCTGACCAGGGCGCGCGACACCGACGGGGAGAGCACGCTCGGCAACCTCGTCGCCGACGTGGAGCTCGCCGACTCGCGGCGCACTCCTGGCGGAGGGGCCGACCTGGCGATGGTGGCCGTGGCTCCGGCGAAGGGCTCCAACTCCCTGCGCGCCGACCTGAAGTACACCGGTGACGGCACGGTCACCCTGGGCCAGGCGTGGAACACGTGGGGCTACGCCAATCCGGTGCTGACCGTCTCCGTCAAGGGCAGCCAGCTCGAGCAGGCGCTGGAGCAGCAGTGGCAGGCGCAGGCGAACGGGACGGTGCGCTTCGCGCCCCTGGCCGTCTCGGGCAACGTCCGCTTCTCCTACGACCTGGCCAAGCCTGTCGGCGACCGCGTGCTGCCGGAGAACGTGCTGATCGACGGGCAGCCGCTCGACCCGGCCAAGACCTACCGGCTGGCGGGACTCGCCTACACCCTGATCGGGGCCGACGGCTACTCGGCCTTCGCCGGATACACCGACGCCGTGCGGGGTGAGCGTGACTACGAGGCCTTCCGCGACTATCTGCGCAACGGCCCTGTCTCCCCGCCCGCCCTCGACCGCGCCGTGGCCCTGAACGCCAACGGCTAGTGAGATCGGGCCGTGCGTGGGCCTGGGCTACCCGGGCAACGACGGCTCGCATCCCGCCGTGCTTCCTCGTGGTCACGGAGGAAGCACGGCGGGTTTCGCCGTCGACCTGGTGCCGTTCGACCGGCACGAACGCCGCGCCGCGCACACGATCGTGCCGCCCGCGGTGGCGCGGTCCTTACCCGTGACCGCCGCCGGGTGACCCAGAGACCCACTCCGCTGGGAGTGGGACGACCACCAGCCGGTCCAGCGCGTCGACCGCGACGTGCCACTCCAGACCTCCATGCCCGCGACCCTTCGCCTGCGTGACTGAGTCCGGCACGGCAAGTCCCCATAGGCTGGGCTTCATGGCTCCGGTGCTGACCTTGCTCGACGGCGTTCGATGGAAGGCGCGGCGCGTGGTCGGCGATCGTGCCCAGACTCTGCTGGCGGTCCTCGTGCTGGACGGCAGGGCGGGAGTGGGCGACAAGCGGCTGGTCGAGGAGCTGTGGGGGGACGAACCACCGGCCAACCCGACGAAGGCGCTGCAGGTGGTGGTCTCCCGGGTGCGGGCCGCGACCTCGGCCGACGCCGTCGTGCGTACGCCGCGCGGCTACCGGCTCGGGCTGCCAGACGAGCAGGTCGACGCGCTGCTGGTCGCCGTGCTCGTCGGTCGGGCACGCGGCGCGCTGGCCGAGGGCGACGTCACCGCCGCCGCCCGCCACGCGCAGGAGGCGCTCGACCTCGCGGCGGGCGGTCTGGAGACGTCCATCGGCGCCCTGGCCGACCTGCGGGCCAGGACCGCGGGCCAGTTGACCGAGTCACGCCGCCTGCTGGCCGTCGCCCGCAGCAGGAGCAGCGCGCACGAGGAGGCGCTGCCGCTGCTGGAGGAGGCCGTGGCGGCGCAGCCGTACGACGAGGAGCTTCTCGTCTGTCTGCTGCGCAGCGAGGCCGCGGTGCGCGGCGCCGCGGCTGCGCTCGAACGCTACGACGGCCACCGCGCCGCCCTGGCCGAGCACCTTGGCGCCGACCCGGGGCCCGAGCTCGCCCGCGTGCACGCCGAGCTGCTGGCGGCCGACCGTCCGGTGCGCGAGGGCATCCTGTTCGACGGCTCCTCGCTGCTCGGCCGGGACGGCGACATCAGCGCGCTGCAGGGCCTGCTGCACGTCAACCGGGTGGTCTCCATCACTGGTCCTGGTGGGCTGGGCAAGACACGGCTCGCCCACGTCGTCGGCAGGAACGCCGCGCAGCCGATCGTCCATTTCGTCGAGCTCGTCGGCGTCACCTCGCCCGAGGATGTCGTCGGCGAGGTCGGCTCGGCACTCGGGGTCCGCGACTCGCTCAGCGGGCGCCACGCCCTGTCCCCTGACCGGCGTGCCGACATCCGCGCCCGGATCGCCCAGCACCTCGGCCAGGCGCCGGCGCTGCTGATCCTGGACAACTGCGAGCACGTGGTGGAGTCCGTCGCCGGCCTGGTCGCCTTTCTCGTCGCGACCACCCGCGACCTGCGCGTGCTCACCACCTCCCGCGCCCCCTTGTCGATCGCGGCGGAACAGGTCTACCCGCTCGGCGAGCTGGGCTCATGCGACGCGGTGGAGCTGTTCCGCCAGCGTGCCAGGGCCGCCCGCCCGGACGTGCGGCTCGACGGCGAGGTGATCGGCGAGATCGTCACCCGGCTCGACGGGCTGCCGCTCGCGATCGAGCTGGCCGCGGCCAAGACGCGGGTGATGTCGGTGGAGGAGATCGGCAGGCGGCTGGCGAACAGGTTCGCCCTACTGAGCGGCGGTGACCGCAGCGCGCCCGATCGGCACAGGACGCTGCTGGCGGTCATCGACTGGTCCTGGAACCTGCTGGGCGAGCCGGAGCGCCGTGCCCTGCGCTGGTTGTCGCTCTTCGGCGACGGCTTCACACTGGACGCGGCCGAGCAGCTGCTGGGGCCCGACGCACTGCATGCCGTACGGGCTCTGGCCGAGCAGTCGCTGCTGAGCGTCCGGGAGAGTGATGCCGGCGTACGCTACCGGATGCTGGAGACGGTCAGGGAGTTCGGCCGGATGCGGCTGGCGGAGGCCGGTGAGGAGGCGCCCGCCCGCGCCGCTCAGCGGGCCTGGGCCGTGGCCTTTGCCCTGGAGCAGGGGAAGGCACTGTTCGGCTCCGGCCAGTTCGCGGCGGCCGACGCGCTGCGGGCCGAGGAGGGAAACCTGGCCGAACTGCTGCGCCAGGCGCTGAGCGAGCCCGACACCGCGACGGTGGTCCAGGTGCTGGCAGGCATCGGGGCGTTCTGGTCCATGCGTGGCGACCACCCCCGGATCCTCGCGCTCAGGGACGCGATCACGCAGACGCTCACCGGCTGGCTGCCACCACCCGAGCTTGAGGACGCCACCAGGGTGGCCGTGGTGATCACGCTCATGAACACGATGATCATCGCTGACAACGGCGATGATCATCTACGCGACCTGCTGCGCGGCCTTCCCAACCGGGACGAGACCGACCCTCGCGTCGCCGCGATGGCTACGGTGATGCTCGCCTACGACTCCACCGACGGCGAGGCCGGTCTCCGCCGGCTTGACGAGCTGAGCCGCGATCCTGACCGTTACCTGGCGCAGATGGCCGCGCAGACGAGCGTTCACGTCCTGGAGAACGCGGGGGAGTGGGCGCCGGCCGTCGCGGCTGCCGAGCGGGCTCTGGAACTGGCGCGGGAGGACGACGGCCCGTGGCACGTCGCGCTCCTGCATACGCTGCTGGCTCAGCTGACCATGCAGCTCGGCGACCGGCCTCGGGCCGTCGGCCACGCGCGGATCGCCCTTCCTGTCCTGAGCAGGCTGGGCGCGACCGATGACGAGACGCAACTGCGCTCGCTGCTGCTGTTCGCCGCTCTCGCTGAAGGCGACCTGGAGGCGGCCGAGGCCGAGCTCAAGCGGATCAGCCGGATCAACGAGAACGAGCCGGTGCTCGGCGGGCTGGCCATCGTGCCGCTCTGCGCCGCCGAGGTCGCCCTCGCCCGCGGCGACGCGGCCGATGCCCTGGCGCAGCACCGCCTGGCCGTCCAGCGGGCGCGTGACCTCCGCCTGCCTGCCGTAGCTCCCACGGGCTTCGAGCCGTGGCTGGTCGTCGCCGAGGCGCTCGCGCTGGCGGCGCACGCCTACCACGCCGGATCCGCCGACCTGCCGTACGGCAAGGAGCTGTTCCGTGCCGCCGTCACCCGGATCGACGCGGTGCTGAACACGGGAATCCCTTTCCTCGACTATCCGGTGTGCGGCACGATGCTCTTCGCCTTAGGTGTCTGGGGGCTGCTGCGCGGCGGCATGGCGCCCGGCGACGCCGTCAGGTCGCTGGTGTTGGCCGAACGGTTCGGCTACAACCGCACCATGCCGAGCATGGCCTTCGAGCGGATCGAAGCGCGCGCCGAGCGGGCCGCGCCCGGCGCGGTCGCAGCCGTCCGTGCCGAGTACGGCGAGCGGCGCGGTCCCGACCTGCTCGACGAGGCCCGCGCCCTGGTCAGGGGGATGCGTCAGATGTGTCGCTTGTAGCTGCGGACCGACAGCGGGGCGAAGACCGCGATGACGACGAGCCCGGCCAGGACCGTCCAGCCCACGTCCCCGCTCATGGTGCCGGTGTTGGCCAGGTCGCGGGCGGCCGTGACCAGGTGCGAGACCGGGTTGATCCGGACGAACGCGGCTAGCCAGGCCGGCAGGGTCTCCACCGGGACGAACGCGTTGGACAGGAACGTCAGCGGGAACAGGATCATCATGGAGATGCCCTGCACCGCCTGGGCGCTCCTGGCGATCGTGCCGACCCAGGTGAAGATCCACGCCAGCGACCAGCCCGTGAAGATCGCCAGCAGGATCGCGGCAAGCACGCCGGGCGCTCCACCGCCGGGGCGGTATCCCATCACCAGGCCCATGGCGAAGGTCAGCACCGCCGCGATCGTGTAACGCAGCAGGTCGGCCACCATCGGGCCGGCGAGTGGCGCGATCCTGGCGATCGGCAGCGACTTGAACCGGTCGAAAACCCCCTTCTCCATGTCCTCACGCAGCTGCGTGCCGGTGGCCATGCACGTGGTCAGCACGGTCTGGGCGAGAATGCCGGGGATCATCAACGGCAGGTAGTTCTCCACGTTCCCGGCGATGGCGCCGCCGAAGATGTAGGCGAACATCGCGGTGAACAAGATGGGCTGCAGTGCCACGTCGAAGAACTGCTCGGGATTCCTGCGCATCTTCTTCAGCGCCCGCCACGCCATCGTCAGCGTCTGACTGACGGTCTCGCCCGCCGAGACGTGCCGCCGCGCGGCCGCCACCCGGTCGGCCGCCCGCACGGTCTCGCGGGCAGGTGCGATCGTGGTGCTCATCGGTTCTCCTCCGTGTCGTTCTCGCTGCCTGTCCCGTGGCCGGTGAGCGCCAGGAACACCTCGTCCAGGCTGGGCTTGGCCACGCTCACCGAGACGATGGAGACTCCGGCGGTCCGCAGCGCGATCAGCACGTCGGCGGCCAGGTCGGCCTGGTCCAGGGCGACGTTGAGCCGCCCATGCTCGGGGCTGAGGATCGGGTCGGAGCCCAGGACCCGCCGGACGACCTCCACCGCGGTGGGCACCGCGCCCGGCTCGGCGAGGAGCAGCTGCAGGGTCGAGTCGCCGACCGCGGTCTTCAGCTCGTCAGGAGTACCCTCGGCCACCTTGCGTCCGTGGTCGATGACCGCGATCCGGTCGGCGAGCTGGTCGGCCTCGTCCAGGTACTGCGTGGTCAGCAGCACCGTGCAGCCGCCGGCGACCAGGCCGCGGATCGTCTCCCACATCTGACCGCGGGTGCGCGGGTCCAGGCCGGTGGTCGGCTCGTCGAGGAAGATCAGCGGCGGCCTGGTGATCAGGCTGGCGGCCAGGTCGAGACGCCGCCGCATGCCGCCGGAGAACTGGGCGATCGGTTTGTCGGCGGCCTCCTCCAGACCGAACTGGGCCAGCAGCTCCACGGCGATGAGCTTGGCGCGCTGGGAGGTGACCCCCTGCAGCCGGCCGAAGAGCCAGAGGTTCTCGCGAGCGGTCAGGTTCTCGTCGACCGACGCGTACTGCCCGGTGACGCCCACCAGCTGCCTGATCACGTGTGGCTGACCGGCCACGTCGACGCCGAAGATCTCCGCACGTCCGGCGTCGACCTTCAGCAGGGTCGCCAACATCCGCAGCATGGTGGTCTTGCCGGCGCCGTTCGGGCCCAGGACGCCGAAGATCTCACCCGGCCGCACGGCCAGGTCGATCCCGTCGACGGCACGATGCTCGCCGAACGTCTTGACCAGCCCCTCGGCCAGGACGGCGAGGTCGGTCCCGGCGGGCATCGGTCCGCCCCCGAAACGGTCGAGCTCTGTCGTAGTCATGGCTCGACGTTCCACGACCCCGGTTTCACGGTGCCCTCGCCCCGGTTTCACACCCAGAGATCCCGGTGTTCGGTACCGGCCCTTTAAGTGGTCTCGTCCCGATCCTCGTGCGGTTTCAGGCAGCGAAAGTCGCCGTGCCGCCGTGGTCACCGGATCCGGCCAAGGCATTTAGTCCCTTTTGGGTTATTTCCACACCTTTCGAGGCATCAGCTCAGGGTCAACGCTGGACGGGGGTGAGGGAGCGCCGAGGACACCCCGACCATCGCCGAGGCGGCCGCCTTCTCCGACGGAGTGACCGTCGTCCAGGTGAACGAACTCGTGGACAAGGTGCCCAGGGTGGACACCTCCGGAGACTGGGTGGACCTGATCCTGGAGAGCCCGCGGCCGTTCGCAGCGTCGCCACCACCCTGCGATGGCGGGGACATCACCGCCTGGGTCCCGCCATGGGCAACCGGTCAACCCAGCGCTACGAGCGGCACCCGGGCCGACAAAGGGGAAGAAGAGATGGCACTCTCACGCCGCAGGAAGACGACGACATTCCTGGCGGCGTTCGCCGTGGCGACCGTGCCGGTGGCGTGGTCGACGGTCAACGCCCAGGCGGACCCGGCGGCAACGGCGGCATCCGCCCTCGCCGACCCGCTGCCGTGCCGGTCACCGAGCCAGGCCAAACCGACGGTCGTCATGGTTCACGGGGCCTGGGCCGACACCTCGAGCTGGAACGGCGAGGCGGACGCCCTGCGACGGGCGGGCTATGTCGCGCGCGCCATAGCGAACCCGCTCCGCGACCTGACCAGCGACGCCGCGACCGTCGCCGCCTTCCTGAAAACCGTTCGCGGCCCGATCGTGCTCGTCGGACACTCCTACGGAGGCTCGGTGATCACGAACGCCGCCGCGAACGTCCCCAGTGTCAAGGCGCTCGTGTACGTCGACGCCGCCGTCCCGGATGTCGGGGAGACCACCGCCCAGCTCAGCGGGTCCGGGTCCGCTCTCGGCGCGAATCCGGACTCGCTCTACGACACGGTGCCCTACGCGGGGGCACCCCAAGGAGCGAACGACCTGTATCTCAAGCAGGAACCCTTCGTCCGCTCGTTCGGCTCCGACCTGCCGCGGGACACCGCCGTACGCCTGTGGGCCGCCCAACGAGCCGCCTCGACCAGCGCGTTCATGACCCCGTCGAAGGCCGCGGCGTGGAAGACGATCCCGTCCTGGTACTTCATCAGCACCGGTGATCGGATCATCACTCCGGACTCGCAGAGGTCCATGGCGAACCGGGCACGCTCGAAGGTCACCACGTTCCAGGGCGGATCACACCTGACCCTGATTTCACACGCGGACGCGGTGACGTCGGTGATCGGATCCGCGATCTGCTCCGTACGCTAGGGCGTCGCAGAAAGTGAATCGGCCCGCTCTCGGCGGCCGGCGGCCGGCGGCCGGCGGGAGGTGGGAGGCGGGCCGGCCGCGCGGTCAGCCGTCGGCCCGCGTGGACAGTAACCTATCGGTTACGCATTCTGTAAGGGGGGCGCTCGGGCCGGAACGCGACGCCACTCCCGGGAAGGCTACGGTCGACTCGTCCACCCGAAACCGACCCAGAGAGCGAGTCGTCCCCCGTGCATGACTTCCCCCCGATGGACGAAGGTTCCCGCAGCTTCACCTTCCCCGGCGACCACACGGACACCGTCCCGTCGCTTCACCTGCTCGCCCTGGCGGGCACCCCCGACTCCTCGTACGAGGCGATCCGCCCGCAGCTGCGCGACACCGACACGCTGGCCTTCTGGACGATGGTCGTGAACGGTGAGGACGTGGTCGCGGTCGGGATGAACGAGAAGGCGGTCCCGCTCGACCGTGAGAACGTCACCCGGCTCGCCCACCTGCTGGGCCTCGCGGACGACGCCCCGCACCAGTTCGTGGTGGCGATCGACGGCGACCCCGCCAACCCGGACTTCCTGAGCGTCGAGGTCGGCCTCGGCTGGGTCGAGCTCCGGCTGTACCAGGAGCGCGTGTACACCGGCGTCCGCGTGATCATCCCCGCTGACCGCTGCGACGAGGTGCGCGAGGCGCTGACCACACTGACCGCGCTGCTCGCTCAGCCCCAGCACGTTGCCTGACGGAAATTCCGGGCGGGCGCCGTGGCGCGGGACCCGTTCGCGGGCACGGAGTCGCCATCGGTGCCGCGGGACCCGCCGGAGTTGACGTAGACGCCGCCACCGGCGGGGTTGACACCGGAGTTGCCGTTGCCCGCAGTGATACGAGTGAGGGTGAGGGCTTCCCTTGCTCAGCCCTCCGGATGCAGCACGCGCCTGAGGAACGAGCGGGTGCGCTCGTGCTTGGGGTCGCCGATCACCTGGGCGGGCGGGCCGTCCTCGACGATGACGCCGCCGTCCATGAACACCACCCGGTCGGCCACCTCGCGGGCGAAGCCCATCTCGTGCGTGACCACGAGCATGGTCATGCCCTCCTCCGCCAGCTTGCGCATGACGGCGAGCACGTCGCCGACCAACTCGGGGTCGAGCGCGGAGGTGGGCTCGTCGAACAGCATCAGGTCGGGGTTCATGGCCAGCGCCCTGGCGATGGCCACCCGCTGCTGCTGCCCACCGGAGAGCTGGGCGGGGTAGGCGTCGGACTTCTCTGAGACGCCGACCTTGTTCAGGTTGTCCCTGGCGACGATCTCGGCCTCTTTGCTGCTCCGCTTCAGCACCCGACGCTGCGAGATCATGACGTTCTGCAGCGCGGTCATGTGGGGGAACAGGTTGAACTGCTGGAACACCATCCCGATGCGGCGCCTGACCGAGTCGATGTCCGCGTCGGGGTCGGTGATCTCGATTCCCTCGACGTGCACGGTGCCCTTGGTCGGCTGCTCCAGCAGGTTCACGCAACGCAGCAACGTGGACTTGCCCGAACCCGAGGGGCCGACGACGCAGACGACCTGGCCCGATTCGATCGTGATGTCGATGCCCTTGAGCACCTCGTTCGCGCCGAAGTGCTTGTGCAGCCCCTTGATCTCGATGGCGGGCGTCATCGACCACTCCCCTTACGCTTCTCCAGCCGGGTTGCGAGATAGCCGAGCGGGACGGTGACGATCAGGTACGTCAGTCCCGAGACCATGATGGGCGTGGCGTTGGCGTACTGAGAAGCCAGATCGTTGCCGAACTTGGCCAGCTCGACGTACTGCCCCGAGACTCCGAGGAAGAGCACCAGTGAGGAGTCCTTGAGCAGGCTGACGAACTGGTTCGTGGTAGGCGGGATCACGATCCTGATCGCCTGGGGGATCACCACGGTGAACTGCGCCCTGGCCGCCGACATGCCCAGCGACCTGGCCGCCTCGGTCTGTCCCTTCGGTACGGCCTGCAGCCCGGCACGGAAGACCTCGGCCTGGTAGGCCGCGCCGACGAGGCCGAGCCCCAGGATGCCCTGGCCGTAGGTGCCGCCGGGCACCTCGAAGCCGGGCAGCGCCAGAGGCAGGAAGGTGATCAACAGGAAGATCAGGAGGGCCGGTAGGCCACGGAAGATCTCGATGTAGATCGTCGCGATCCACCGGTAGGGACGCACCGGAGAGATTCGCATGAGGGCGAAGATCAGCCCAAGCACGAAGGCGAGGGCGAAGCCGCCGATCGTGTAGATGAGCGTGTTCCGCAGCGCGATCGTGAACAGCTCAGGCAGCGCCTTGTCGGCCACGTCGCCCTTGGCGAAGTTCTGGGCAAGACTCGCCCAGTCCACATACAGGACCAGCGCGACAAGGGCGACACCCAGCACGACGTACTGGATGCCACGAGTGATCTTCTGTTTCTTACGAGGGCTGAGCCGGGCACGGCCCGGCGCAGCCGCCACAGACTGATCCGCCATGGACTAGCCCAGCTCGCCGGGCTTCTTGCCGAACCACTTCATGAAGATCTGGTCGTAGGTGCCGTCGGCCTTGGCCTGGGTGATCGTGTCGTTGATCGTCTTGAGCAGGACAGGGTCGGCGCCCTTCTTGAGGCCGATGCCGTACTGCTCGCCGGTGTCAAGGCTGGCCAACACCTCGAACTTGGCGGCGATCTCCGGCTTCTTCAGCCAGGTGAGGACCACGGGCAGGTCCTGGACGATCACGTCGGCCTGCCCCGCCTGCAGAGCCAGCAGTTCCTTGGGCGAGTCGGCGTACTCGGTCGGGTCGAACCCGTTCTTCTTGACGTAGTCGAGGCCGGTGGTGCTGGCCTGTGCGCCCAGTTTGAGACCCTTGGCCTTGACATCCTCCAGGGACTTGGCGCCGGTGCCCTTCTTGGCCAGCAGCGCCTGCGTGGCGTCGAAGTACGGCACGGAGAAGTCGATGTTCTGCTTGCGCTCGTCGGTGATCGTCATACCGGCGGCGGCCACGTCGCACTTCTTGGCGGCCATGGCGGCGCCGCTCTTGATCACGGCGAAGTCGATGTCGACGATGTCCTGCGTCACCCCCAGCTTCTTGGCCGCCAGATCGACGATGTCGACGTCGAAGCCGACGACCTTGCCGCTCGCGTCCTTGAACTGGAACGGCTCGTAAGGGATGTTCGTGCAAGTCGTGAGCTTGCCCGGGTTGACGAGCTGCGCACCGGCCGCGCCCGTGCCGCCGGGGCTGGCGCTCGCGGAGGTGGCGCCGCCTCCTGAGCCGCCGCAGGCGGACAGCCCCAGGATGGCGGTCAAGGCGAGCGCGCTGATGGTGTCCCTGCGGCGGTTCTTGGACCAGAGGGCCATGTCAGGCCTCCTCAAAGAGGTATGTCATGAATGTTTGCATTTCGTGAAGCCTAATTCGCCCCGTGCATCGATTTGACAGCAGAACCGCGTCAAGTCATGCGGTGACCGCGTTGGACAGCGTAGAACACCTTGATGCCACCCGTCTGCGGGCGGGGTCGACGCCGTGACCGTAGGCGCACGGTCCCGTCGGTGCTGCTGGAGGCGAGGGTTCTCCCGTCCGGCGCACGGAACCCGCGGCGAGGCGAGTAGGAGCCCGCGCCGCGACACGGGGGAGTGGTCCGGTTCGAAAGGACGGTGGGACGGCACGGGGCCGTATGCACGTGCCGAGTTCACCGGTCCGGCGACCTCCTCACGGGCACGCTGCTCGACTGAGTCGGGTCGTCAAGAAGGGAGGGCTCGGTAGCGGGCTACCGCCGAGTGAGCAGGTCACGCAGGTTCGCGATGCCGCTCGCGACGGCGGCTGCCAGCGCGAGGACACCAAGGGCGATGCGTAGCTGGGTGACCACGAGCCAGATCAGCAGGCTGACGGCGGCGATGATCGCCACGGCGGGCAGGAACACGAAAAGCCGGCCACGCAGCAACGCCTCGACGGCCATGACGACGAGGATGGCGATGCCGACGACCAGGAACAACGGGCCGAGGTCGAACAGCAGTGCCACGCCGAGCAGGAACAGCAGGACCGACAGCGACGCACCTGACCAGAACCGCAGCAGCAGGCCGGGGGCGACGGCCTTCTCGGGTACCGCCCGATGACGCAAATGAGCATGGGGCGGTGAATAGAGCATTTCGCTCCGAACATGGCGTAGCTGGTCACGTTCGTTGACCGCGCTGCGGCGCTGCGATCGCAGCTCCCTCAGGGCGAGTTCCCGTGCGGCCAGCCTCGTGGCCGCGCCGTCGTCGCCCCCGTCGGCAGAGGTCACGGTGGGCGGCAGTACCTCGATGCCGCCGACTGCCCGCCGCAGTTCCCGCTGCCCGGTGTTGATCTTGGCGTCGAGCTCGTTGATGCGCGCGTCGAGCTCGGCGATGCGGGCCGCGTCCGCGGCCGCCCGCGCTGCGCGGTTCGGCGGGATCTTGTCCAGGCCTGCCCATCCGACGGGATCCGCCCACGATGCGCGAATCGCCCCGTTGCGTTCATAGCGGGGCCCGGCCGGCGCCCGTTCGCCGCCGAACCGATCAGCGGTGTCCAAGCCCCACAATCCCCGGTAGTCGCGCACCCACGGCGTACTCGAGTCGATGAGGATCGGCGTCCACGGCCGCGACGTTCCGGGGCCGATGTGTATGCCGTCGCCGCGGCGGTAGTCGACGTAGGGGATCCCGATGCCCAGGAACGGCCCGTTAGGGGCCCAGGGGAACACCAAGGATCGAACGCTGGTGAACACGCCGAAGGTTCGCCTCAGCGCGAGTGGCTGTACTCGCACCAGGTAGTCGCCGGCCAGGTAGGCGCCGGAGTGCGAGCCCGCTCCAACGTTGACCACGGGATGGGTGTCGTCGACCCAGCTGATGTCCGGGTCGTCGGGCCGACGGCGCAGTTCGTCCCCGGCCTCGTCGTGGGAGGAGAACGCCACCCAGGACAGGACCCACCTGTCGGGGTCCTCCGATGCTGCTTCGGTGCCGTCTGAAGCGAGGTAGACGGTCACCTGTTCCCAGTCCGCTTCGTGGTCGTTGACGCCGCTGAAGCCGCTGCGCCAGTCGTTCATGGCATACAGGAACCAGTACTGAATGATCAGGTATCCGCCGTCGGTGCTGACGTGTGCGTGATAGGCGTGACGGACCGGAAGCGTCGCGCCGTACTGCTGCTGGGCCGCCGCCGACAGACCGCCGGGCACAGTGCCGCGCAGCATCAGCGACAGCCGCATACCGGAAGAGATGAACCTGCCCAGCAATCCGACAGCCGCAAGACGGGAGACCCCGGTGAACTTCGGGCGATCCGGCCTCTTTCGCCACGCGCGCGCTTCGCGGCCCTGCAGGGCTTTCGGCGCATACCGCAGGAAGAGGTAGGCGTTCGGATGCTCCAGTGCCGCCGCGGCCAGCCGATCGGGGTCGAGCTGCCCATGATCGAGCAACAGGGCGGCGGTGTCGCCGTCTTGTGGGGAGGCCCAAAGCGCCGCCTGCGCCACATAGTCCTCGACAGGCATGGGGAAGAACATTTCCCCAGCCGTGAACCGCAGTACCGGCTCGTACCTCCGCACGAGCCTCAGGACGTCAAGGTTCGCGGGTAGGTCGTCTATGTCCGCCACGTCACACGCCTCGACTTCCTGCTCCGCCCCTGGCCGCGCCCCGCCTCAACACGGGTGATGGTGAACTTGTCTCCGTGTTGCAAGACTAGTCAGACACCCCTTGAAGGCTCCGGCCAGACGGCGTGATCATCACAGCGGCCGAGCGAACCACAGGTGCTTCCGCAGGTGTCCTGACCATCCGGGAACGTGTACGACCGGCCGGTTGGCGATGTTGTTGCTGGGGATTTGCTTTGTTGAGAGGGACGCGGCGGCAGCAGATGTGGTGAGCTTGCCGCACATTTCGGGCATTTTCCGTGGATCTGTGGAGGTTCGTGGATGCAGCGGCTGAAGGTGACGTGCACGGACCAGCGCGACCGCGTGGTCGTCTCGCCTCACGGGGAGATCGACATGGCGACCGCCGAGCATCTGCGGGCGCAACTGGTGCGGGCCGTGGTCAACCGCATCGGGCTTGCGCCCGTGCTCGAGGTGGATATGAGCCAGGTGTCGTTCATGGACTGCTCGGGCTTGGGCGTGCTGATCTCGTTCAAGCACAGCCTCGTGCGCACGGGCGGTGACCTCGCCCTGACCAACGTGCCGGCCCGGGTGGATCGAGTGCTCGGCTGTCTGGGCCTCGATCATCTGCTGGAGGCTCGCGCCGAGCACCTGCCTCACCTTCGGCCGGCCGCGTCGGCGCCGAGTTGGTCAACGCAATCGCGTGCACCTGGTGACACCGGTTCGCCTACCAGCTTCGTCTGGGCCTGATGAAACGGTTCTCATCGACACCCCGGGAATCCTGTGCTGATGCGGACGGCGAACGTCGGTGTCCCTCACTCTGCCGATAGCGCCCGTCGCAGCGGCTCACGCGGCAGCGCCGTGCGGTCGGTGCCTGTGGCGGGGTCGAGGTCCTGAACGTCCGGCCCGGTCGAGCCGCTCGGGCGCCGTGTGCTCCCGGTGTCGACGAGCGAGACGTAGTGCTGCAGGTCGCGCATCGGCATACCGGACAGCCGCATCCGGGTGAGGAACACCAGGCGTCGCACCGCTTCGGCGTCGTAGACGCGGTGACCGTTGCTGTCGCGGGCCACCTCGACCAGCCCGGCCCGCTCGTAGTAGCGCAGCGTGTGGGGCGAGAGGTCGAGGAGGTCGGCGACTTCAGCGATCATCATCGACTCGGGCACGTCGGCCAGGTCGGTGAGGCGGTGGATCGCCTCAACCGACAGCGGGCCCTCGTCCCCGAGTGTTTCGAGCGCTCTGGTCATCAGATCGTCGGTGGCCATGACAGCCAGCCTAGATCGGCCGGACCGACGCCGGGACGCCCTGGAAGTCGGCGCCGCGGGCGGTCTCGGCCCACCGCTCGACCTCGTCCAGGCCACGCCGGTACGCACCCGAGATACGCTCGACCGCCTCGCGCCCGAGCGGCAGCCGTAGCGGCACCTCGTCACCGTGCGCGAGGGACACGATGATCTCGGCCGCCCGCGCCGGGTCACCTTCCTGGAGGCCGTCGGTCCCTGCCATGTCCGCGCGGACGTCGGCGAGCAGGTCACGGTAGGTCTCGGACGCCTCGGTGAACTCGAGCACGTCGGCCGCGTTGAAGTCGGTCCTGAACCGGCTGGGCTCGACGATCATCACGCGGATCCCGAACGGCGCGACCTCCCCAGCCAGGGCCTCGGACCAGCCTTCGAGGGCGAACTTCGACGCGGAGTACGTCGACACGCCGGGGAACGACATCCGCCCACCCTGGCTGCTCATCTGCACGATCGTCCCGGTGCCCCGCGCACGCATCGCGGGCAGAGCCGCGCGGACGAGCGCGGCAGGGCCGAACAGGTGCAGATCCATCAGCTCACGCAGCTGCGCGTCGCTGACCTCCTCGACCGCTCCGACCACAGCTCGGCCCGCGTTGTTGACGAGCACGTCGAGCTGACCGAAGCGGCCGAGGGTGTCCCCTACGAGGTCCACGGCCGCGGCGATGTCTCGGGCGTCGAACTTCGCGATCAGGCAGTTGTCCGGGTACTTGGCCTCCAGGTCGGCCACACTCTCGGGCCGGCGCACCGCCGCCACCACATGGTCGCCCGCCGCGAGCGCCGACTCCGCCAGTGCGCGCCCGAAACCGCGGGACGCGCCGGTGATGATCCAGGTCTTTGTCGTCATGGCGGCGACGCTATGGCTTCGAGCGCGCTCGAACGCAAAACCGGCGCGACCGCGAACAGCCGGCCTCGCCCCGCGTCGCTCGCCTCCCGGCCCCAGCCCCCGACTCCCCGGCGCCGCCCTGACCGCCGCGCGGGGATGGCCCCGGCCGGCGGTGTCCCGGTAGCCGATGACGATCAACAGCCCGGCCGTCCAAGCCCTGCCGGCGACCTTCATCGCCGACAAGACCAACGTCGATGAGTCCGCGGCTCGCGCCGCGGACAACGAGGTTCCGCGGAATGAACCGGAAAGACCCAGGTGTAGCTTCGAACGGGGGTACCCGGGCGAGAAGATCGAACGTGCCCTGAGCGCGATGCGCTGATCGCCACAGGACGCGGCCGCACGCAGGCACGCCGGAAATGAGTCGCCGAGCATTCGGCTGAATCGTAGGGTGCAGGCGTGGATCATGCTGATTTCTACACAGGCATCGTCGCCGAGCTGTATGGGCCGCTGAAGTCTGTCGCCCAAGATCCAGAGCCCTACGCGGCCTTTGTCGAAGAAGCCGGTTCCCCGGCTCTGGAACTGGGCTGCGGGGACGGTGATCCGTTGCTCGACCTGCGTCGGCGTGGCCTGGACGTCGAGGGCGTCGACGCCTCGGCGGACATGCTGGACCGGTGCCGTCGCCGGGCGCGGAAGCAGGGCGTCGACGTCGTCGTCCACCACCAGCGCATGGAGGCGCTCGATCTGCCACGCCGCTACCGTGCGATCTTCCTTGCCGGCCCGACTTTCAACCTGCTTCCCGACGACTCCACCGCTCTGGCCGCCCTCCGCGGCATCCGCGACCACCTCGCCGTAGGCGGCACCGCCCTGGTGCCGCTGTTTGTGCCATCGCCCACACCTGCCGAACAGATCGGCCGCGTGCGCATAGCTGCGGCGGACGACGGTGCCGAGTTGCGGGTCTCGGTACGGTCCGAGGAGCGTAGCGATTCCGAGCGGACCCAGACGACGGTGTTGCGCTACGAGCGGCACCGCGACGGCGAGAGCACCATCGTGGACCGCCCCTGGGTGCTGCACTGGTACACCCGCTCAGGATTCGAGGGCCTTGCCGCAGCCGCCGGCCTGATCGCGGTGTCGGTCCTGGAGACGCCAGGCGCCTCCGACCTGCAATTCCGGCTGCAAGCCGCCGGTTGAACAGCGTCTGGCGCCATGTCGTGCGGCGAGCCGTCGACACCGGCCCACCCATCACCCGGTAAGGACGTATTCATCGAGACGAGGAAGTCGAGGAGGTGACGTGTCGTCTGGTCGGGTGCCTCCTCCGGGAGGAAGTGCCCGGCCGGGATCGGCTCGCCGCGCACCTCGTCGCACCAGGTTCGCCATATCTCCAGCGGCGGGTACCAGTCGGCGAGGGGGCCGGTATGGCTCCACAAGGCAAGGGTCGGGCAGGTGATTCGCCGTATGCCTCGGTCGGCTTCGTCGTGCAGGTAGTCGATCGTGGCCGCCGCGCGGTATGACTCGCAGATGGCATGGACGGTGTCGGGATCGCCGAACGCGGCGACGTACGCGGCGCGCAACTCTGCAGGGAAGGCGTCCGGCACCTCGGACCACGTGTCGAGCATGTGATTCACCAGCACAGCGGGCGCGTGGGCGATCAACTGCTCGGGTACGGGCTCCGGCGCGGCGAGAAATGACCAGACCCAGAACCCCAGACTGAAATCCATGTCCGCCCGGCCGAACGCCTCACCCGTGGGGACGATGTCCAGGACCGCGAGACGTGTGACGGCGTCTGGATGATCCAGTGCCATCCGGTACGCGCAGCGGGCCCCCCGGTCGTGTCCGATCACGCTGAACCGGTCGAATCCCAGCACGTTCATGACGTCGACCTGGTCACAAGCGATCTCGCGCATGCTGTACGGGGCATGATCGGGCGTGCTCGGTGGTTTGCCGCTGTCGCCGAAGCCTCGAAGGTCGGTGGCGACGACGGTGAAACGCTCGGCGAGTCGCGGCGCCACCCGATGCCACATCAGGTGGGTCTCGGGGATGCCGTGCAGCAGCAGGATCGGCGCACCGCTGCCGCCCCGACGTCCGTGAATCGCCGTACCCCGCGTGGAGATGTCGAATTCCTCGAACCCGTCGAACATGAAACCGACCCCCTCTTTTCACGGTTCGTCCCCGACGAATCTGCCCGCAGTCGCCGCCCGTACCTGTTCCTCCGCGTCACACCGTGCCGGTGCCCCCGGCGGGGAAGTGGGCTATGGTCGGCCTCATGGTGACCTGGGGCGATCGCGGCTCCGCTGCCTTCACGGCGGCGGTGGGCCTGCTCCTGCTCGCCCTGGCCATGGTCGCCTGCACCCCGACGTGGGCCGGTGGCGTTCACGATCGTCAGTCCTCCGCCCCCGACGTCCTGACGCCGGGCGCTGAGGTCTCGACGCTGTCGACGCTGCCGCTGCCGGCGGTCAGAAACCCCGAACACCTGCCGAGCGTGTGGCCGGTCGGACACAAGGACGCGGCCGGCCCCGAGACGCTCGATCTCGCCTGGCCCGCCGCGGGTTCAGCGGCCATCGTCGGCCCCCAGCAACCCGGGCATCGCACCGCGGGCTCGCGCAGCCCGCCCCTGGTCTAGAGGCTCTCTCCCTTCCTCCCCCTCGCCTTGAGCGGCGGTCCCGGCACCGATGCGCGCCCGGACGCAGGGGGCTCGTCGGCCTGCCCGCCACTCGTGGGCGACCGCTGGATTCCTCACACCAGGAGCGATGCCGTCATGGCTTCAGTGCACACGTTCATGCAGGACTACAGCCGCCACCTGGCCCAGCTCGAAGAGCTACGCGAGTTGCTGGAGAAGCGGCTGGTCACGGCCCGCGCCGAGCTCGGCCGCGCCGCGACCGCGGTCTCGGCCGGGCAGCGGGTCGCCGCCGTCGAGGCGGCCCTCGATCGAATGGATCGCGGCGTGTACGGCACCTGCCGCCGCTGTGGCGCCCTCATCCCGTTCGCCCGCCTGCTGCAGGCTCCGCAGGAGCAGTGTTGCGGCGGCTGCGAGCGCACCGGGACGGCGGCATGACCATCACCGGCCGCGCATCCTGGCTGGAGGGCCATGCCGCGGTCGACCTCGGCACTGCCCGGGTCAGGGCAGTGGTTCTCGGCCACCCTGTGATCATCGACCAGCCCGCCGGCCTGACGTCGCGGGACGAGACCCGCTGGCCTGTCAGGCACGGCATCGTGGTGGACACCGCGACCTGCGCCCGCCTGGTGGACAGAGCGCTGCGCGCCGTGACGGTGGACGCCGAGCGGCCTCTGCGGAAGGTGCTGCTCGGCGTCCCGGTGAGCGCCTCGCCCGCGGAGCGGGCCGCGGCCGCCGAGGCGGTACGCCGGGCGGCGGGCTGCCCGGTGGCCGCGGTCGAGGAGCCGCTGGCCGCCGCCGTCGGCTGTGGACTCGACGTGACCGACCCACGCCCGCAACTCCTCGTGGACATCGGCGCGGGCATCATCGAGGCCGTCGTCATCCGCGACGCCGCGGTCGTCGACGCGGTCGCGCTGCAGCTTCCCGCACCGGCACAGCCCGTCCTGCCGTCGCACGTCCAGGACCGGATCACCGCGATGACGGCCGAGCTGCTGGCCAGGCTGCCGTCGGCGATGAGGGGGAGCGCGCGAGAGCGCGGCCTGCTGCTCACCGGAGGCGGAGCCTGCCAGCCGCGACTGGCGGCGCGGCTCTGCTCCCGGCTCGGCCTCGTGGTGAGCTCCGCGCCCGAACCGGCGCACGCCACCGTCAGGGGCCTGGCCCGCCTCTGCCTGTCGCCTCTCGCGGCGCTGGTGGCCCTGCCGACGGCGTGATCGCCGTCTCATTCGACTCGCGGAAGGAAGCACCCATGACTCAGTACGGCGACGTCCAGCTCAGCGACGTCCAGGTTCAGGCGATCCAGGAGGACCTTCAGGGTCAGCTCATGTGGCGCGTGTCCAGGCTCGACGAGCTCAGGGCGCTGGCGGAGAGCGTCGACAACGGAGACGGCTCCCTTCAGGGAGTTCTCGCCGACCTGGCCGCGACCGAGCGGAGTATCGCGGAGATCCACGAAGGGCGGAGCACAGGCGCCGCGCCCTGCTCCGGTCCGTCGCGCGTCCCGCACAAGACGGCGACGCAAGGGTCGTTCGGCGGGCCAGGCCGGGCTCGGCCGGGTCGAGCCGGCGTGCGATGCGGACGACTCTTCCTGATGAACTACAACTTCACGCCCAAGCCGTAGAGACTGCGGGTATGACCCACAGCCACGACCATGATCCAGCGTGCGAGGTCGCCCATAGCGATACGCCCCTGATGGAGACGGGAAGGACGCTGGTCGCCGTCTTCGCCTCTCCGGTGGCCGGCCACCTGCTGCGGTTCGGCGTGGAGGTGGGGTTCACGCCGATCTTGCTGGAGCCTGATCCCAGGCGGGTGCTCGACGGCTTCACGGCGGTTTCCGAACCTGGCGACTTCCTGGACGGCACCGCCGACGTCGTACTCACCGACCACCACCGGGAGGAGATCGGGCCGGTGCTGCGCGACCTCCTCAAGAGCCCGGCCCGATGGATCGGAATCATGGGCAGCCCTCGCCATACGGGTCCGCACGTGCAGGCGCTGGCCGAGCTGGGCGTCCCGCGGGAGGAGATCGCCCGCGTGCACCGTCCGGTCGGGCTCAACATCGGCTCCCGTACGCCTGCGGAGATCGCTCTCGCGACCCTCGCGGGGCTGATCGCCGACAGGAACGGCCGGCCCGGCGGCTTCCACTTCTGAGAGCCCACCCTGCACGCGTCAGGGCATCAGCCACTCGCCGCTGCCGACCCGCCGGCTACAGCCACCGGGCCCATGAAATGGTTCAGTAATGACCCAATCCCGAAATCCTTCAAACGTCCGGCAAGTTCTCATGGGCCATCGGGAAATCGTCAGGGCCCCGCGTTAAACGTTTGTTCACGTTTACTGTCAGCCCGGGCGCGGCTCTGCTATCATTGCCCACTTTTCGCTTGAGGCCGGTATTTTCGGTGGCTTTGTGGCCATATCCGCGGACCTTGACATGGGATTGATGTGGAGTATGCCTGAAGTATGCCTGAATCGCCATAGACCGGCGATGGGTCTGCGGTGCCGAAGGCCGGAGAAGGGCGAGTTCGATCTCTGGTGGGGATGCCTATGGCGACGTACGAGTACCGCTGCCTCGATTGCGGGCGATTCGAGGTGCACCTGCCGATAGGGACCGCCGCGGCGGTGTTCGCTTGCCCCGCCTGTGACCACCCGGCCCGGCGAGTGTTCTCCGCGCCGTACCTCAGCAGGGTGCCCTCGGCAGTGGCTGCCGCGCTCACCCGCGAGGAGCAAAGCCGGGAAGCGCCCGAGGTCGTCACGAGCGTGCCTCTCCAGCGGCGCCGACGACAACCGCCGCATCCAGCGTTGTCACGCCTGCCTCGGCCTTGATGAGGAAGAGCGACGCGATCACGTGCGGGAACCAATCACGAACGCGGGTCGCCCGGAATGGGTGACGCCGCCACATCACAACATCAGGAGGTGCGTCGTTCATGGGAGCCGTCGGACTACTCTACGTCGGCGCAGTGCTCTTCATTAACGGGATGATGCTCCTGGGGAAGGTCGAACCACGCGCGGCTGGTGTCTTCAACCTCTTCGTCGGCGGCCTGCAGGTGATCACGCCCACCGTGCTGATCATCACCAACCCGGGGAACGCGGCCGTGATCCTCGGTGCGTCGGGGATCTATCTCTTCGGTTTCACCTATCTGTACGTCGGGATCAACCTGCTGGGCGGTTTCGACTCCACGGGAGTCGGCTATTTCTCCCTGTTCGTGGCCATCATGGCGCTCGGATACGCCTACGCGAACTTCCAACTCCTGGGTGATCCGGCGTTCGGTGTCATCTGGCTCTACTGGGGGTTCCTGTGGTTCCTCTTCTTCGTGTTGCTGGGCTTGAAACACGAGCAGATCACCAGGTACACGGGCTGGATCACGGCGATCCAGGGATGGGTCACGGCGGCGATTCCCGCGTTCATGCTCCTTGCCGGCTACTGGCAGAACACGAGGCTCATCGCCGTCATCCTCGCAGTGTTCGGCCTGGTGGTCTTCATCGCGCTGTGGCCGCTGACGCGAGGACGGGAACCGGCCGCGGCGGCACCGAGCCCGAGCGATGAGGCGATGGGCGCCCGTGACCGGACGCATCGCCCCCGCTGGACCTGACGCGACGACCGCAGCGGCGGAGGAGGTGATGCGGCGCGCTAATACCCGATGACACCACTATCAAGGAAAGGCATTCATCATGCCAAACGTCGTATTCGGCGTCGATCAATCGATGTCAATGCGGGACCAGAAGATACCTGGGCATAACCGATGGCACCCGGATATTCCGGTGGCTGATATGGTCCGCCCCGGAGATGAGTTCCGCGTCGAATGCAGGGAATGGACGGACGCACAAATCGGCAACAACGATTCCGCGAACGACGTACGGGACGTCGACCTGAGCGTCGCGCACGTGCTGAGCGGGCCCATCGGGGTGGACGGAGCCGAGCCAGGCGATCTCCTGGTCATCGACATCCTTGACCTCGGACCGGTTCCGCAGCAGGTCGGGGAGGCGCCAGGACAGGGATGGGGTTACACCGGCGTGTTCGCCAAGGCGAACGGCGGCGGATTCCTGACCGACTACTTCCCTGACGCCTACAAGGCGATCTGGGATTTCCACGGCCAGATCGCCACATCCCGCCACCTGCCAGGTGTGCGGTACACCGGCATCACCCACCCCGGGCTGTTCGGCACCGCGCCATCAGCCGATCTGCTCGCGTCCTGGAACCGCCGCGAGCAGGCTCTCATCGACACCGATCCGCAACGGGTCCCGCCGCTCGGCCTGGCACCGCTGGCTGACAACACCATCGCCGGCACGGCAAGCGGCGAGGTGGCGCAGCGAGTCGCCAACGAGGGTGCCCGTACGGTTCCGGCGCGGGAGAACGGCGGCAACCACGACATCAAGAACTTCACCCGCGGGGCCCGGGTCTTCTACCCGGTGCACGTGAAGGACGCCAAGTTCTCCGGAGGTGACCTGCACTTCAGCCAGGGCGACGGCGAGATCACCTTCTGCGGCGCGATCGAGATGGGCGGGTTCATCGACTTCCACGTCGAGCTCATCAAGGGTGGCATGGAGAAGTACGGCATCACCACCAACCCGGTCTTCATGCCCGGCAACGTCGAGCCGCGATACTCCGAGTTCCTCTCGTTCATCGGGATCTCGGTCGATCACGACACCGACACCAACTACTACCTCGACGCGACGGTGGCCTATCGCAGGGCCTGCCTCAACGCCGTCGAGTACCTCAAGAAGTGGGGCTACACCGGCGAACAGGCCTACCTGCTCCTGGGCTCGGCCCCGATCGAGGGGCGTGTCAGCGGGATCGTCGACATCCCCAACGCATGCTGCTCGCTCTACCTGCCCATCGGGATCTTCGACTTCGACGTACGGCCGAACGCGGAGGGACCAGTCAGCAGGGAGCGTGGGCAGTGCGCCGTGACGAGCTGACCGCCCCGGCAGGAGATGTGCGCCGACTCTGGGGGTGATCTTACTGGTTGGGAGAGGTGTGACGACGAGAGCGGCCACCGCGTGATCATCGACCGATCCTGAGGACGAACGCAGATCGCGCGGTGGCCGGGATTCACGGCCCGCCGGACAGGATCAAGAATGTGGATCCGGCGGTTAATATTTTGGTCTTTTTATCGTCAAGAGCTACCGGGTGCTTCGAGGTGCCAGGCGATGGGTCGGCGCATCTTCCGCACCAGGTTGGAGTGCCGTTCGGCGGGCCCTCTTGGCCGAACACCACGTCTCTGCCAATGGTCAACCATGCCCCGAGTTCCAAAAACGTGCGCAAAGACACCGTTATCCTAGCGTGTAGTCACAAAACACCCTGACATGTCCAGTGAAACCGGAGCTATTCCCGAACAGGTGTGCGAGCCTGACGCACCGAAGGGTTGATCTATGAACAACGACGCCGTGTGGGTTCGAAGCGTGACGGGCATGCAAATGCACCACACCACAGACCTCCAGGACGCCAGCCGATTCCTGGGCAATGCGGTGATGGCGCTGCGGGCCGCGCACGTACGAACCGGCGACGATCGGTACTCCGACCTCGCCGCCCAGCTCAAGACCATGGCGGCGGAGACGCGGACGTTGGAGACCCAGGCCCGGGCACGCATGCACGGGTTGCATTCGGCGGACCCTGAGCAGTTCGTCCGCTGCCGCGAGGGCGAAGAGCCGTGGCCCGACGAGATCCAGGCAGGATTCGTTCCGCGCCACACCTGCAACGATCAGTGCCTGTATCACGACAACAACGTTCTCAACGCCATCATGCAGTGCATCTGCGGGCGACCCCCGTGCCGGGCATGCGCCATCGCCGGTACGCCGTGAGGTGAACCGCGTACGGCCGGCGACGACCCGTGCGATCACGGAACTGATCGTCAGCCCGGCGTGGGAGAAATCCCGAGTGGGAAATCGGCGGGTGCGCACGCGAGTTGACGCGGCGCGGTTTCCGGGTCAGCGAAGCGACCGTGCAGGGACATACCAGGAGTCGACGTCCTGCCGTGGTCTACCTGTCCGGCCTGCTCGTCCGGTTGCGTCCACGGACGTGGTTTACGAGTTTTCGCTGGTGACAGGCGTGGCGTTACGCTGAGGGATGTGAGGGCGCCGCGCCGACGGGCGGGTCCCCGCGGCGGTGGGGCTCGCCGTACCCGAACCGCGGTCAGCCGCCAACGGTCCCTGCTCGTGACAGTTCGTGCCCGCGTCCGCGGGCGCAGGCCACGGGTGGGGAGAGGTTTGCGTCCCAGGCGAGGTTCGCGGCAGTGACCGAGCCCGTCGACCCCGATGTCGATCTCGCCGATGCGCGTCAGCAGCGTGAGCTGCGCCGTTCGCACTATGGAGTGCTGGCGGTGATCGCCGCGGGCGGCGCGATCGGCGCGTCCGCCCGCTACGGGGCGGCCCTGCTGTGGCCGACCGCGGCCGGCTCCTTTCCGTGGACCACGCTGGGTGTCAACGCCTCCGGATGCCTGGTGATCGGGATCTTCCTGGTCTTGATCGAGGCGTGGACGGCGCCGGCTTGGCTGCGGCCGTTCTTCGCCACCGGGGTGCTGGGCGGGTTCACCACCTTTTCTACCTACTGTGCAGACATCGAACGCCTGGTGGCCGGTGGCCGGGCGGGCCTGGCGCTCGGCTATCTGGTGGCGACGGCCGCGGCGGCTCTGGCCGCCGTGACGGCCGGCGCCTGGGGCACTCGGCGCCTTCTGGCGCTGAAGATGCCAGGGAGCACACGATGATCCCGTCCGGACGGGCGTTGCGGTTGACGGTCTTCACCTGGCATCACCCCCCGATGGTCGCCGAGAGCGTTGCGCCGCACGGTCTGCTCATCGAGGGTCCGGCCCTCCTGGACGAGGTCGAGGTCGTTCACTCCCCAGGGAGGCAGGCCAGATGAACTGGCTACTGGTATCGCTGGGCGGCGCGGTCGGCGCGCCGTTGCGCTACCTGACCGACCGGGCCGTGCAGGCCCGCCACGACACGGTCTTCCCGTGGGGCACCTTCACCGCGAACGTGGTCGGCTCGCTGATCCTGGGCGTGCTGACAGGGGCGGCGCTGTCCGGGGCGGCGGGCGCCGACGTGCAACTGCTGCTGGGCACCGGGCTGTGCGGGGCACTGACCACATACTCCACGTTTTCGGTTGAGACGCTACGGCTGGCCGAGGCCGGGGCGGCCTTCTTCGCCGCTGCCAACGTCATCGTTTCGATCATCGCAGGCCTGGGCGCGCTGTTCCTCGGCCTCGCGACCGCCCAGGCCATCTTCAATTGAAGCGCCTGGGTGTCGGCGCGCCCGGCCGGTGCTGGGCCGCGCACGGCCGATGCCGACGTGGTTAGTGGTTGTGGTCTTGGCGGGGACGGTTGAGCAGCAGGTCGGCGGCGCGGGCGAGGACCTGGGCTCGGGTGCGGTCGCCGTGGTCGGCGGCGAGGAAGTGCTCGCCGATCGCCACGCAGAAGGCGAGCATGCTGCGGGCCTCGACCTCGTCGGCATCGGAGCAGAAAGTGCCGATCATCTCGCGCAGCAGCGCCATGCGCCGGTTGTCCACCCGTCGCAAGCGCTCGGCGACCGCCTCGTCACGCCGGGCCCAGTCCCGGACCGCGAGATCGATGGGCAGCAGGCGGTCGTCAGAGAAGGTGAGCATGCCCGCGCGCTGGATTTTGTCCTTCGGGTCGCCGCCCTCGCGCTCGACGCGGTCGATCACCTCGTCGATGCTCTCCCGCTCCCAGGCGTCCAGCATCGCCTCCAGCAGGGCGTCGCGGTCGGCGAAGTACCCATAGAAACCGCCTTTCGTGACGCCGAGCTTCTTGGCCAGCGCCTCGACGCGCACGGCATCCGGGCCACCAGCGGCCAGCGCGTGCAACCCCTCCTCGATCCACCTGTCACGCGGCGTACGAGTTGCGCCCATGATGTGTCCCACCTCACCTCTCCGTCGTGTATACGCCACCGTACAATCGAGCTAGCCTCAAATTATACGATGGCGTATACATGAACGGAGACAGTGAGATGACCGGCGGTGGGCTCCCGAACACTGCGCACACCTCTCGCCCCTGGCGGATCCACGAGATCGCCGGCGACTTCCGACTCGAGGACGTGTGGGCACTCCGCACACCTGGCGCCGGGCCGAACGACTTCCCCATGATGCTCGCTGCGATGCAGGCGCCCGGCGGCCCCACGAGGGATCCCTTGCTCGTTCGATTCCTCTTCGCGGTGCGCTGGAAGCTCGGTGCTCTCTTCGGGTGGGACAAGCCCAAGGCGGGCATCGGGGCGCGGGTCCAGTCACTGCGCGACCGCCTGCCGAGCGACCTCCGTGCGGCCCCACGTGGCGGGGACGCCGGGTTCACGCCGTTCGCCTCGGTGTACGAGCTCGACAACGAGTGTGCCCTCGAACTGGCGAGCAAGAGCGTCCACACGGTCATGCACCTAGGGTGGGCGCCGGCCGCGAGCGGCGGGCACGAGCTTCGCATGGCAGTCCTCGTGAAACCCAACGGCCTGTCCGGGCTGCTGTACATGGCCACCATCGCGCCGTTCCGACGTCTCATCGTCTTCCCGGCACTGACCCGGCAGTTGGAACGCGCGTGGCAGGACCGTGGCCGCCCAGGCCGAGAAGGCGGCAGCGCGGCCACCGTTGAAAGCGCCGTGGGAACACACAACATCCCCGAGTCCGTCCGCGCTCTCAGCTCGTTGTCCGATATCGACTACGTCGACCACTTCACCGTCTCCACGGACGCGGACGCGACACCGGAGCAGTGGGCTCGGGCGATGTTCGGTGACGTCCCCAGTGTCGCGGAGCGGTTTATCTGGCGCGGTCTCCTCGGTCTCCGGCTCAGCCGAGGGCGATCGCCGGACACCGTGGCCGGATGGCGGATCGCCGAACGTGGCGCAGACTGGATCCGGCTCGAGGCCGCTTCCTGGTTTCTGACCGGCAACCTTGTCGTACGGGCAACCGACGGGCGGGTGTCGCTGGGGACCTTCCTGCGCTACGACCGGCGCCTGGGCCATAGCGTGTGGCCTCCGTTGTCGGCCGTCCATCGCCGACTGGCACCTGGGCTGCTCCGCGACGCCGCGGCAAAAACAGGCGATCACGAGCTGCGACTGTGATTCCATCGGAGTGGTACGTGGCGCCTCCGCGCATGTTGTGGGCAGGGGTCAGCCTTAGAGCCTGACGTGGCGAGGGCGCTGGATGCCTGTCCCAGACCAAGCACGGGGGGCACGAGCTCGACGAGATCATCCATGCGCCGGTCCGCCTGTCGATCATGGCGGCGCTCGCGGCGTCGACCGGGCCGACTTCCGCTTCCTCAAGGAGACGATCGAGGTCAGCGACTCTCTGCTGTCCAAGCACATGCTCACGCTGGAGGAGGCCGGATACGTGGAGGTGCACAAGAGCTTCGTGGGCAAGCGGCCCCGCACCTCGCTGTCCCTCACCGACGAGGGGAGGGCCGCGTTCGCCGCCTACACCGCCGTCCTGCGACGGATCACCGGTACTTGATCCAACTGTCGATCTCATCCTGAAACAAGCTGCGAGAAAGGCTGATCCCATTCTGAAGCAAGCTGTAAAGAAGATCGCCGCACTGGGCCTCGGGGCGCTGCTCGTCGTGGCCGGCATCGCGCCGGCCGCGCACGCGGCGGGGCCGGGGTTGGACCGGCGGGAGTTGCGGCGCACGCTCGACGAGGTCCCCAAGGGCGGCATCGCGGGAGCCTACTCCGCCGTCCAGGACGGATGGCAGCGCTGGCGCGGCGCGGCGGGACTGGCGGACCTGGAGGCCGCTCGCCCCACACGGCCGGCCATGTACCACCGGATCGGCAGCATCACCAAGACCTTCGTCGCCACCGCCGTCCTGCAGCAGGTCGAGCGGGGCAGGGTACGGCTGGACGCCCCCGTCGAGGAGTACCTGCCCGGGCTGCTGCCCGACCGGCGCATCACCGTCAGGATGCTGCTCAACCACACCAGTCACCTCGGCGACTACGACACCGCGCTCATCACCGGCCCCGACAGCCTCGAACAGATGCGCGTGCGGCAGTACACCGACGAGGAGCTCATCAGGCTCGGCCTCGGCGTCGGCCCGTCGGGCGAGCCGGGCGACTCTCCCGGCAGCTACTCCAACACCAACTACATCGTGCTCGGCCTGCTGCTCGACAAGGTCACCGGAATGCCCGCCGAGCGCTACATCACCCGGCATGTGATCCAGCGGGCTGGCCTTTCCCACACGTTCTTCCCGAGCACGCCGGAGCTGCCGCGACCGCACGCCAAGGCGTACACGTCCTTCTTCGGCTCCTTCCCGCTCAGGGACTTCGCCACCTTCAACATGTCGTGGGGCGGCACGGCGGGCGCGATGGTCTCGACGATGGAGGACCTCAACCGGTTCTTCCACGCCCTGCTCACCGGCCGGTTGATCGGCCAGGCGCAGCTCGCCGAGATGCGGAGGACGGGCCCGATCACGCCGGGGCCCGGGATCCCCGTCACCTTCGACTACGGTCTCGGTCTCGTCGCCTACGACACGCCGTGCGGGAAGCTGTGGGGGCACGACGGCGGCGTCATCGGCATGGCCACGCTGTCGCTGAGCACCCTGGACGGCGGCAAGCAGGCCTCCTCCGGCATCAACATGACCTGGCACCCTGGCACCGACGCGGGCGAGCAGGCCTGGGCCGCGCACGCCGTCGGCGCCGTGTGCAGGACCACCAGCGGGTTCGCGGCCTCCGACGCCAAGAAGCTGCTGCTCGACGCGAGCGCGCCCGTGAAGCGCTGACCTTCAGCTGAAACCATTGGCGTCGGCGACACCGCACACCCGAAATCCCAGATGGGCGCGGTTCTGGTTGCGGTGGTATGCACCCCCCCGCGGGCCGGCTGGAGCTCGGTTCGACCTGTCCGTACAGGAGATCGGATTCCTGGCCGGTGTCGATCGGACAACGCCGTACCCGGGCGAGGCATGTGAGCAGGTCACTACCGCAGGAAGGCCGCAGTGGCCGCCACGAACCTGTCGGCGTCGTCGAGCCAGGGGTAGTGGCCTGCCTCCGACTGCACGACGAGTGAGGCATCAGGGAACAGGTCGGCGATCTCGGCCACCGCCGGAGGAGGACTGTTCAGGTCGAACTCCCCGGCGAGCAGCAGCACGGGCCCCTCATGGGCGGCGAGTGCCGCGCGAGTGGTTTCCGGGTCGAAGGCACCCTCGGTCGCGAAGTGAGCGACAGCTTCCTTGTTGCTCGGCGGGCCGGCCGCAGGGTGATTCTGTGCCGCGGCGTCCCACCGGCCCCAGAAGAAGGGAGCGATGGCCTCCCAGTCGCCGCCCGAACCTGCGGTGATCGCCTCCAAGGCGGCGAACGCCGCAGGGAACCACGGTTCGCCCTTCCTGAGCTGCGCGAGCTCGCGCCGCATCGCTCCGGTGATCGTGACGCCGACGGCTGCCGAGCTGGGGGTGATCAGGACCAGCTTGCCGATGTTGTTCGGGTAGCGGGCCGCGTACTGCACCGCGATGTTCGTGCCGGCAGAGTGGCCGAGCAGGTCCATCCGGGTGAGTCCGAGGTGCTCGCGCAGGGCCTCGACATCGTCGACCAGGCGATCGCAGCGGTAGGAGGCGGTGTCTTCGGGCATCGCGGATCGGCCGGTGCCGCGGAGGTCCAGAAGGATCAGCTGGCGGTGTGCGGACAGGCCGCCGAGGTCGCCGAGGTAGATGGCGTCCGTGGGACCTCCCGGAATGCAGACGAGCGGGTCGCCTGCTCCGTGTACGCGGTAGGCGAGTTGGGTGCCGTCAGGCGCGGAGAAGGTGGGCATGGCCTGGACCCTGCCAGAAATAACCAGGTTATACAACCTGGTTATGAGGGCGGGGGTTCGGGTGTATAACCGGGCTATGGCAGGCGAACAGGACACGCGTCAGAACCTCGACACGCTGACGGAGGAGCAGGCGGAGCAGATGCTCGCCGACATGAACGAGGTCATCCGTGCAGGCGAGGAGATGCGGAGGCTTCGCGCCGAAATGATCAAGCTGTTCGCCGACTTCGGCTGGACGCAGGACAGAATCGCCCAGCTCACCGGCATGAGTCAGCCCGCCGTGTCCAAGCAGGTGGCGAAGTACAAGACCGGCGACTCACCCTCGATGGGGCTTTCCCTCGACCAGCACGACACCCCATGGCTTGATGGACGCTTGTGGGGCCTCGCAGAGGAGATCTCCGAGACCTTCGACGGCACCGCCCGCTGCACTCGCTACGTCACCGCCATCGCCAGGGGCAGGAAGCGTTTCACACCCCAGAACGTCGACGAGTTGCGACGCCTCGTGGAAGAGGATCTGAGACTGCACCGGGGAGAGATGCCGCGCAGTTACCAGGACGCGTACGACGCGATCAGCCGTGGTCTCGACATCCCGTCGAAGGTGACCACCACCGCATCGGCCTCTGTGCGTCGCGCCCTCGCTCGTCAGATCCAGCGCGACCGGCTCCGGGGCGATTCCTGAACCGCCGATCTTGGACGGCAACGCCGCGTAGCACCCGCTGCGGCCGTACACACCTTGGGTGACCTGGGCATTCTCCGAGGCGCAAGCGGAGGTTCCCTTAGGGGTGGTCCTGCGGCTCGGGCCGGGTTCGCCCGGCTGGACTCGGCGGTGGCCGCCGGTGTCGAGATCACCGGTGACAGGAACGCGACCGCGCCATACCACCCGGCCAAGGGGGTACGGCTGAGGTGGTAGGACCCGCTGAGGAAAGGCGCGGCTCATGTGCCGATGGCTCGTTTACTCGGGGACGCCCGTGCTGCTGTGCGACGTGCTGTACCGGCCGGAGCCGTCGCTGATCGACCAGAGTCTGCGCTCGCGGCTGGGCGTGGAGACGACGAACGGCGACGGGTTCGGCATCGGTTGGTACACCGGTGACATCGTCACTCCGGCGATCTTCCGGGACACCGGCCCGGCGTGGAACAACCGTAACCTGCGGGAGATCGCCGAGCATGTCCGCTCACCGCTGTTCTTCGCCCACATCCGCTCGTCGACCGGTACGGCGGTGCAGCAGACCAACTGCCACCCGTTCCGTCACGGGCGCTGGATATGGATGCACAACGGCGTGGTCGCGGGCTTCGATCGGCTCCGGCGTGAGTTGTGCATGGCCGTCGACCCGGCGCTGTTCTCCCGCATCGAGGGCACGACGGACTCGGAGGTGATGTTCTACCTGGCGCTGACGTTCGGTCTGGACGACGATCCGCCGGAGGCGGTGGCCCGCATGGCCGGCCTGGTCGAACGGCTCGGCCACGACCAGGGCATCGAGTTCCCGCTGCAGATGACGGTGGCGACGTCGAACGGCGAGCGGGTGTGGGTTTTCCGCTACTCCAGCCGGCGCCAGTCGCGCACCCTGTTCTACAGTTCCAGCATCGAGTCCCTGCGCGCGCTGCATCCCGATGTCGCGTGGCTGCGGGGGCTGTCGGGAGATACCCGCCTGGTCGTGTCCGAGCCGCTCGGCGACCTGCCGGGAGCCTGGAACGAGCTTCCGGAGAGCAGCTACGGCGTCATCCCGCCCGACGGCGAGCTGCTGGCCGGGTTCAACGTCGCGCAGCTGACCTGACCGGGTACGCCGCTGCGGCGCGGGATGGCCGGCCCCAAGTCAGCCATCCCACGCCGCCTTCACCGGCCGCCCGCAGCACCGTGCGCGACGCCGGGCCGACGTGGCCGGCCGTCAGGCGAGGGTCAGGAGCGCCCTCGACCGGTGAGCGCATCGCGGATCCGGTCGACCAGACCGACCCCCGGTGCCAGCAGCTTGTTGCCGGGCGGGGTGTCGGGCGCGGAGGGATGCGGCCGGGTCGGCGCGATCTTCTTGGCCCGCTCGACCTTGGCGCCCAGCTCTCTCAGCTGCTCCTCGGTGCAGGCCTGCCGCAACCGCGGGAACAGGTCGCTCTCCTCCTCCTGCATGTGGTGGCGGATCTGCCCCATCAGCAGGCGGACGGTAGGCCAGAAATCGGTATCCCCCGGCTCCAGCCGTTCCAACCGCTTCATCGTCTGCTCGGCCTCGGCGTGCTCGGCGATCTCCTCGTCGGCCAGCTGGTCGCCGCCCGGCACGTGCTCGCGCACCGCCGGATACAGGTACGCCTCCTCGGCGATCGAGTGCCGGACCAGCTCGATGACCACCTGCTCGGCCAGCGTCTTGCCCTTCTCCCCGATGTCGCCGGTCAGCAGCTCCAGTTCGGAGAACATCTGCTCGACCTCGCGGTGGTCGGTGACCAGTATCGCGATCACATCTTCCTGCGCGTCCATGTCTCTACCTTCCTGTCGGCGTCCGGGATGGTGGGATCACGCCGTGACGGGCGAAGTCGTCGTGCTGGGCGTGGTGCTTTTCCTCGTCGCGTTCACGTTCCCGCTGACGCCGTCCGAAACATGCACGATGCGGCCCCGCGCGGGCCCACGCGTGTGGGTGCGCGGAAACCGCGGTCGAGTCCGTGGTGGTGGCGCCGATAGAGTTCGTGGCCGGCTGCGGGTTGGTGTCGGTCCACGACGGTGAGGCGGACCACGTGGCGCGGCGGTCGCAACTCGCACTGGTGCCTTATGCCCTGACCCAGGCGGTCCGGGCTCGCGGAGGCGCGGGCGCCCTTGCCGGCAACCATGTGATTCTCGAGTTGGAGAATCGTGGCGGGTATGTCGTGCTCGCGCACCTGCGCGCGGGCTCGGTGCGGGTGGCTGAGGGCGAGTCGGTCGTGGTCGGCCAGGAGCTGGCCGCCTGCGGCAACTCGGGCAACCTGAGACATTGGCAGCCTTTCATTTCACCAACGATTCGCGGTGAAGTGCTTGGAGCGGAGGGAAACGGGTCGCTCCGACCTCACGGCTGCACCTGCTTCGGCAAGGTGAGGATTTCGGCTCCGTCGTTGGTGATTGCGATCGTGTGCTCACTGTGCGCTGTCCGGCAGCCTGTCGCGCTTCGGAGCGTCCACCCGTCGGCATCGGTGATGAGCTCGGCGGTGTCCGCCATGACCCACGGCTCCAATGCCAGCAGCAGCCCAGGGCGCAGTTTGTACCCACGGCCGGGCCGCCCGGTGTTCGAAACGTGCGGGTCCTGGTGCATCGTTGATCCGATGCCATGACCTCCGAACTCGGTGTTGATCGGGTACCCAGCCTCGCTGAGGACGGAGCCGATGGCATGGGAGATGTCACCGATGCGAGCTCCGGGGCCGGCAGCGGCTATCCCTGCGTACAGCGCGCGTTCGGTCGCGTTGATCATCGCGACGCTCTCCGGGGGCAGTGAGTCGCCCACGATGAAGCTGATGGCGGAGTCTGCAGCGACTCCGTCTTTGGAAACGGCGAGGTCGAGCGTCAGCAGGTCGCCGTCGGCAAGCGTGTAGTCGTGGGGCCGCCCGTGGAGTACGGCGTCGTTGACGGCCGTGCAGATGTAGTGGCCGAATGGTCCGCGTCCGAAGGACGGCTCGTAGTCGACGTAACAGGACAGCGCTCCGGCCTCGACGATCATGGTCTCGGCCCACCGGTCGATGTCCAGGAGGTTCGTGCCGACCGTGCTACGGCTCTTCAGGGTCTGCAGGATGCCGGCGACCAGGGCGCCTGTGTCCTTTGCTCGGGCCAGTTCGATGGGGTTCAGGATCTCGATCATGCGGCGCCCTTCTCGTGCTACCAATAACTATCCCGGCCAAACTATACCGGTACTATAATCGGAGCCATGGTCAGGTTGCCGCTCACTCCCGCAGAGGTCGAGCGCGGGCAGCGCCTCGGCGCCCTCCTACGTCGGGCCAGGGGGGAGCGCTCGATGCTCGATACCGCGCTAGATGCAGGTGTCTCACCGGAGACCCTTCGGAAGATCGAGTCTGGTCGCGTAGCCACCCCTGCCTTCCCGACCATCGCGGCGATCGCTGATGTCCTCGGCCTTTCCCTCGATGAAGTGTGGGCCGAGATCAACCAGCCTGACGGCGAGGTCGAACCCACAAGATCAGGTCGCAACGCACGCGACCGGTTGGCCTCGTGAGTCTCGAGCCCGCAGCTCCGTTGCAGGTGCCGACGGCAGAGAGCCCGTGGGCGCGGTGCTCAACCAATGTCCCCGGTCAGTACAGCTAGTTCACGACGAGCGGTAGCAGACGCGACGTGACCGCGCGTTATCCTCGCCGTGCCCGAACTGATCACGCCCACCGTCCGCCTGTACGCCGCCTGGCTCGAGGCGCACCAGGAGTGGGGTCCAGGCGTCCACGAGGACGGGTTCGGGCTGCAGCCGTCCGACGAGGTGGACTCGCCCGCCTGGTGCGATCGCCCTTCGGCACGAGCCCAACGACTTCGGCCATATCGGCTACGGCATCCGGCCGTCCGCGCGCCGGCGCGGGCTGGCCACCTGGGCACTGGGCCGGATCCTCGACGAGGCACGCTTGCTCGGCCTGGACCGGGTGCTGATCACCTGTGCGGCGGACAACGTCGCCTCGGCGAAGACGATCGAGCGCCAGGGCGGCGTCCTCGAGGACGTCCGGGACACCCAGCACGGCCGCACTGGCCGGCGGCGCCCATCGACGTCGACCTCGCCCTCAGGGCCGTCCAGGCGCCACGGGCCGGCAGCAGGAGCCCGGGCGCCACATCACGGCGAAATAGGCTTGGAGTGTGATCGCCGACTTCTGGTTCGACCCGTCATGTCCCTACACGTGGAACGCCTCCCGCTGGCTGCTCGAGGTGACCCAGGTCCGCCCGGTCACCGTGCGCTGGCAGATCCTCAGCCTGTCCGCCCTCAACGAGCACCTCGACGAGGATCCGGAAGGTGACACCGAGGGCTACCTCTGGTTTCCTGCCCGGGTCTGCGCGGCCGTCGAGCGCCGGTACGGCAAGGCCGCGCTGGGTGAGTTCTACAGCATGTACGGCAAGCGAGACGACTGGGACTTCGCCGCAGCTCTGAAGGAGGCGGGGCTGGCTCCCGAGCTGGCCGAGGCGGCGACCGACGAAGATCTCGACGACGAGTTGCGCGCTTCGACCGCTCGGGGCATCGCGATGGTGGGTGGCCACATAGGCACGCCGATCGTCGCGGCGGGCGGCATCGCCTTCTTCGGGCCGGTCATTTCGCAGGTGCCTCGTGGCGAACACGCCGGGTTGTTGTGGGACGGATTGCTGGTGGTGGCCGGCACGCCGGGGTTCCACGAGCTGAAAGGACCACCAGCTCCGGAGATCGTCAGCTGAACCGTCCGGGCAGCGCGAGGAGGGCGCGCCGTACGGCCACGCACCGCCGCGAGCTCCCGCCAGGGCTTCTGCCGCATGTCGGCACCCCGCGGACGCGGACGTGACTGCCGGAGTGTGATGTCCGAATACCGCCAACTTCTGTGGCCGTCTCGGTGTTCCACCTAGTGAGGAGCGAAAGGACCGAGACGATGACCGTGTACACGACCATGGACAGCCCGCTGGGGGAGCCGCTGCCGGTGGGCGAGCGAGGAGTGGCTGCTCTGTTCGACCTGCCCGGCGACTCCGGCGCGCCGGCCATCGGCCACCATCCGGAGCTTCCCGCGCTGAGCGGTCTGGACTGGGAGGCCCTGTACGGCCGGCTCAACGAGACCGGGGTGGCGCTGACACCGCCGCTGCTGACAGCGGCTCAGTGCACGGCCCTCGTCGACGCCTTCGGCGATGAGGGCCTGTACCGCAGCACAGTGGTGATGCAGCGCTACGACTTCGGCCGCGGCACCTACAAGTACTATGCCGACCCGCTGCCCCCGCTGGTCCGGACGCTGCGCGAGAGCCTCTATCCGCCGATGGCGTGGATGGCCAACCAGTGGGCCCGCCTGCTCGGCGAGCGCACCTTCCCCGCCGCCCACGCCGACCTGGTCGCCGAGTGCGCGGCCGCCGGCCAGGCGCGGCCCACCCCGCTGATCCTGCACTACGGCGTAGGCGACTACAGCTGCCTGCACCAGGACATCTACGGCGAGGTCGTCTTCCCGCTCCAGATCGCGATCATGCTCAACCAGCCGGGCGCCGATTTCACCGGCGGCGAGAACGTGTTCGTCGAGCAGCGACCCCGCTCCCAGTCCAAGGCCATCGTCGTCAGGCCGGAACTCGGCCAAGGAATGATCTTCCCGGTCCGGCACCGGCCCTACCGGGGCGCCAACGGCTACCGCCGCCACGCCATGCGGCACGGCACCAACGCCGTCGAATCCGGAACCCGCAACGTCCTGGGCGTCATCTTCCACAACGCCCGCTGAAACGAGACCAGCATGGACGAGCCGCGCACCGATGACACCCGCGGCCTCGTGCCCAGTCCAGGGACGCCGCTGAGCGGGAAGGACCTTCGATGTACACGTTGACCGGCCCGGACGGCAGGCCGTACCGGAGCCCGGTGCCGGGAACACTCGGCGGGTATCGGCGAAAGCGGCTGTACGGGCGGCTGGACTGCCCCTCGGCGCTGCGCGCCATCGCCCGTGGCGGTTACGTCCGCCATCGGGTGTTCTTCGCCGATGAGGCCACCGCGATCGCCGCCGGCTACCGGCCGTGCGCGGGCTGCCTGCCCGAGCGGTACGCCCACTGGAAAGCAACCAAGCGAGGATGACATGAGCTTGACGCGGATGGTTCGCGACTCCCGCTCGCCACTGGTCAGCGCCGAGACGGCGGAACCGACACGCCCGGCCGGGCACACCGCGGCCGAGCTGGCCGCCCTGGTGACCATGCTCATCGCGCAGCGACCGCGGATCGACACGGTCACCATCGGCCACGGCCGGGATGCCGCCTCGGTGGCGGCCGCCGGGCGGTTCGCCGACGAATGGCAGGCGCGAGGCGGGCGGCTCCTCACCGTCGTGCACTGGCCGGAGAGCGCGGCTTCCTGGCTCCGGCACGCCCAGCGGTTCGCGGCGGGCGAGCCGGACGCCTGGGTGGTGGCCGGCGCGCCCCTGGGATGGGCACAGATGGCCCGCCGCCTGCGGCACAGCACCGCCTGGGACCCGGCGCGGACCTTCGGCTTCGCCTCCATCGGCAGCCCCGAGACTGTGACCTTGGCCGGTCCCGGCACCCTGGCCGGGCTGCGCGGCGCCACGTCCCGCGGCGGCTCCTGGCGCATCGGCCGCCATTCGATCACCTGGGAGGAATCTCAATGACCATGTCAAGCGGCAGCAGCCGTGACCTGCTGCGGTGGGACCGGGGAGAAGACTCGGTTGTCGCGCAGCAAGGCCCACAGC
>NZ_JBEZDO010000042.1:0-77607 GCF_040648355.1 Nonomuraea sp. NPDC049152 | reverse complement strand
CCGGGCCAACTTCGACCTCCTCCGGGCTCGAGTCCTCCGCTACATCTGACGGAGCCACGCTCTGTCACTGAGATCATCAAAAGTGAGCCAGAGCCTGAGAATGTCAGTGGTCGCGCGGAATTGATGTCAGCGGGCTTTGCGCTTCCGGCTGATCGCGGCACGTGGATAAATCAGACCGAGATGGGCGGTGGGTGGGCTGTTGAGGTAGTCGTCCCAGGTGCCTGCGGCGTGGAGACAAGTCTCCAGCCAGGTGGTGCAGCGACGGCACGCCCGCGGAGGAACACCCGCTCGATCTGTACACCCACAAGGTGGGGAAACTACGCAGATAGCACGTCCGCGATCGCCATCTGGCGCGATCGCGATGCCCATCGCCACAGAAGGCTGACCTGGGGACTCTGCAGGACGCTGCCCCCGATCTGCGCGGGGTGTCCCAACCGACCTGGCCCACTGGTCGTGTGATCTACAGACACGGTAGATCGTCACTCGCGCTCGGCTACAACTGCCTGTGCGTGCAACCCCCCGACGGCCTGGCGCCTCTCGGTAGCCAGGCCGGTGGCGGCATGCGAGGAGTCGAGTCCTGATTATGCCGAAATGAACTTTCCATGCATGATGGCGCCTTATGCGAACATTGGGGATTCTGGGGAGGGCTGGGGCGGTCGGGGCGATCGTTGGTGCTGTTGACGGCGTGCTCTACGTCACCGCCGAAGGCATCGCCATCGTCCACGGCCTCGCGGCCTTGCTCCTCCCGCTCCCACTCGGCCTCATCTTGACCAGGGTGTTCCGGGTTCAACGGGCGCCTTGGGTAGCTCTCCTGGGGACCGGCGCCTTCGCCGCTCTCATCCCCGCGATGATGGCCCTTGCCCCGGGCCCCTCGATCACCAGCTTGCCGCGGGCGCTCTTCGGGCTACCGATCCTGGTCGCAGGAGTCGTCGCCTATGCGATCGCCGGCTATGTGGTCACTCGCGTCAGGTGGTGGTGGCCCGTGCTGTGCGCAACCCTCGGCGTGGGTGTGTTCGTCACGATGGTGTTGCAGAGCCGCACGTGGATCGTCAACTGGCATGAGGAGCGAGCTCTCGCGGCAGTCGACATCCCGCTGCTCGGCCTCCCGGGTCAGGCGCCCGTGTGGGTCGAGATCGAGCACGACCCCAACGACACCTTCGTCCTTCTCGACTTCAACTCCACCGCAGTCGCCCTTCGCCCGGTTTCGGTGGGCAGCCCACAGGTGGCGTGCGAAAAGCCGTACCCGGGCGAGCCGCCCTACACCTGCCGACAGCTGACCACGGAGCAGTGGATCCGCGAGCACGGGCTGGGCGATGTTGTCTTGTTCGGCGTTCGGCACGGCGTACTCGTCGAGATCAACAGCCCATCACAGGAACAGGCGGTGACCACCCTCGGCAGCCTCGCGCCGACAACCGCAGCGGCACTGGCGTGGTCACGCTGACCTGTGGGTTCCGCGCATCCACTGGCATCCAACCCCCGTGCTCGATTGCACCCGGCCCTCAGCGTTTGCGAGATCGCCACCTGCGCCGGTGGAAGTTCAGTAGGGAGGTTGAGGCGCGGACAGGGCCGCGCTCTGTCCGGGGGCGCGGAGCTGCTGGAGATCGGGGATGTGGTTGTAGAGGGTGCCGACTGAGACGCCGAGGAGCTTGGCGATCGAGGTGATGGAGTTGGCGGGGTTGGGCAGCATGTCGCGAGCGGCACGCAGGATCTTCTCATCGACGACGGTGGGGCGCCCGCCGGCACGTCCGCGGGCGCGGGCGGCGGCCAGGCCCTCATTGGTGCCGCCGCTCGACGTTCTTTACATTATGTAGCTGTCAAGTTACGGTATGTAATCACGTGCATCCGAGTAGGAAGGCAGTACATGCCATTCAGGACTCTCATGACCGTCGCGGCCGCCGTCGCGTTCCTCGCCTCTCCTGTCGCCGGCGGGTCGGCCACCGCCGGTACGGCGAGCGCGGCCGCGTGCGGATACATCCCGCCGACGTTCACCGACGACCCCGCCTACGAGCACTGTGCGACCGACACCAACGTGTGGATCCGCGTCGACCGCTTCGTCCGCGGCGACTACGAGCGCTGCGTGGGGCCGGGCAGGACGAAACTCGACAAGGACGCGGTCAATGCCTGGTACATCGGACAGCTCTGCTCCCACCCGGGGGACACGCGCGGCGTGAGCTGACGAGGTTCACGTCCCCAACGGCGGAGCGGGAGGCGAGGTCCCGCCCGCCCGCGGGGCGTCAGGCGGGGAGAGCGGCCAGGAGGTAGGCCAGGCGGGCGGCGGCGCTGTCGACGTCCTCGACCGTGCCGAGCCGGTAGCCCCATGAGGTGACGTAGGCGCCCTCGGGCGAGCAGGTCACGGTCTCGGCCAGGGTGAGCGAGAAGCGGTTGACCACGGAGACGAATGCCGGCTCGCTGGCCAGTGCGAGGTTCTGAACGCGCAGGTCGGCGTGTGTGCCCGCCGCCCTGGCGAATGCCTCGAGGCACAGCATGGTGTCCAGCATCGTGCATCACCTCCGCATCAACTGTGCGCTAGGGTTGCACGATCTTGCTGGGGAATGCAAGCAATTGTGGCCATTAATGTAGCTATTGTTTGCCGTATCCGTTAAGTATGCGCATGATGACCGCTCGACCTGCCTCGTCGAACTCCGCCACCTTGCAATAGTCCTCGAACAGGCGGCTGTAGAAGCCGATTTCGTGGAGCTCGGTGAGCCGCACCTCCTTCGTGCGCGTCGGCACGAGGACGATCTCCTCGTCGAACATCCAGAAGCCGGTGATCGGCGCCGACGGCATGTCGTGCTCGAAGGGGATGATGCCGAGCCGTACGTTGGGCAGCGTGCTGACCGCGAGCAGCCGGTCGTACTGGCCGCGCATGACGTGGTCGGGGCCCATCTTGGTACGCAGCGCGCCTTCGGTCATGACGAAGCGGAAGGTGCGCGAAGGGTCGTAGAGGACCTCCTGCCGCTGCATGCGCACGCGGACGGAGGAGTCGACCGCCTCGGTGGTCTGGAAGGCGTGCTTGAGGCGGAGCAGCACGTTGCGGGCGTACTCGGCGGTCTGCAGCAGCCCGAGGACGATGCCGCCCTCGAAGACCCGCATGGTCTTGGCCTTCGACTCCATTTCGCGGATGTCCTCCTGGATGGAGGCCATCCCGCCGCGGTCCTGCTGGCCCCAGTCGGCCTGGCGTACGCCGAGGGCGACGGCCAGCGCGAGCAGCTGGTCGACGGCCTCGAGGGGAGCGCCGACGCCCTCCGCCCAGGCGAGGACGTCCTCTTCGGTGGCCGTCTGGCGGGCGTTCTCCAGGCGCGAGACCTTGGAGGCCTGCCACTGGAGACGGGCGGCCAGGTCCTTGCCCGACAGCTTGGCCGCCTCGCGTAATTGCCGCAATCGTAGCCCGAGGTCGACTCGCGCCTGCTGGAACGTCGTCACGCCGACTGAGAGTAGCCCCGGGTTCGGCAATCGAACCAGGGGCAGTTTCGCAATCGTGATCAAGCAGTCACAACACTCGGCGGGCGATGTCGATCAGCAGCTCGCGTGGCACCTCCACCGCCCCCTCACCCTCGAGGACGTCCCTGAGGTCGGCGAGCGCCTCCGGATCGGTGACCTGAAGGCCCTGGACGACGATGGTGCCGCGGTCGGTCTCGTAGAGGGTCGGGCACGCGCCCCCCTCTGACGTGGACCCGAGGAACCGCATGCGCATGGTGATCCTTCCCCGAACTGCATGACAATTGCGCGCAATTGTAGGGGTCGGATGTCTGTTTATGCCGAAAAATCTCCGTATTTGGTCTTAGCGGCGGCTCGTTTGTCCGGCAGGTACTCGCTCGGCCACAACTCCGACGGCGACGGGCGGTAGGAGCGCAGCACCCGCCGGGCGATCGAGGCCTGGTGCACCTCGGTGGGCCCGTCCATGATGCCCATCAGCGGCGCCGCCTGCCACAGCCGCGCCAGCGGCGTGTCCGCCGAGACGCCCAGCGCCCCGTGCAGGCTTCCCCGCGTACGGCCCGCATGGTGAATAGCCGGGGGTCGGAGCCGCCCTGGGGCTCGGTCATCGAGTACGCCGAGAACACCTCGCCGTCCAGCAGCGGCTTCAGGTAGCGCTCCTTCTGCTCGGCCGTGCCGTACATGGCGATGATCTCGGCGTTGCCGGTGTCGGGCGCCTGGCAGCCGAAGATCACCGGCGCCCACGTGGAGCGGCCGATGAGCTCGTTCATCAGCGCCAGCCTGAGCTGGCCGTACCCCTGGCCGCCCAGCTCGGGCCCCAGATGGCAGGCCCACAGGCCACGCTCGCGCACCTGCCGCTTCAGCGGATCGACGATCTTCCTGAGCCGGTCGTCGAGCTTGCGGTAGGCCTGCCCGGGGAAGGCGAGGTCGAGCGGTTCGACCTCCTCCCTGATGAAGACGTCCATCCAGTCCAGCTTGGCCTGGAACTCAGGCTCTACCGAGAAATCCATGTCTGCGCCCTCGCGAACAGGTCCAGGGTCGTCTGATGAAGAAGATCTCCGATGTCCTTGGGCGCCTTGCCCGCGCAGGCGCGCGCGTGAGTGCCCTCCAGCACGATGCCGAGCTTGAAGCAGGCCATGACGACGTACCAGTCGACCGCCGACAGGTCGCGTTCGGACAGCTCGGCGTAGCAGGCGATCAGTTCCTCCGGCGCGGGCAGCTCGGGCAGCTGCTCCCTCGCGGACGGCAGCGTGGCCACCAGCCAGCCGAGGTCGAGCAGCGGGTCGCCGATCGTGCACATCTCCCAGTCGACGATCGCCGCCACCCACGGTCCCTCGCGCGAGAACATCAGGTTGGCCAGGTGGTAGTCGCCGTGCATGATCCCCGGGGTGAACGTGGCGGGGGTGTTGCGCTCCAGCCATCCGGCGGTCTCGCGCAGCCGCGGGATCTCGGGACCCGGGTAGCCGTCCAGCTTGCCGTAGGACTCCAGCTCACCCATCCAGCGCGGCACCTGCCGTTCGAGAAACCCTCCCGGCCTGCCGAAGCCGGGCAGCACGTCGGGGGAGACCCTGCCGAGCGCGGCGAGCGCGACCGCCGCCTCGAGGCCCATCCGCTGCCTGATCGCCGGATCGGAGGCGTGCGGCTCGGGCAGCCCGAGCGTGGGGTTGAACCCGTCGACCGGCTCCATCAGGTAGAAGACCGGCTCCTCCGCCGTCTGCGCGGCCACCAGCCTGGGCGCGGGGACGTCCGTGCCGCGCAGCGCCGCCAGCACCCGCGCCTCACGGCGCAGCACCTCGTTGCTCTTCGCCCGTACGTGCAGTGGCGGCCTGCGCAGCACGTACGGCACGCCGCCCCGCTCGAAGCGGACCATGACGTTCTGCGTGCCGCCTGGAACCGGCTGGACATGTTCGAAAGGGCCGCCGGGCAGTCCGTGGACGTCCATCCACGCGCCGAGCACGTCGAAGTCGATCAGGCTGACGTCGATGTGCGGGGAGCTCGTTGCCACCCCAGAACCGAACCATGTTCTGGTTGCTGGGTCAACCCAGAGCCTGCATCGTCGGCGTGAAAAGCCGCGTGAAGTCGCCCGGCATGCCGCCGCCGTGAACCATCGCGCTGGTGCTGAAGTAGTGGGGCACCCCGTGCTCGGCGGCCCACGCCACCAGCTCAGGCCTGCGCCCGTCGAGGTCGAGGCGCACCGGCAGCTCGCTGCCCGCGACCAGGTCGGCGATGAGGTCGCACGCGGTGGGCAGGTCGTCGGCGACCACGGGGCCGACGACGAGCGTGTCGTCGTTGCGCCACACGCCGCCGAACCCCGTCATCCGCCCGCCGCGCTCGGCAACCCTGACGCGTTCGTGGAAGGCGGGCATCCCGCGCAGCACCGCCGAGCGGTCGGCGCCGAACACGCCCGCGTCGAAGGCCACGATCGCCTCGATGTCGGCGGGATCCTTGACCTCGCGGGTGACGCAGGGGGCCTGCCCGGTGAAGTGGCCCTTGTGGGTGACGACCTCGGCGACCGTGCGGAAGCCGGCCCGCTCGTAGAGGGGGCGACCGTTCTCGGTCGCGTGCAGCGACACCGTCCTGCCGCCTGCCCGCTCCATGGCGTGGTCCATGAGCCTGCGGGCCATGCCCTGCCTGGCGTACCTGGAGGCGGTGAGGACCATGCTGATCACGGCGTGGTCGTCGCCGTACAGGGTGACGACGTTGGTGGAGGCCAGCCCGTCGCCGTCGGGGGCGTCGATGCCGTAGGCCTCGCCGACCTCCAGCAGGAAGCGCCACTTGTGCCTCTCGAGGCCCCAGTCGCGGCTCACGGCCAGCGCGGTGCAGGCGTCGAGGTCGGATTCATCCAGGCGGCGGATCTGCATGCGGCCCATCCTGGCGGACGGCGGCGAACCGCGACAAACCAACGGGCGAGCCGCCCACGGCGATGGCGGCGGCGTGGAAGGCGGGGAACCACGTCGCCAGATCCAGCAGCAGGAAGGGGACGGCGGCCACGAGCACGGCCGCCGGGTACAGGGCCGCGCGCCGGCCGTCGCTCCACCGCTTGAGCAGCGAGACCAGGACGAGCAGCGCCGACGCGGGGAGCAGGAACAGCGAGCCGAACCCGGCGGCGTCCTCGATCGGCGCGGGAAGGGCGACGGGGTTGCCTCCCACGCCGCCGTCGCCGCGCGGCCAGTCGAACGTGGCCATGACGACGGCCAGGCACCCGATGGTCAGCACCGAGAGCCAGATCAGCCACGGCCACGCGGGGCGCCCGTCCGGGAAGATCGCGGTGACCAGCAGCAGCGGCGCCATCACCTGCGGCGCCCAGATCCAATAGTGCAGCCAGTCCTCGAGGCCGACGTCCGAGCCCGAGTCGATGTGCAGCCCCGGCACCTGGCTCAGCATGCCGACGACGCCCAGCAGGCCGCCGAACATGAAGATCATCCCGATCGTCCTGGTGTCGCCCCTGGCGCCGGTCCACGCGCCCGCGAGCAGCATGACCGCGGCCCGTGCCGCCTCCGCCCACATCTCGTCGGAGAAGATGCCGTATCCGGCCCGGACGGCGCAGCACACCACTACGGTCGCGATGCCCACCGCCGCCACGATCCAGAATCGCACATGGCTTTTATAGCAAATGCGTAACGATGGGCGAATGGAATGTGTTGTTGGAATTGATGTCGGCGGGACGACGATGAAGGGCGGCCTCGTCCGCGACGGCGCCGTCGTCTACGCCGAACGCCGCCCCACACCGCGAGCCGACGGGCCCGCCGCGGTGATCGCCGCCATCTCCGCCTTCGTCGCCGACCTGGCGGCGCCGCGCGGGGGACTGCGGCCGACGGCCGTGGGGCTGGCCGTCCCCGGCCTGGTCACGCCCACGCACGCGGTGTTCTCCGCCGCGTTCGGCTGGCGTGACGTGCCCGCCGCCGCCTTCGCCGACGTGCCGTTGCCCGTGGTGCTCGGCCACGACGTGCGCTCGGCGGGTGAGGCCGAGCTCGCGTACGGCGCCGCTCGCGCCGAGCCGAACGTGCTGTTCCTGCCCATCGGGACCGGCATCGCGGGCGCGATGGCGCTCGACGGCACCCTGTACGGCGGAGCCGCCGGATGGGCGGGCCAGATCGGCCACATCCCCGTCCATCCGGACGGATTGCCGTGCGGCTGCGGCCAGCGCGGCTGCCTGGCCGCCTACGCCTCGGCGTCGTCCATCGCGGCGCGCTGCGGGGAGACCTCGGCCGCCGCCGTGCTCTCGCGCACCGACCAGGTGGCCCGCCAGGTGTGGGACGAGGCCGTGGAGGCGCTCGCCCTCGCCCTGGCCACCTACACACTCCTGCTGGATCCCGCGCTGGTCGTCATCGGCGGCGGGCTCGCGCAGGCGGGCGAGGCACTGGTGGGGCCGCTGCGGACGCGCCTGGCCGCGTGCCTGGCGTTCAGGCCCGCGCCGAGGGTGGAGGTCTCGGCGCTCGGCACGCAGGCGGGCCTCCTCGGCGCCGCCCTCCTGGCCACCCGCTCGACCGCCTGACCACGCCGTGCCGTTCGCGGCCGGCCCCATCTCAGCGCAGGAAGGCCTCCGGCACCTCCACCTTCCGGGCGCGCAGTTCCTCGCCGAGCGCCTTGGCCTGCGGGTCGAGCCGGGGACTGGCCGCGACGCCCCTGCCGAGCAGCCCGTGGACGACGAAGTTGAGGGCGTTGAGGTTGGGCAGCTCGTACCGCTCGACCGCCAGCCCCTCCAGCGAGGGAAGCAGCTCCACGAGCCGCTCGGCGGTCAGCGTCTCCGCCAGCCAGCCGTACTCCTCGGGGGTGCGCACCCACACGCCCAGGTTCGCGTTCCCTCCCTTGTCGCCCGACCTGGCCCCGGCGACCCGCCCCAGCGGCGCGGCGGCCGTCGGCACGCCGGTCCCGTCCCACCGCCGCGTCACGGGCTCGACGAGCACCTCCATCGCCGCGCCCGGACGCCCGGACGAGGGGAGCGCGATCTCCTGGCCGGCCACGAAGACCCGAGGGCGGACGTCGGCGGCGGGGACCAGCGTCGGCCAGTAGACGCCGTAGGGAGAGGCGTCTCCCGGCGGGGTCAGCCCGTAGAAGCCCGGATAGCTGGCCAGCCCCGTCTCCACCACCGCGGAGGAGAAGGCCCGCCCCGCCCTGCGCGCGTCCCGGTCCGTGACGGTGATCCGCAGCAACGGGGGGTCGAAGGAGACGTCCACCGACTCGAACGACTCGCGAGGCACCCGCGCCCAGATCGCCTCCTGCGCCACCCGCGCCTTCTCCTCCAGATCGAGCCCGGTCAGCACGAGCGTCATCGTGTTGCGGTACCCGCCCAGGTAGTTGACCGCCACCTTCAGCGTCTCGGGCGGCGGCTCCCCCCTGACCCCCGACACCCGCACCCTGTCAGGGCCCTCCTGCGACAGCTCGATGGTGTCGAAGCGGGCCACCACGTCGGGTCCGAGGTAGCGCGGCGAGCCGATCTCGTACAGCAGCTGCTCCGTGACCGTGCCCACCGACACCGCGCCGCCGGTGCCGGGATGCTTGGTGATCACCGACGAGCCGTCCTCGTGCAGCTCGACGAGGGGGAAGCCGCAGTGGGCCAGATCGGGCACCTCGTGGAAGAAGGAGTAGTTGCCGCCCGTCGCCTGGCAGCCGCACTCGATGACGTGCCCGGCCACGACCGAGCCCGCCAGTGCGTCCAGGTCGTCGGGCCGCCAGCCGTAGCGCCAGATGCCGGGGCCGGTGACCAGGGCGGCGTCGGTGACCCTGCCGGTGACGACCACGTCGGCGCCCGCCGACAGGGCCGCGGCGATGGGGCGGGCGCCCAGGTAGGCGTTCGCGGTCAGGACCGGCTCGGCGAGCTTCTCGCCGGTGTCGAGGTTGACCAGGTCGAGGTTGTGCCCGGTGACGTCGTCGCCGGTGACGTAGGCGACCTTCGCTGTCAGGCCCAGCTTCTCGATCGCCGCCGCGCAGCCCTCGGGGTCGAGCCCCCCGGCATTGGAGACGATCTTGATGCCGCGCTCCAGGCAGGTCCCGAGCACCTGCTCCATCTGCTTGACGAAGGTCGGCGCGTAACCGGGGCGGCCCTTCATCCGGTTGCCCGCCAGGATCAGCATCGTCAGCTCGGCCAGCCAGTCGCCGGTCAGCACGTCGATGGGGCCGCCCTCGACCATCTCGCGGGCGGCCGACAGGCGGTCGCCGTAGAAGCCGCTGCAGTTGGCGATCCTCAGCACCACTTCGGCGGCCTCTTCTCCATGAAGGCGGCAATGCCCTCCTGGCCCTCCTCGGAGGTGAAGCGCTGGGCCGACAGCGCGGCCATCTGCCTGAGCCCCTCCTCGAAGGAGACCGAGGGCAGATCGCGGACCAGGCGCTTGGTGATCGCCAGCGCCTCGGGGCCGCCCTTGACCAGCATGTCGGCGTAGTGGGCGACCGTGGCGTCCAGGTCCTGCATCGGCACCGCCCTGTTGATGAGCCCGATCTCCTGAGCCCTGGCCGCGTCGAACACCTCGCCCGTCATGAGGTACTCGGCCGCGGCCCTGGGCTGCAGCCGCCGCAGCACGGGCACCGAGATCATCGCGGGCACCACGCCGAGCCGTACCTCGGAGAAGGCGAACGACGCGGTCAGCGGGGCGATCGCGAAGTCGCAGGAGGCCACCAGGCCGAGGCCGCCCGCGCGCGCGGTGCCGTTCATGCGGCAGATGACCGGCTTCGGGCTCTCCCAGATCAGCGTCATGATCTCGGGGAACGAGGCGGTCACGGGAGCGTCGCTCACGCCGCGCGCGGGCTCGATGCGCTGCTCCTTCAGGTCCGCGCCGGAGCAGAACACCGTGCCGGTGCCGGTCAGCACGATCACCCGCACCTCGGGCTCGGCCAGCGCCCAGTTCAGCCGGTCCTCCAGATCGCCCAGCAGGCGCACCGACAGCGCGTTGCGGTTGGGCGGCGAGTCCAGGGTGATGGTGGCGATGCCACCCTCCAACTCCTTGTGGACCAGGCGCGTCATGCTTCCCCTTCCTCGATGATCGCGAGCACGGCTTCCGCCTCGACCTGCGAGCCCTTCTCCACCATGACGGCGGCGACGACCCCGTCGGCGGGCGCGGCGATCTGATGCTCCATCTTCATCGCTTCGAGCACCAGGACCACCTGGCCCTTGACCACGGTGTCCCCCTGCTCGACCTCGACGCGCAGCACGCTACCCGGCATGGGGGCCAGCAGGGAGCCCGGCGCGTGGTGTTCGGCGGGTTCGGGCAGGCGGGGGAGCGGGATGAGCCTGGTGTCGCCGACGTAGACACCGGCTCCGTGGTGCGCGACGGCGAACGTGTGGCGCACGCCGCCGACCTCGACGACCACCTGGTACGGCGTCGCGCTGACCACGCGCACCCCTTCGGGCACGGGGTCGTAGCGGACCTCGATCTCCTCGAACCTGGCCACCTGCGGCTGCGACCTGACGTTGCGCCATCCGGAGGGCAGGCTCCGCTGCACGGTGGCCGCGTCCCTGTTGCGGGCGGCGATGGCGAGGGCCGCCGCGAGCGCCTCCAGCTCGGTGGGCGCGGCCCGGCCCGCGAGGTCGTGCTCGTCGAGGAAGCCCGTGTGCGTGTCGCCGTCGGCGAACGCCCGGTGCGCCAGGACGTTCCGCAGCAGGGAGCGGTTCGTGGTGAGGCCGTGGACGCGGGCGCCGTCCAGCGCAGCGGTCAGCTTCCTGATCGCCTCGGCACGGCTCCCGCCGTACGCGATGATCTTGGCCAGCATCGGGTCGTAGTGGGTGGAGACGACCGAGCCCGACTCGACGCCCGAGTCCACCCGCACCGGGCCTGGGACCTCGAACAGCTCGACCACCCCCGACTGGGGCAGGTGGGAGGCGTCCTCCGCGTACAGCCTGACCTCGACCGCGTGGCCCCTCGGCGCGGGCCTCTGCCCGGGCAGCGGCCGGCCCTCGGCGACTTGCAGTTGCAGCTCGACCAGGTCCACGCCGTAGACCAGCTCGGTGACGGGGTGTTCGACCTGCAGGCGGGTGTTCATCTCCAGGAAGGCGATCGTGTCGTCCTTGACCAGGAACTCCACCGTGCCGGCGCCCACGTAGCCGATCTTCCCTGCGGCCGCGACGGCAGCCGACTCCAGCCGATCGCGCAGCTCGGGGATGACGGCGGGGGAGGGGCACTCCTCCACCACCTTCTGGTGGCGGCGCTGGATCGAGCACTCGCGCTCGCCGAGCGCCCACACCGTGCCGTGGACGTCGGCGAGGATCTGCACCTCGATGTGGCGGGCCCGTTCGAGCAGCGGTTCGACGAACACCGTCCCCTCGCCGAACGCAGACTCGGCCTCCCTGCTCGCCGCGGCCACGGCCGCGTCGAGCTCGGCGGGGGTCCTGACGACGCGCATGCCGCGCCCGCCGCCGCCCGCCGACGCCTTGACCAGCAGCGGGTAGCGCCAGCCCGCGCCTTCCCGCGCCCTGGCCTGCGCCACGGCAGGCGACGGCAGGACGGGCACCCCCGCCTCCGCCATCAGCCGCTTGGCCTCGATCTTGGAGCCCATCGCGGCGATCGCCTCGGGAGGCGGGCCCACCCAGGTCAGGCCCGCGTCGATCACGGCTCGGGCGAAGGCGGCGTTCTCCGACAGGAACCCGTAGCCGGGGTGCACCGCGTCGGCGCCCGACCGCTTCGCGGCGTCCACGAGAGCCTCGACGTCGAGGTACGACAGCGGCCCGCCGAGCCGTACGGCCAGGTCGGCCTCGGCCACGTGCGGCGCGCCCTCGTCGACGTCGGAGAAGACCGCGACGGTCTCGATGCCGAGCTCGCGGCAGGTCCTGAAGATCCTGCGGGCGATCTCGCCCCTGTTGGCGACCAGCAACCTGGCGATCGTGCCGTGCGCGGTCATGGCCTGAACACCCCGAATCCGGCAGCCTCGGGGACGGCCGCGCTGTTGATCGCCGACAGGCACAGCCCGAGCACCGTGCGGGTGTCGCGCGGGTCGATCACCCCGTCGTCGTACAGCCGGCCCGACAGGAAGAACGGCAGCGACTCCTGCTCGATCTGCGCCTCCACCATGGCCCGCATCGCCGCGTCTCCCTCCTCGTCGTAGACCTGCCCGCGCGCCTGCGCCGCCTGCCGTCCGACGATCGACAGCACGCCCGCCAGCTGCGCCGGACCCATCACGGCCGACTTCGCGCTCGGCCAGGAGAACAGGAAGCGAGGGTCGTAGGCGCGCCCGCACATCCCGTAGTTGCCCGCGCCGTAGGAGGCGCCCATCACCACGGTCAGATGCGGGACCGTCGAGTTCGACACCGCGTTGATCATCATCGCGCCGTGCTTGATGATGCCGCCCTGCTCGTACTCCTTGCCGACCATGTAGCCGGTCGTGTTCTGCAGGAACAGCAGCGGCGTGCGCGTCTGGCCGGCCAGCTGGATGAACTGCGTGGCCTTCTGCGCCTCCTCGCTGAACAGCACGCCGCGCGCGTTGGCCAGGATCCCGATCGGATAGCCGTGCAGCGTCGCCCACCCCGTGACCAGGCTGGGCCCGTAGATCGGCTTGAACTCCTCGAACTCGCTGCCGTCCACGATCCTCGCGATCACCTCACGCGGATCGAACGGCACCTTGAGGTCCTCGGGGACGATGCCCCTGAGCTCCTCCGCCGCGTACCTCGGCTCCCGTACGGCAAGCGGGCCGATGCCCAGCTTGCGCCATCGCAACGACTTCACGATGGTCCTGCCGATGCGGAGGGCGTCGTGCTCGTCGGCGGCCAGGTAGTCGGCCAGGCCGCTGACGCGCGCGTGCATCTCGGCCCCGCCGAGCGACTCGTCGTCGGACTCCTCGCCCGTGGCCATCTTCACCAGCGGAGGGCCGCCGAGGAACACCTTCGCGCGCTCCTTGACCATCACCACGTAGTCGCTCATCCCCGGCACGTAGGCGCCACCCGCCGTGGAGTTGCCGAAGACCAGCGCGATCGTCGGGATGCCCGCGGCCGACAGCCGCGTCAGGTCCCTGAAGACCTGCCCTCCGGGGATGAAGATCTCCTTCTGCGTCGGCAGGTCGGCGCCGCCCGACTCCACCAGGTTGACGTACGGCAGGCGGTTGCGCAGCGCGATGTCGGCCGCCCGCAGCGTCTTCCTCAGCGTCCACGGGTTGGAGGCGCCGCCCCGGACCGTCGGGTCGCTCGCGGTGATCACGCACTCGACGCCCTCGATGACGCCGATCCCGGTCACCACGCTGGCCCCGACGGGGAAGTCGCTTCCCCACGCCGCCAGCGGCGACAGCTCGAGGAAGGCGGAGTCCGGGTCGATCAGCAGCTCGACGCGCTCCCTCGCCAGGAGCTTGCCGCGCCTGCGGTGTCGGTCCACGTACTTCTCGCCGCCTCCCGCGACGGCCTTGCCGTGCTCGGCCTCCAGGTCGCCGAGCTTGGCGAGCATGGCGCGCCCGCGAGCCAGGTACTCGGGGTCGGTCGTGTCCAGCCGGCTGACGATCACCTGTCCTCCTTCCCTGTGGTGCCTGTCATGCATCCTTCGCGGTCCCGGCCGCCCTGCCCTCGTTCGACGAAGGGGGCCGGCTCGGAAGTTGACGGCTGCGTCAGGCCGATGGCGCGGGCCCAGAGCCTGGTCAGGTGGTCGACCGCCGTACGCTCGTCGGCGCGCTCGCCCAGATCCAGCCAGACGTGGGCGAAGTGCTCCACCATGCCGCCCAGCATGATCGCCGTCAGCCTGGGGTCCAGGCCTGGATCGGCCAGGCCCTGCTCCTGCAGCCTGCGCAGGCCCTCGGCGCCCCGCCTGACGAACACCTCCCTGAGCTCCAGCAGCAGCCCGCGGAAGCGGTCGTCGCCTGTCGCGATGTGCTCGAGCATCCTGAGCAGCCGCGAGTTGGCCGCCCACGCCCGCAGGTAGAGCAGGTTCGCGGCCTCGACGCGGGCGTACGGGTCGTCGGGGACCGTGGGGCCGACGACGCTCGCGGTGAACATCTCGCCCACCGCCGCGCCCGCCACCTCCCCGAACAGCGCCTCTTTGGAGTCGAAGTAGGTGTAGAAGGTGCCGTGCGATACCTCGGCCCTGGCGCAGACGTCGTCGATGCGCACGGCGTCGTACCCGTGCTCCTCGAACGCCTCGCGCCCCGCCTGAAGCAGCGCGGCCCTGGTCCGCCGCCCGCGAGCGGTCAGCGCCTCAGACCTGACGATCACGTCAACAACTTAGCAACGCCATACCCGCCCAGTGAAGGCCCTCTTCGAAGTCACGCGGGAAAGACGCGCGGGAAAGGCGCGCGGGAAGGTCGCGCGGGAAGGTCGCGCGGGAAGGTCGCGCGGGAAAGACGAAGGGCCCGGTGGACGCGGGTGCGCGTCCGCCGGGCCCTCAGATGGTCAGCCGCAGTGGCTCCAGCCGCTCTTCCACGAGAGCGTGCCCCAGGAACCGCCCCAGATGACGCACTTCTTGACCGCCGGCAGCCGGACCGGCCCCGAGTACGCGGTGAACGAGCCGGGGTTGGAGCCGCTGCTGCCACCCTGCACCTGGAGGACGGCGTTCATCGACACCTTGGCGGGCACCACGTACTTCGACATGGTGACCACGCAGTTCCTGCCCGCGCCGCTGCTGTACAGCAGGTAGATCGTGGCCTTCGTGCTCAGCGCGTGCGAGTCGACCACCTTGTAGCCCGATCCGCAGACGCCTGCCGCCGTGTAGGGGTTCGGCTTCGGCGGCGTGGAAGGCTTGGGGGTCGGCTTCGGGGTGGCCGGCGGCTTCGCGGTCGTCGTCGGCTTGGACGTGGGCTTGGAGCTCGGCCTGGGGCTCGGCTTGCTGCTCGAGTGCCCGTACGCGTCGCCGACCGTCGGCTCGGTCAGCCCCGTCGGATCGGGATCGGGGTCGACCAGGCCCGTGCTCTTGGTCGGCTTGGCCGTCGGCCTGGTCTTCTTCGTCGGCTCCGTCGAAGGCTTCTGCTGCTGGGCGGGAGGCACCGTGGTGTGCGGCACGGAGACCGCCGGTTCCTCGACCTTCTCCTTCTTCGACTTGGTCGCCTCGGGCGTCGCGGTGTCCTGCGTCAGATCGGGCGAGATCTCTGGCTCGGCCGGCTGCTCGGCAGGCGGAATCACCTCGGTGGAGTCCGCGGTCGGCTCCTGCGGAGGCGAGCTGGCGGGGGAGTCGACCGCGACCAGCGTCGCGGGCACCTTGCCGCCCGCGCTCGCCCACACGACGGTGCCCGCCAGCAGGAGGGCCCCCGCCGCCGCCGCCGACACCGCGACCGTCACCGTACGACGGCGCGTGCTCGAACCGCCGGCCTGGGTGTCCCCGGAGGGGGGACGCTGGCCCGGTACGGCGGTGCCGGGCGCGGGAGCGCCGGGAGCGAAGGGCTGCCCCTGCCTCGGAGGCGCGGGGTGGCCGCCAGGCGGCATCGGGTGGCCGCCTGGCTGCCCCGGGTGACCACCGGGCTGGCCTGGCTGGCCACCGGGCTGGCCTGGCTGGCCGCCGGGAGCCGGTTGCCCTGCCTGGGCCGGGTGTCCTGCGTGCCCAGCCTGGCCCTGCTGTCCCGGTTGGGGGAGCGGCGGCGGCAGCTTGTTGCCGGTCTGGTGGACGGCCATCGCCGTCTCACCGGTCGTCTGCCCCGTCAGGCGTGCGATCAGCTGCTCGGCCGTCGGCCGCAGCGCCGGATCCTTGGACAGGCAGGCCGCCACCAGCTCGCCGAGCACCCCGTCGAGCCCGCCGACCTCCGGCTCCTCGTTCAGGATCCGGTTCATCACCACGGGAATGGAGTCGGAGCCGAAGGCGGGCTTGCCCGTCGCGGCGAACACCATCGTGACGCCCCACGCGAACACGTCGGCCGCCTCCGACACGGGAGCGCCGCTCAGCTGCTCGGGTGCCAGGTAGGCGGGCGTGCCCATGGCCATCCCCGTGGCCGTCGCGCCCGGCGAGTCCAGGGCGCGGGCGATGCCGAAGTCGATCACAACAGGGCCCTCGGGGCCCATGAGCACGTTCGCAGGCTTGAAGTCGCGATGCAGGATCCCCGCGCGGTGGATGGCCGCCAGGGCGGTGGCCGTACTGATGGCCAGCCTCTCCAGGGCCGCTCCCCTGCGCGGCCCCTCCCCGTCGACCAGCTGCCGCAGGGATGGCCCCGGCACGTAGTCCGTCACGATGTACGGCCGGCTGCCCTCCAGATCGGCGTGCAGCACAGGCGCGGTGCAGAACCTCGCCACGCGCTGCGCCACCGCCACCTCGCGCAGGAATCTCGTCCGCGCGTCGGCGTCGGCCACCAGAGCGTTGTGCAGGAGCTTGACGGCCACCTGCTCGCCTGCTGGGCCTTTGCCCAGGTAGACCACGCCCTGCCCGCCCTCGCCGAGCCGCGCGGTGATCTCGAACGCACCCAGCCGGCGCGGGTCGTCCGCGGTCAACGGCTGGAACTGAGTCACGTCGAACCCCCGTATTTCCTCTATAGGTGGGGCAAAACGCTATCAGTGTGGTTCGTGAGTCGTCTCACTGGTTTGACGATGTGTCCGGATTGCGATCGACCGGGCGCAGTCAGAGAGCGACACGGACCCCGTGTCGACCTCCACAACCCCCGTTCAGCACGATGACGTTCAAATCGCCTTTCCGGGGTTGAGGATGCCGAGCGGGTCGAAGACCCGCTTGATGCCCTGCTGGACCTCGGTCACGACCGGTCCCGACTCCAGGCCGAGCCAGCGGCGCTTCAGCAGCCCGACGCCGTGCTCGCCGGTCAGCGTGCCGCCGAGCTCCAGCGCCGCCTTGAACACCTCGTCGGCCGCGGCCCACACGCGGGCGGGAGGCTCAGGCGTGCCGTGCTCGAAAATGAAGACGGGGTGCAGGTTGCCGTCGCCCGCGTGCGCCACCGTGCAGATCATCACCTCGTGCCGCGCGGCCGCCGCCTCCACCGCCGAGATCATGTCGGGCAGCGCCGAACGCGGCACGCACACGTCCTCGACCAGGCACGCGCCGAGGCGCTCCTTGGCCTCGTAGGCCATCCGCCTGATGCCGATGAGGTCCTCGGTCTCCTCGGGCGTCGAGGACACCGCCACGAAGGAGGCCCCGTTCGCCTCGCACAGCTCCCGCATCAGGGCGGCCATCGCCTGGCCGTCGGAGGCGTCCGACTGGCCGATCAGCATGGCGTTGGTGGAGTCCTCCAGGCCGATGTTGCGCCAGTCGTCGATCGCCTTCAGCGTGGCCCTGTCCAGCAGCTCCATCAGGGACGGCTGGCAGCCGGCCGCGATGATCGCGGACACGGCCGCGGCGGCGTCGCGCAGCGAGCCGAACTCCGCGGCGATCGTCGCGGGCGGCGCGATCGGGGCGCGGCGCAGCCGTACGGTGGCCGAGGTGATGATGCCGAGCGTGCCCTCCGAGCCGACGAACAGGCCCGTCAGGTCGTAGCCGGTGACGCCCTTGACCGTGCGGCGGCCGGTGTTCAGGATCCTGCCGTCGGCCAGCACGACCTCCAGACCGAGCGCGGAGTCGCGGGTCACGCCGTACTTCACGCACCGCAGCCCGCCCGCGTTGGTGGCCAGGTTGCCGCCGATGGTGGAGATCTCGTAGGAGGAGGGGTCGGGCGCGTACATCAGCCCGTGCTCCCTCGCCGCCCTGTCCAGATCGGCGGTGATCACGCCGGGTTCGACGACGGCGATCTCGTCGGCGGGGCTCAGCTCGCGGATCGCGGTCATCCTGGCCAGCGACAGCACGATCGAGCCCTCGCTGGCGGTCGCCGCGCCCGCCAGGCCGGTGCCAGCGCCGCGCGGCACGACGGGCACCCGGTGCTCGGTGGCCCACCGCATGGTGGTCACCACGTCGTCGCGGGAGGTGGCGAGGACCACCCCGAGAGCTTTGCCGGGCTCGAGGAACGTGCGGTCGCGTGCGTACGAGTCGACCACGTCGGGGTCGGTCAGCACCCTTCCTTCAGGAAGGCTCTTCACCAGTGCCTCAATCACGATGAGACTCTACGGCCCGATTTGCGCCAGCCGCACGTCAGGGCCAGACTGCCCGGATGGATCTGTCCTGTCCGGAGTGCGGCAAGGCCGACAGGGTGGCGTCGGTACCGGGGATCGTGGCCGACGGTACGAGCTTCCACCTCGGACGCGCGAGCATGCCCAAGGAGCGCGCCGTCGTCGACCTGCCCGCCGCCTCGCTCGTCGGCACGAGAAAGCACCCGATGACCAGGACGCAGCTGGCGGTGTGGCTGTCCTTCCCCGCCAGGCACGAGGTGCCCCGAGCCCGCCATCAGGGGTATGTCATGCTCGGCTTCGCCGCCCTCGCGCACGTGGTGCTGGCGCTCACGCTGGCCATGAGCGACCGGACGAACTTCCTGATCGACCTGCTGGGCCCGTTCTGCGCGACCGGCGTCTTCTGGTGGTTCGGGCTGATGTTCGTCATGGGCGCGCACGGCGCGCGCAAGCGCGACCAGGCCGAGGCGCCGGCCCGCGAGCAGGCGCTCCTGGTGTGGCAGGAGCTCTACTACTGCTCGCGGGACAACGTCGCCTTCGAGCCTGGGGTGGGCGTCGCCTTCCACCCCAGCGAGACCCGTGAGTACATCTTCGGCTTCAGGTACGGCAGGCGCCGCCGCCCCTGACCCCGCCCGTCAGTCCCGCGACAGCAGCTTCTCCGTGGCGACCAGGCGCACGCACACGGTCAGGCCGGTGATCGCCTCCTCCAGCTCCTCCAGGTCGGGGTAGGTGGGGGCGATGCGGATCGTGCGGTCGGCCGGGTCGTCGCCGTAGGGGTGCGTCGCGCCCGCGGGCGTGAGCGCGATGCCCGCCGCCTTAGCCTTGGCGACGACCTCGCGGGCGCAGCCCTCGGGGACGTCGAGGCTGATGAAGTAGCCGCCCGTGGGCGCCGACCAGGTGGCCATGCCCGTGCCGCCCAGCTCCTTGGTGAGGATCCTGTCGACGGTCTCGAACTTCGGCCAGACCAGCTCGGCGTGTCTGCGCATGTGCGCGGCCAGGCCCTCGGCGTCGCGCAGGAACTCCACGTGGCGCAGCTGGTTCAGCTTGTCGGGGCCGATGCTCTGCTTGGACACGTTGCCCAGGTACCAGGCGACGTTGGCGGGGGAGGAGCCGAAGAAGGCCACGCCGCTGCCCGCGAGGCTCACCTTGGAGGTCGAGCCGTAGACGAAGGCGCGGTCGGCGTTGCCGTGTTCCTCGCACAGGGCCAGCAGGTCGGCCAGCTCGGCGTGGGTGCCGGTGAGGTGGTGCACCGCGTACGCGTTGTCCCAGAAGATGCGGAAGTCGGGCGCGGCGGTGGGCATCGAGGCCAGGCGGCGGACGGTCTCCTCGCCGTAGGTGACACCCGAGGGGTTGCTGTACTTCGGCACGCACCAGATGCCCTTGATCCGCGGGTCGTCGGCGACCAGCCGCTCGACGACGTCCATGTCGGGGCCCTCGTCGGTCAGCGGCACCTGGATCATCGTGATGCCGAAGCGCTCGCACAGCGCGAAGTGCCTGTCGTAGCCGGGCACCGGGCACAGGAAGACGATCTCGTCCTCCTCGACCCACCTGCGCGAAGCGCCGGGCAGGACGCTGAGCAGCGAGAAGACGATCGAGTCGTGCATCATCGCCAGGCTGGAGTTACCGCCCGCGACCAGCTGAGCGGCGGGGACCTGCAGCTGCTCGGCGAACAGCTCGCGCACTTCGGCCAGCCCCTGCAGGTTGCCGTAGTTGCGGCAGTCGGTGCAGTCGGCCGCCAGGTGCGTGGACGGCAGGCCGTTCATCCCGTCGGCCAGGTCGAGCTGGCGGGGAGAGGGCTTGCCCCTGGTCAGGTCGAGCTTCAGGCCGCGCCGCACGAGGGCGTCGTAGTCGGCTGCGGCCTGCTCGCGCTGAGCGGTCAGCTCGTCGAGGGTCACGGGATGTTCCTTCCTAGGCTGGGATACGAAGAATAGTGGGTGTCGAAAAGATAACGGCGCACCAGCCCGGTCACCATCAGTGACTCCACCACCAGCGCGGGTCTTACAGAGATCTCCGGAGGAAACCCGGTCGTTCAGGGGCGGCGAGGAGTCCGGACCCCGCGCGGGGTGGCCCGGCGGAGCAGGGGCAGCCCACAGCGCGCAGCGCGCATGACCTTCTGCATTCGCCTACGGATCATCCATCAACACGGCAAAATACGAACGTGCGTACGGCATACAAAGTACCGGTCTACCCCGCCGAACAGCAGGCGGCGGTGCTCAACCGCACGTTCGGCTGCGTACGCCTGGTGTGGAACCGCGTGCTTTCGGGCGAAACTCCCCAAGCTCGGCTGGGTTCGCTTCCGCATCACCCGGCCGCTCGGCGGAAGCGTGAAGAACGCCACCGTCAGCCGCGACGGCGGGCACTGGTACATCAGCTTCCTCGTCGAGGACGGGATCACCCCGCCTGATCGGCACGCCAACCCCGGCACCGGGGTGGGGATCGACCGGGGCGTGGTCGAGGTTGTGACCCGCTCGGACGGCCTGTTCCACCACCAGGTCTTCGCCCGCGATCGGGAAGTCGAGCACGCCAAGAAGCTCCAGCGGGGCCTCGTCCGGACCGCGAAGGGATCGGCCCGGCGCAGGAAAGCCGCTGGCCGGGTCGCCGACCTGGCGCGGAGGATCCGCAGACGCCGCCAGGACTTCGCCGCCAAGACCGCCTGCGACGACATGATCAACCTCCTTGGGTCCGCCTCATGCTAGCCGTGCCCGTGCCCGTGCCCTTGGCTGTGCGCGTGCCCGTGCCCCTGCGTGGGCTCCTGCACGTGGCCGTGCCCGTGGCCGACGAGGACGGCGGGCCTGCCCGACGGGACGAGTCCGAGCGCGACCGCCCCCGCGACGGCCGCGGCGCCCGCGCACCAGGCCAGCGCCTCGGGGAAGCCGCCCACCGCCAGGCTGGAGACCGCCGCGACCCCGATCGAGCCGCCCAGCTCGTGAAAGGTGTTGATCACGCCGGAGGCCACGCCCGCCTCTCCAGGAGGGACGTTGGCCATGGTCGTCGCCGTCGCGGTGACGAAGGCGGGCCCGATGCCGAAGGCGGCGATCACGAACCCGGGCAGGAGCGTGGTGTAGACGCCCGCCTCGGGCGAGACGCGGGTCATGAGCGCGGCGCCCGCGGCGGTGAGCAGGAAGGCGGCCACCGCGACGGGGCGGCCGCCCACCTTGCCGATCAGCCGCCCGCCCAGGTGCGCGCCGAGCGTGATCGCGATCGCGACCGGCAGGAACAGCAAGCCCGTCTCCAGCGCGCCGTACCCCAGCACCCGCTGCAGGTAGAGCGAGCTGAGGAAGAACAGCCCCAGCATCAGGCCCGTCGCCATGAGCATGACGAACGTGCCCGACAGGACGGGCCGCCTGGCCATCGTCGCCGCGCGCATGAGCGGGGCCCCGGTCACCCGCTCGACCCACACGAACACCGCGTACACCAGCGCGGAGGCGCCCAGCCACAGGCCCGCCGTACCCCATCCGGCCTCGCCCACGATCACCAGCCCGTAGATCAGCAGCGCCGTGGCGGCGGTGACCAGCAGCGCGCCGGGCAGGTCGAGCGGCTGCCGCGCCGCGGGGGCCGAGGAGGGCACGAAGGACGGCAGCGCGGTCAGCACGATCAGGCCCACGGGCACGTTCACGAAGAACGCCCACGCCCACCCGGGACCCGCCGTCAGCAGGCCGCCGAGCAGCACGCCCACGGCCGCGCCCGTGCCGCCGATCGCCGCCCACACCGCCAGCGCCCTGGTGCGGCGCTCGCCATGGAAGACGGTGGTGATGGTGGCCAGCGCGGCGGGCGACAGCAGCGCGGCCCCGACGCCCTGCAGCCCGCGCCCCGCGATCAGCGACGCGCCACCGGGGGCGAGCCCGCACAGCAGCGAGGCGAGCGTGAAGACGGCGAGCCCCGTCATGAGTATCCGGCGCGCGCCGAAGGCGTCGGCGAGCCTGCCGCCGAGCACCATCAGGCCGCCGAAGCACAGCGTGTAGGTCGTGACGACCCAGGTCAGCGCCTCGCGGTCGAGGCCAAGGTCGACGCCGATGGACGGCAGCGCGACCTGTACGACGGTGATGTCGATGATCAACATGAACTGGGCCAGGCAGAGCAGGACCAGCAGCATGGGCGAACCCCTCTCGCTAACTCGTACAGTAGTGTTCGAGTTATGAGGCAAGCATACGGAGGGTGGGTATGTCCAGAGCTTTCAGGCGGCGAGGACCGAGCGGAGCGTCCTGGTCAGCACCTCGGCCGCCTCCGCACGCTGAAGGCGGCCCGCCTCGATCTCGCCCGCCGCGTTGTGCAGCAGCCCGAAGAACGTGCTGACCAGCCACGACAGCGGCAGGTCGGTACGGAAGGCGCCCTCGTCCATGCCGCGCGCGATCAGCTGCTCGACCCTGGCCAGGGGCTTGCCGTGCCGTTCGCGGATGCGCTCGGTCGGCAGCGCCCTGTCGGCGGCGACGAACAGGCGGCTGTGCCGGTCGAGGATCTCCCACGAGGAGCCGATCAGCGTGTCCATGGCCTGCGTGGCGGGCACCCCTTCGAGGTCGAGGCCGGACAGCGCCAGCTCGGCGTGGTCGACGGCATCGCGCAGGACGGCGTCGAGCAGCGACTCCCTGGAGGGGAAGTGGCCGTAGAGCGTGACCCTGCCGACGCCCGCCTCCTTGGCGATCTCGGCCACGCTGACGCCTGGGTCGGCGCCCAGCAGGCGCGCGGCCGTGGCCAGGATCGCGGCGATGTTGCGCTCGGCGTCCGCCCTGCGCGGCTGCGTCGACTTCCCCATGGTCAAACTGTAGGCCCCGGCGTACGCTCCCTGAATGTCCACCGAACTCACGCTCAACGGCATCGTGGCCAGGGTCTGGCCTGGCGAGCACCCCCGCTACCTGGCCGTCCTCGTCCACGGGTACGGCGAGCACATCGGCCGCTACGAGCACGTGGCCGCCGCACTCGTGGCGCACGGAGCGGCCGTCTACGGCCCCGACCACAGGGGACACGGCAGGTCCGAGGGCGAGCGCGTGCTGATCGAGGACTTCGAGGACGTCGTCACCGACGTGCACGCCGTCACCGAGCGCGCCATGGCCGACCATCCGGGGGTGCCCGTGGTCGTGATCGGCCACTCCATGGGCGGCCTGATCGCCACCCGCTACGCCCAGCGGTACGGCGACGCCCTCGCCGCGCTCGTCCTGTCCGGCCCGGTCATCGGCACGTGGGAGGCGATCGACGTCCTGCTGTCGCTGGACGAGATGCCCGACATCCCCATCGACCCCGCCACGCTCTCCCGGGACCTGTCGGTGGGCGCCGCCTACGCCGAGGACCCCCTCGTCTGGCACGGCCCCTTCAGGCGCCCCACGATCGCCGCGTTCGCCACCACCATGGAGACGATCGCCAAGGCGGGGAGCCTCGGCCCGCTGCCGACGCTGTGGATCCACGGCGAGGAGGACCCGCTCGTGCCCCTCGCGGGCAGCAGGAGGGGCATCGAGGCCGTCAGGGGCGACGACCTCACCGAGGTGATCTATCCGGGCGCCCGCCACGAGGTGTTCAACGAGACCAACAAGGAGGAGGCGCTGGCCGAGGTCACCGCGTTCATCGACCGAGCGCTGGGTTGATGTGGATCTTCGGCCCCGGCCCCGCGTCCGGTGGCCGCCACCCCGCGAGCACCTCGCCCGCCTGCTCCAGCGGGACCGTCGCGGCCACCAGCGGTTCGGGGTCCACCGCGCCCGAGCTGTAGTGCTCGACGGCCGCGCGCAACCCCTGCGAACCGCCGAGGACGCCGACCGCCGTCACGTCCTTCAGCACGAGCCGCCGGGTGTCGATGGTGCTCGGCGTGGCGGCCAGGCCGATGTAGACCACCCTGCCGCCCGGCTCGACCAGGTCGAGCGCCGCCTGCGGCACCGCCGCCGCGTTCGTCGCGTCGATGATCGCGTCGTACGGCAGGCCCGGCAGCTCCTCGGCGCTCCACACGCCCTCCCCGGCCTCCAGGCCGACCAGGTGGACCTCCGCGCCCGCCGCCCTGGCGAAAGCGGCGGCCAGCCGCCCGATCGTGCCTGGCCCCCAGACCAGCACCCTCATGCCCGCCCGCGCCCCCGTCGCCCTGGCCGCGCGCAACGCGTTGCCGCCGGGCTCGACGAGCGCGCCCGCCGTGGGGCCCACCTCGTCGGGCAGGGCGAGCAGCGCGGTGGCGGGCATCAGCAGCTGCTCGGCCAGCGCGCCGGGCCAGCCGCCCCTGATGCCGACCTCGAAGCGGTCCTCGCACACGTGGTGGCGCCCGCCCATGCACCTGGCGCAGCGGCCGCAGCCGAGCATCGTGTCGCCGGCGACGCGCCGGCCCAGCCATGCGGTGTCGACCCCCTCGCCGGCCGAGGCGACCCTGCCGCACCACTCGTGGCCGAGCCTGATCGGATAGCCGGCGTGGCCCTGCTTCAGGTAGGCCATCTCGCCGGTGTAGAACTCCAGGTCGGTGCCGCAAAGACCGACCCGCTCGACGTCCACCACGACCTGGCCGGGACCCGCCACGGGCGGCTCGACCTCCTCCACGACCGCCTCGCGCGGGCCGAGCAACGCGAAGGCCCTCATGGCGCCGCGACCACCCGCTGGCGCTGCACGCCGAGCCGTTCGATGCCCAGCTCCATCACGTCGCCAGGCTTGAGGAAGATCGGCGGGTTGTGGCCCATGCCGACGCCCGGAGGCGTGCCGGTGTTGATCAGGTCGCCGGGCTCCAGCACCATGAACTGGCTCAGGTAGCGGACCAGGAACGCGGGACCGAACAGCATCGTCGCCGTCGAGCCCTTCTGCCTGCGCGTGCCGTTCACGTCGAGCCACAGGTCCAGCGCCGCCACGTCGGGGATCTCGTCGGGCGTGACGAGGTAGGGGCCGCACGGGTTGAACGTCTCGGCCGACTTGCCCTTCACCCACTGCCCGCCGCGCTCGATCTGGAACTCGCGCTCGCTGACGTCGTTGACCACCACGTATCCGGCGATGGCCTGGCGGCCGGCCTCGTCGTCCTCCAGGTACTGGCAGCGCCGCCCGACGACGATGCCGAGCTCGACCTCCCAGTCGGTCTTGGTGGAGCGGCGCGGGATGCGGACCTCGTCGTGCGGCCCCACCAGCGTGTTCGGCGCCTTGTTGAAGACGATCGGCTCGTCGGGCACGGCCTGTCCCGTCTCGGCGGCGTGGTCGCTGTAGTTGAGGCCGATGCACAGGATCTGGTGCGGGCGGGCGATGGGCGGGCCGATCCGCTCGTCGGTGAACGGGGTGACCGAGCTGTCCCGCACGGCCTCGCGCAGGACGGCGGCGCCTCCTCTGGCGAAGAAGGCGGCGTCGAAGTCGGGCGTGAGGTCGGAGACGTCGACGTAGCCGTCGCCCACGCGAACGGCCGGCTTCTCGGCGCCGGCGGGGCCGATGCGCATGAGGTACATCTGATGGAACTCCCGATCAGTGGTGCTCTCAGAGATTGTCGAGGTCGGTGGGGCCTTTCCACGGGGTGGCGGGCAGGCCGGTGACGCCGACGTCGGCCGCGAACAGCCCGCCGCCCGCCGTCGTGATGACCAGCGCGGAGCCGACGAAGGCCGCGCTGGAGGTCTTCGGCGAGGCGACCTTCACGCTGTCGAGCAGCCGGCCGTCGGGCGTGTGGCGGCGCACCTCGCCGGCGCCCCAGATCGCGATCCAGAGGTTCCCCTCGACGTCCACCGCCATCCCGTCGGGCAGCCCGTCGCTCACCTGGAGGATCACCGCGCGCGGCCCGACCCGTCCGGTCTCCACATCGTACGGCTGCGCCCACACCACCCCTGGAATGCTGTCGACGTGGTACAGCGTCCGCCCGTCGGGCGACCAGCCGAGCCCGTTGGAGATGGTCAGCCCGTCGGCCAGCACGCTCACCGTGCCGTCCAGCTCCAGCCGGTAGAGCCGCTCCTGACCCTGCCGTTCGTCCTTGGCGGTGCTGCCCGCGAGGAAGCGCCCCGCCGGATCGCACCTGCCGTCGTTGAACCTGCTGGCGGTCCCTTTGGGCAGCACCCTCGGCCCCACGGTGGTCCGCTCGCCGATCGTCGCGAAGCCGTGCTGCGCCGCGACCAGGAGGGAACCGTCGGCGGCGGGCGCCACCGCGCCCACGGTGCCCGGCAGGGTGTGCGTCCTGACCACCCGCAGGTCGCCCTCCCGCAGCGCGCCCTCCATGACGCGGCCGGTCGGGATGTCGACCCAGAGCAGCCGCTCGGCCACGGGATCCCACAGCGGGCCCTCGGCCAGCTCGTAGGTCTCGGTGGACAGCGAGTCGGCGATCATCGCAGCTCCTTCACGATGGCGTGGATCTCGGGCAGCGCCTCCACGAGGGAGGGCAGGGACGTCCTGTAGGCCAGCGCGCTCACGCTGACCGCGCCGCTCGGCGTGGTGGCGGAGGTGAGGAAGACGGGGACGGCCACGCAGTTGACGCCCACCTCGTTCTCCTGGTCGTCGACGGCGCAGCCCCGCTCGCGCACCGCCGCCAGCTCCGCGCACAGCTCCTCGACGGTGACCTTGGTCCGCGGGGTGCGGCGCTCCAGCGCGACCTCCCGCGCCCACGCCGCCACCGCCGCGTCGTCGGGCAGCGCCCACGCCAGCAGCAGCTTGCCGACGCCGGTGCTGTGGGCGGGGTTGCGACCGCCGACCGTGGAGGTGAGCCGCACGGGGCCCGAGGGCGGGTCGACCTTCGCCCGGTAGACCACCTCGCGCCCGTCGAGCACCGCGTAGTGCGCGGTCTCGCCGAACCTGCCGGCCAGCCGTTCCAGCGCGGGGCGGATCCTGACGTGGTCGGGCCTGGCCTCGTGGTGGGTGAAGGCGAGCCGGAGGAACTCGTCGCCCAGCAGGTAGCGGCCCCTGCCGTCCTGCACGGCGAACCCGGCGCGGCGCAGCGCGGCCAGGGCTCTGTGCACGGTCGGCTTGGGGCTGTCGACGGCCTTGGCCATCTCCTCGAGACCGATGCCCTCGGGCCGTTCGGCCAGCACCCGCAGCACCACGAGCACCCGGTCGGCGCCGACGAGCCGGTCTTCTCCTCGTGGAGTTTCGGGGTTAGGGTCGATCACGTTCCGAATGTTAGATCAGTGTTCCGGTTAATGGAAGAAGCATATGCGTAGCTCGCACTGGTACGAGGGAACCGACAGAAACGCCTACATCCACCGCGCCTGGATGCGCCGCGGCCTGCCCCGCGAGGCCTTCGAGGGCGGCAAGCCGCACATCGCGATCGCCAACACCGCCTCCGATCTCACCCCGTGCAACATCCACCTCGACGAGGTCGCCACCAGCGTCAAGCAGGGCGTGTGGGAGGCCGGCGGCGTCCCGCTGAACCTTCCTGTCATGTCGCTCGGCGAGACGAACGTCAGGCCGACCGCGATGCTGTGGCGCAACCTGGCCGCCATGGCCATCGAGGAGATGCTGCGCGCCAACCCCATTGACGGCGTGGTCCTGCTCGGCGGCTGCGACAAGACCATCCCCTCGCTGCTGATGGCCGCCGCCTCCGTCGGCCTGCCCGCCGTCGTCGTGCCCGGCGGGCCGATGCTGACCGGGCACTTCCGCGGCGTTCCCCTCGGCTGCGGGACCGACGTGTGGCGGCTCAGCGAGGAGGTGCGGGCCGGCACCCTGTCCAGGGAGGCGTTCCTGCGCTCCGAGGCGGCGATGATCCGCAGCAAGGGCCACTGCAACACGATGGGCACCGCCTCCACGATGGCGTGCGTGGCCGAGGCGCTCGGCATGACCGTTCCCGGTACGGCAGGCACGCCCGCGGCCGACAGCAGGCTCCTCGAACGGGCTCACGAGACGGGCCGCCTCGCGGTCGCCATGGTCGCCGAGGACAGGACGCCGGGCCGGGTGCTCACCCGCGCCTCGTTCCGCAACGCGATCGTCGCCCTGGCCGCGATCGGCGGCTCGACCAACGCGGTCGTGCACCTGCTGGCCATCGCGGGACGGCTCGGCGTCGACCTCACCCTGGACGACTTCGACCGGATCGGTGCCGGTGTGCCGCTCCTGGCCGACCTGCAGCCCGCCGGACGCCACCTGATGGACGACCTGTTCAGGGCGGGAGGGCTGCTCGCCGTGCTCAAGGAGGTGAGCGACCTGCTCGACCCTTCGGCGGTGACCGTCACGGGACGGCCGCTCACCTCCTACCTGGACGAGGCGGAGATCTGGGACGAGACGGTCATCAGGCGCCGGTCGTCGCCGCTGCTGGAGGACGCGGGCATCGCCGTCCTGCGCGGCAACCTGGCGCCGCGCGGCGCGGTCATCAAGCCCGCCGCGGCCTCGCCCGAGCTGCTCAGGCACAGGGGAAGGGCGGTCGTCTTCGACAGCGTCGAGGACCTGCGCGACCGGCTCGACTCGCCCGGCCTCGACGTCGACGAGACCAGCGTGCTGATCCTGCGCGGGTGCGGTCCGCGCGGCTATCCGGGCATGCCCGAGGTCGGCAACCTGCCGCTGCCCGCCAAGCTGCTGGCCAAGGGGGTCCGCGACATGGTGCGCATCAGCGACGCCAGGATGAGCGGCACCGCCTACGGCACCGTCGTCCTGCACACCGCGCCGGAGGCGGCTGTCGGCGGGCCGCTGTCACTGGTGCGGACGGGCGATCCGATCGAGCTGGACGTGCCCTCCAGGCGGCTCGACATCGACATCCCGCAGCGGGAGCTGGCGCTCCGTGAGCCGGTGACCACCGGGTTCGCGACGCCCACGAGGGGGTGGCAGCGGTTGTACATCGACCACGTCCTGCAGGCCGACCAGGGGGCCGACCTCGACTTCCTGGTGGGGTCGAGCGGCCACGAGGTCGGCAGGGAGTCCCACTGAGATCTTTTTCGGGTCCGCGCCCGTGGCACCGGCCGCGGCTTTCGGCGTGCGGGCAAGGGTTTCTCGGCGGGGTTTCGGAGGCAGCGATGGCAGGGGCCTGAGAGAAATCCGCGCGGACGGCTTCCGGTACGGCGGGCGGTGTCGTCAAATGGAGTGATCGGGGCAACACTCCGCGTGGAGGGGAGCAGCCGTGACGACCGTTCGCGAGACCTCGATGCAGCAGGTCAGACGCCGCCGCACGGGCACCGTCATCGCCGCGTGGCTGTCGACGACCGACCACAAGGTCATCGGGTACCTGTACCTGATCACCTCGTTCGTCTTCTTCCTCATCGCGGGCGTCATGGCCATGATCATTCGGGCCGAGCTGGCCCAGCCCGGCATGGAGTTCGTGACCCAGCAGCAGTACAACTCCCTGTTCACCATGCACGGCGCGATCATGCTGCTGCTCTTCGCGACCCCGCTGTTCGCCGGGTTCGCCAACGTCATCATGCCGCTCCAGATCGGCGCACCCGACGTCGCCTTCCCCCGGCTGAACGCCGTGGCGTACTGGCTGTTCCTGTTCGGCGGCATCATCGCGGTCGCCGGATTCGTCACCCCCGGCGGCGCGGCCGACTTCGGCTGGTTCGCCTACACGCCGCTGGCCACGGCGACGTACTCACCGAGCGTCGGCGGCGACCTGTGGATCATGGGCCTGGTGCTGTCGGGACTCGGCACCATCCTCGGCTCGGTCAACTTCATCAGCACGATCATCGGCATGCGCGCCCCCGGTATGACGATGTTCAGGATGCCGATCTTCACCTGGAACACGCTGCTGACCAGCATGCTCGTGCTGATGGCCTTCCCCGTGCTGGCCGCCGCGCTGCTCGCGCTGGAGGCCGACCGCAAGCTCGGCACCCATGTCTACGATCCGGCGACGGGCGGGGCGCTGCTGTGGCAGCACCTGTTCTGGTTCTTCGGCCATCCCGAGGTCTACATCATCGCGCTGCCGTTCTTCGGCATCGTCACCGAGGTCCTTCCGGTCTTCAGCCGCAAGCCCATCTTCGGCTACATCGGCCTGGTCGGGGCGACGATCGCCATCGCGGGCCTGTCGATGACCGTGTGGGCGCACCACATGTTCCCGACGGGCCAGGTGCTGCTGCCGTTCTTCTCGTTCATGACCTTCCTCATCGCCGTGCCCACGGGCGTGAAGTTCTTCAACTGGATCGGCACCATGTGGAAGGGCCATCTGAGCTTCGAGACGCCCATGCTGTTCGCGGTCGGCTTCCTCGTCACGTTCCTGCTGGGCGGGCTCACCGGGGTCATCCTGGCCTCGCCGCCGCTGGACTTCCACATCAGCGACACCTACTTCGTCGTCGCGCACTTCCACTACGTGGTGTTCGGCACGGTCGTGTTCGCGATGTTCTCGGGGTTCTACTTCTGGTGGCCGAAGATGACCGGGCGGATGCTCAACGACCGGCTCGGCAAGGTGCACTTCTGGTTGCTGTTCGTCGGCTTCCACACCACGTTCCTGATCCAGCACTGGCTGGGCATGCTGGGCTTCCCCCGGCGGTACGCCGACTACAGCCCCGCCGACGGCTTCACCACCCTGAACCTCATCTCGTCGGTGGGCGCGTTCCTGCTCGGGCTGTCCACGCTGCCGTTCCTCTACAACGTCTGGAGGACCGCGCGCAAGGCGCCCAAGGTGACGGTCGACGATCCGTGGGGCTTCGGCGGTTCGCTCGAATGGGCGACCTCCTGTCCTCCGCCCCGGCACAACTTCGTGTTCATCCCGCAGATCCGCTCCGAGCGGCCGGCCTTCGACCTGCACTACCCGCGCGTCGCCGCGCAGGCCCGCCAGATCGACGAGCCGGAGCCCGCACAGATCCAGGCGGACCAGACCCACGCAGACCAGATCCACGCAGAGGAGGACCGCGGGGCGCCGCGGGAAGGCGGGACCGGCGCCCAGACATGAGGTGCCACGCCGTACCAGATCGGGGCTTTCCGAAACCCCGGCCCGGTGCTTACGTGGAAAGCGACGTTTCGCCAATCTAGGGAGATCGGCGATGACAGGCACACGCACTCCCTTCAGTCCGGAGACCGCACCATGCGGCAGGACGTCCGGCGGTGAACGACTGGTCGACGACGACGGCTACGGCCTGCTGATCAAGGACCAGTACTTCGACTGTGGATGCCGCAGGATCCGTCACGAGTACCACGACGGCAGCATCCACCTGAGCGCGGTGCGCCATGACGGCAAGCGCATCAGAGACCAGGACCAGCCCGACCACGGGAGCTGAGACATGATCGACGTGCTCATTGTCGGGGGTGGCGGGGCCGGCCTGCGGGCGGCGATCGCGGTCGCGGAGACCGACCCCTCGTTGACGGTGGCGGTCGTGTCGAAGGTCTACCCCATGCGCAGCCACACGGTCTCGGCCGAGGGCGGCGCGGCGGCGGTCATCGGGATCGGCGACACCCTCGACGAGCACGCCTACGACACGATCTCGGGCGGCGACTGGCTGTGCGACCAGGACGCGGTGGAGGCCTTCGTCGCCGAAGCGCCGAGCGAGCTGATCCGCCTGGAGCACTGGGGCTGCCCGTGGAGCAGGGAGAGCGACGGGCGGGTGGCGGTCAGGCCGTTCGGCGGCATGAAGCGCATGCGCACCTGGTACGCCGCCGACAAGACCGGCTTCCACCTGCTTCACACCCTCTTCCAGACCACGCTGAAGTATCAGGAGATCGTCAGGTACGACGAGTGGTACGTCACCCAGCTCATCGTCGACGACGGGCGCGTCCACGGCGTCGTCGCCATCGAGATCAGGACGGGCAGGGTCGAGGCCATCGCGGCGAAGACCGTCATCCTCGCCACCGGCGGCTGCGGGCGCGTCTTTCCCTTCACCACCAACGCGGCGATCAAGACGGGCGACGGCATGTCCCTGGCCTACCGGGCGGGCGCGCCGCTGAAAGACATGGAGTTCGTCCAGTACCACCCGACGGGCCTGCCGTTCACCGGCATCCTCATCACCGAGGCGGCGCGCGCGGAGGGCGGCTGGCTCATCAACAAGGACGGCTACCGCTACCTGCAGGACTACGACCTGGGCCGGCCCACCGAGACGCCCAAGCTGCGCAGCATGGAGCTCGGCCCCCGCGACCGCCTGTCGCAGGCCTTCGTCGCCGAGCAGAACAAGGGCCGCACGGTCGAGACCCCCTACGGTCCCGTCGTCTACCTCGACCTGCGCCACCTCGGCGAGACGAAGATCGACGCGCGGATCCCGTTCGTCAGGGAACTGTGCCGCAGCTACCAGAACCTCGACCCGGCCACGGACCTGATCCCCGTCAGGCCCGTCGTGCACTACATGATGGGCGGGGTCCACACCGACCTCGACGGCGCGACCCCGATCGCGGGACTGTACGCCGCGGGTGAGACGGCGTGCGTGAGCATCAACGGGGCCAACAGGCTGGGCTCCAACTCGCTGCCCGAGATCCTCGTCTTCGGGGCGAGGGCGGGCGCGGCGGCGGCCAGGTTCGCCACGGCGCATCCGGGCGGGGAGGCGCGTGCCGTGCACAGCCAGGGGGAGGACGAGCGGCGGCGGCTGCGGCGCGTGCTCGACGGCGGTGGCACCGGGCCGAGGATCGCCGACCTGCGCGAGGAGATGCAGCACACGCTGGAGGGCGCGGCGGGCATCTACCGCACGGGCGACCCGCTCGCCAAGGCCGTGGAGACGCTGGCGTCGCTGCGGGAGCGCGCGGCGGACGCCCGGGTGGACGACCACAGCGCGACGTTCAACACCGAGCTGATCTCGCTGATCGAGCTGCACGCGATGCTGGACGTCGCCGAGACCGTCGTGGCGTGCGCGCTCAACAGGACCGAGTCCAGGGGCGCGCACCAGCGGCTCGACTTCCCCGCCCGTGACGACGCGCGGTTCCTGGCCCATTCGCTGGTCCACCGCGCCCCGTCCGGCGTTCCCTCGGTCGGACTGCTGCCCGTCACCCTCACCCGGTGGCCCCCGGGCGAGAGGGTGTACGGCCGTGACTGAGACGCGCGAGGTGGAAGCGGCGATGCGGATGGGAGGCCGATGAGCACCAAGGAGAGCGAGCGGGCGGCGCGGAGGAAGGCGGCGGCCGACGGGCACGGCACGGAGACGATCAGGCTGGAGATCAGCCGCTACCGCCCCGAGCAGGACACCGAGCCGGCGTTCGAGTCCTTCGACGTGCCGATGAGCGAGGACTGGGCGATCCTCGACGGCCTCAACTACGTCAAGGACCAGCTCGACGGCACGTTGTCGTTCCGGTGGTCGTGCCGGATGGGCGTGTGCGGGTCCTGCGGCATGAACGTCAACGGCAAGCCCAGGCTCACCTGCGGCACCTTCCTGTCCGAGTTCGGCGAAGGGCCGGTCAGGATCGAGCCGCTCAAGGGCTTCCCCGTCATCCGCGACCTCGTGGTGGAGATCGACGACTTCCTCGCCAAGCTCTCCCACGTGCGGCCGTGGCTGATCAGGGAGGGCGAGGAACTGCCGCTGACGGCGGAGTACGCCCAGACGCCCGAGCAGCTCGAGGCCTACAAGCAGTACTCGATGTGCATCAACTGCATGCTGTGCTACTCGGCCTGCCCGGTCTACGTGCTCAACCCCGACTTCCTCGGCCCGGCCGCGATCGCGCTCGCCCAGCGCTACAACCTCGACTCGCGCGACCAGGGCGACCGGCTCGACCTGCTCAACACCGACGAGGGGGTGTGGGGCTGCACGTTCGTGGGCGAGTGCACCAGCGCCTGCCCCAAGCACGTCGACCCCGCGGAGGCGATCCAGCGCTACAAGGTCACCGCCGCCATGCGGTCGGTCCTGCCGTGGAGCAGGAGATGACCGCCGGGGCCTACCGGCCGCCCCGCGACAGGCTGTGGTTCCTGCGCTCGCGGGCCTACGCGGTCTTCGTGGCCAGGGAGCTGACCAGCGTCTTCGTCGCCTGGACGATCGCCTACCTGCTGCTGCTGATCGCGGCCGTGACCGGCGGCACGCTCCAGGAGTTCACCGCCCTCGCCGCGCGGCCGTGGATGATCGTGCTCAACGTGCTCGCGCTGGCCGCCACCGCCTTCCACGCGGTCACCTTCCTCAACCTGGCGCCCAAGGCGACGGTCGTCAGGCTGGACGGCTGGCGGGTGCCCGCCTTCATGATCCAGGGCGGCAACCACACGGCGTGGCTGGTGGTCTCGGCCGTCCTGGCCTGGGCGGTGCTGCGATGAGGCGCACGCCGGAGCCGTACCTGTGGCTGCTGTTCAGCGGCGGCGGGGTGGTCGCCGCGCTGCTGCTGCCGGTGCTGGTGCTGCTGTTCGGAGTGCTCATGCCCCTGGGCGTGCTCGACTGGCCGACGCAGTCCGAGTTCGCCGCCCTGCTCGACCCTCTGCCGGTACGGCTGGCGCTGGTCGTGGTCGTCCTGCTGTGCCTGTTCCACGCCGCCCACCGGATCAGGTTCACCAGCGAGGAGATCCTCGGCGTCGCCAGGTTCGACCCGATCATCGCGATCCTCTGCTACGGCGCCGCCGTCGCGGGCGTGGTCGTCGCCGTCCTCCTGCTGTTCTGACATACCGCTTTCCGCGACATTCGGAACGATCTCAAACGATGTGCTTAACGTCCGCACTGCAGAACCTCTGTGGCCATTCGCCCGGTAGATCCCGGGAAGAGAGGGAATGTAGTGCACAGCACGAAGCGCCTCTTATCGGCGCTGCCCGCGCTCGCGTTACTGGCCGTCGGCCTGCCGCCGGGTGATGCGGACAGCCCCGCCCGCTACGAGCCCGCCGCGGCCGACTCCTACATCAACTACGTCCAGCCCGCCGAGGGCTTCACACCCCAGGACCCGCCCGCCCCCGGCGGGAACACCCGCGCCAGGATCCCCGCCCGCGAGCACGACGGGAAGTTCAGCAGCGGCAACCCCGTCACCGCCCGGGTCCTGGCCGCCAGGGAGAGACAGGCCGTCAGGACCGGCCGCAACCCGGCCGACCTCCTGTTCAAGAAGTCCCGCGCCACCAAGACCGCCAGGCTGCTGACGATCCTGGTCGAGTTCAACGACCGCGCCGACGACGACTTCTCCGGATTCGAGCGGCTCAGCGGCCCGAGGAGCGCGCCGGACGACTGCGTCAAGGAGCCGCCGGGCACGACGGCGAACGGCCCCCGCCACAACCGCATCCCGAACCCCGCCACCCTTCCCCACAGGGACGACTTCAGCTTCTGGGTGCCCGACTTCAGCCCTGCCCACTACAACAGGCTCCTCTACTCCAAGCAGGGCGTCACCGCGCGCGGCGTCGACCTGTCGGGGCTGACGATGCGGAACATGTACGAGGAGATGTCCAAGGGCGCCTACTCCGTCTCGGGCTCGGCCGCGGGCTGGATCACGGTGCCGCACTCCGAGGCCTGGTACGGCGCGGCCGCGTGCGGCAAGCCGTACCAGGACATGTCGGGACACCCAGGCAACCCGCGCGGCCACGCGCAGCTGCCCATCGACGCCGTGAACGCGCTCGCCGCCGCCCAGCCTCGCTTCAGATGGTCCGACTACGACGTCGAGGACCTCGGCGACGCCGACCGCGACGGCGACTTCGACGAGCCCGACGGCGTGATCGACCACCTCGTGCTCGTCCACGCGGGCAAGGACAAGTCGGCGGACGGCGGCGCCCAGGGCGCCTACGCGCTGTGGGCGCACTCCGGCGCGGTCGCGGGCGGCCACCCCGTCCCCGGCACCGACCTCAAGGTCTCCAACTACATCGTGCAGCCGGAGGACGCGAGCGTCGGCGTCTTCGCCCACGAGTACGGCCACGACCTCGGCCTGCCCGACCTCTACGACACCACCGGCACGGCGAGCTCGGCCGTCGACTTCTGGGACCTGATGGCCGGCGGCTCGCACGCGGGCCCGCTCTACCAGTCGATGCCGTCCCACATGGGCCTCTGGGCCAAGTGGGTGCTCGGCTGGGCCGACCCCGAGATCCTCGATCCTGGCGGCAGGAGCCGCCTGGTCACCATCGGGCAGTCCTCGCGCACGCCGCGGCTGACCGCGGACGGCGTGCGGGTCAACCTGCCCAGCGCGCCGCTGAGGATGCTCGACCCGCACGGCGGCGGTCGGATGTGGTGGTCGGGCATGGACCAGGAGTGGGCCGACGTCAGGCTCACCAGGGAGCTCGCGGTGCCGGCGGCGGCCGAGCCGAGGTTGTGGATGTGGAACCACTACGACATCGAGGCCGACTACGACTACGGCTTCGTCGAGATCTCCACCGACGGCGGCGCGAGCTGGGCCCAGCAGAAGGTGTTCACCGCCTCCGGCGGCGAGGTCAGCACGCCTGACGACTACACCGACCCCAACCGGGCCCTGCACGGCTACGGCGGCAAGAGACGCGGCCTCACCGGTACGACCAACGGGTGGCGGCACGACTACGTCGACCTCACCCCGTTCGCCGGCGAAACGATCAGGCTGCGCCTCGCCTACAACACCGACGCGGCCACCACCGCGCGCGGCTGGTTCGCCGACGACCTCACGCTCACCAGCGGCTCGGCCACCGTCTGGAGCGACGGGGCGGAGCAGGGCGCGGGCGGATGGGTCACGACCGGCGGCACGTTCACCAACACCAGCGGCCAGGGCTGGACGATCAGCACCGGCTCCCGCGAGATCTCCCGCTTCTACCTGGCCGAGTGGCGCAATCTCGACGGCTTCGACCGGGGACTGGCCCACGCCTACGACACCAGCTACCTGCGCGACGGCGCGTGGAAGGTCGAGCGGGTCAAGTACAACGCGCCCGGCCTGCTGGTCTGGCTGCGCGACTCCACCTACACCAACAACGTGCTCGCGCCGACCCTGTTCGAGGGGCCGAGCCTCGGTGTGAAGGGCGGCCTGCTCCTCGTCGACTCGCACTACGAGCCGCTGCGCCGTACGGGGAAGGCGGCCCAGGCGGACCCGAGGGCGCGCAAGAACCTCGACGGCCGCGTCCAGTCCTCCAACGCCGCCTTCTCCCCGGCCAGGACCTACCCGTTCAGGGAGTGCGTCGAGGGCGAGCCTTTCACCGAACACTGCGCCGACTACCCCGCGCTGAAGGGCGTGCCCGCCTTCACCGACGCCAGGACCTGGTATCCGGGCCTCGACCTGGTCGACGGCTCGCTCGACTACCGCGACTTCGACGCCTCCACCGTCATCCCCGCCAAGGGCCCCTACTCGACCAGGGTCGTCAGAGCAGACGGCCGCCCCGCCACCGAGCTGTACGGCACCGAAGTCGCCGGCGGCCACATCCTCGGCACGGGTGACCCCGGCGACCGGGCATTAGGCGTGCGATTCGCCCTCGTCACCCCCCTTCCCGGCAACCTGGGAGCGATCGTCCGGGTCACCCCGTCCAAGAAGTGATCATCCGGCCGCCGGGGCCAGGGTTCCGGCGGCCGTACCATTGCATCCATGACCGAGCTCCGCAGCAAGGCCGAGCACACCGAGGCCATCCGCAGGGACCGCAGGATCGCCGTGGTGATCAACACGCGCTCCCGCCGTGGCCGCCGCCACTACTTCGAGGTGCTGGACCAGATCCACGCTCTGGGCTTCGAGCCCCTGGCGGAGTACTCCGTCGTCAACCCCAAGCGGCTGCGCGCCCACCTGGACAAGGCGCTGGAGACCAAGCCGGACCTGCTCGTCGTCGGCGGCGGCGACGGCACGCTCTCGTCGGCGGTCCGCCACGTCGCCCACCTCGACGTGGCACTCGGCGTGCTGCCACTCGGCACCACCAACAACTTCGCCCGCAGCCTCGGCCTGCCCCTCGACCTGGCCGGCGCGATCCGCGTCTTCGACACCGGCAAGGTCGCCGACATCGACCTGGGCATGGCCGAGGACAGGCCGTTCGCCAACCTGGCCAGCTTCGGCGTGTCCGTCGAGGTCGCGAACACGGTCAAGCCGTGGCTCAAGCGCATCCTCGGCCGCCCCGCCTACCCGCTGACCGCCCTGACGATCATTCCGGGGCACAAGCCCTTCCGCGCCGTCCTCACCGTCGACGGCAAGCGCCACGAGCTGCTCACCGACCAGCTCAACATCGCCAACGGCCGCTTCCACGGCGGCTGGCAGGTCGCCCGCGACATCAGCATCGACAACGGCATGCTCGTGGCCTACCAGCTCGGCTCGGGCAAGAAGCTGCGGCTGCTCGGCGAGACCCTGGCCCGCGCCACCACGGGCAGGTGGCGCAGCCTCGCGGGCGGGCCGTTCGTGATGGGCCGCGAGATGCTGCTGGAGACCGACCCGCCGATGGCGGCCGACGTCGACGGCGAGGTACGGCTGCGCACCCCGATCAGGCTCCGCGTCGTGCCCAACGGGGTGCGGGTGATGGTGCCCTCGGACTTCCACGACAGCTGAGGACGTCCGCTCCACCCTGCCGTGTGATCGAGGTCCGCGGTCTCAGCCGCGTGGAGACCCCTGCCGGTACCAGTCGAAGGTGCGCCGGACGCCCTCCTCCAGGGGGATCCGGGGCTCGAATCCCGTCAGCCGCCGCAGCAGGGAGATGTCGGGGCAGCGGCGGGCGACCGAGCCGGCGGGAGCGGGTACCCGGTCGATGACCGGGTCCTTCCCCGCGACGCGCAGGACGAGCTTCGCCAGGTCGGCGATGTTCGTCTCCTCGGTGTCGTCGCCGATGTGCACGATCCGCCCGAACGCCTCGGGCGTCGCCATCAGCCGCACCATCGCCTCGACCGCGTCGTCGACGTGGCAGAAGGCGCGGCTCTGCTCGCCGCCGTACAGCGTGAAAGGGTCCTCGCCGCGCATGGCGCGCAGCGAGAGCTCAGGGATCACGTGGTCGGCGCCCATCCTGGGCCCGTACACGTTGTGGAAGCGGCCCACGACCGCGTGCGCGCCGTGCAGGACGGCCGCCTCGCCGTGCAGCTTGCTGATCGCGTAGGAGAAGCGCGGCGACGCCACGTCCTCGATCACCAGCGGGACGCTCTCGGACGTGGGCAGGGGGACGAGCCCGGCGGTGACGCCGCCCGCGTACGCCTCGCTGGTGGAGGCGAAGAACAGCGGCTCGTCCCGCTCGATCCAGTCCAGCAGGTGCATCAGCGCCAGGGTGTTGACGCGCAGCACCCGCGACGGGTCCCGCTCGACGTTGCGGACGCCGACGACGGCGGCCAGCATGTAGATCTGGTCCCAGCCGTGCTCCAGCGCCTGGTAGGAGCCCGGGTCGGTGAGGTCGGCGTGGCGGACGTCCAGCGGCATCGCCTCCAGGTCCCGATCGCGCCTGCCCCTGGAGAAGTCGTCGACGACAGTGACGGCGTGGCCGTCGGCCAGCAGGCGCCTGGCGAGGTGGAGCCCGATGAAGCCGGCGCCGCCGAGCAGAAGCGTTCTCATCGCATGTATCCGATCCCCGCGTAGCGGATGCCGCGGTCGGTGAGCCGGTCGGCGTCGAGGATGCGCCAGGAGTCGAACAGCACCCTGAGCGGGGTGTCGCCGATCTCCATGCCCCTGTAGTCGGGGTGGTCGTTGACGATCAGCATGGCGTCGGCCTCGGCGAAGGCCTTGTCGAGGCTGACGGGCCGCCCGCCGTACCTGGTGATGACCTCGTCGGCGACCAGCGGATCGTGGCCGAGGACGGTCAGCCCGGCCCTCGTGAAGATCGGCATCATGTCCTCGATGGGGGTGCCGCGCATGTCGTCGGTGGCGGGCCAGCCCTTGTAGGCCCACCCGAGCACCGACAGGGTGAGTCCTTCCGTCTCGCCGAAGGTCTCCTCGATCATGGCGACCAGCCGCTCGGCGACGTGGGAGGGCAGGCGCTCGTTGAGCGCGCGGGCGTGGCCGACCAGGGAGGTCGTGGCGCTCGCCTGCATGAGGTAGGGATCCTTGGTGAGGCAGCCGCCGCCCACGTAGCCGGGCTTGGCCAGGTCGGGGCGGGGGTAGTCGAGGTTGGCCGCGCGGATGACCTCCAGCGGGTCGAGCCGGTGCTGCTCGGCGACGAGGGCGAGCTCGTTGCCGTAGGCGTAGATCAGGTCGGTGTGGCAGTTGTTGGCGAGTTTGACCATCTCGGCCGCTTCGAGGCTGGAGACGGGCACGATCCGGTCGGCCAGCTCCTCGAACAGCTCGATGCCCGCGTCGAGGCCGGCCTGGTCGAGCCCGCCGATCACCTGGGGCAGCTCGACCAGCTCGCGCAGAGCCTGACCCTGGATGGTCCGCTCGGGCGCCATCACCAGATGGGTGCCCGCGCGAAGCCGGGGGAGCACGACGGCGCGGCTCGTGCCGATCGGGACCGTGGAGCGCACGACCACGAGGCGCTGCTCCCCGCACGCCTCCGCGGCGGCGGCCAGGTTGTCCAGGCGCGGCGTGCCCGTGCCGAGGTCGACGGGCGTGGAGACGCACAGGATCACCGCGTCCAGGGGCTCGTCGGGCAGCGCCGAGCCGATGCGGACGCGGGCGCCGAGATGCTCGGCGAAGACCTCCTGCACGCCCGGCTCGAACACGTGGATGCGGCCGTGGGACAGGGCCTCGACGACGGCGGGGTTCGCGTCCACGCCGTGGACGGCGAAACCCTCGCGGGCCAGCGCCGCGGTGAGCGTCAGGCCCACGTATCCCATGCCGACAACGCCGACGGTCTTCGGCATCGTCACTCCTTTCCTTCGCAGGGGGCACTCACCAGGTCCAGGTCGACCGTGGTGACGTTTCCCGCGAACCCGTGCCTGCGATACGCCTCGCAGGCCGTACGGCGGTTCGCGGGGGTGGTGGCGTAGTCGGTGGCCAGCACCGCCTTGCCCTTGGCACGCAGCGCGGCGGCCTCGGCGAGGTTGTCCGCGCACCAGCCGGCCGCGCACGCCTGGTCGGTGGCCCTGAAGAACAGCTCCTCCATGCCGATGCCGTCGATGGCGGCGGTGTAGCCGCTGTGGTGCCGCAGCTCGGGCGAGTTCTGCGGCACGATCAGGAAGCCGTGCTCGGCCGCCTTGGCGTAGGCGCTGATCCGGACGATCAGGTCGGCCATCTTCCTGCCGAGGCTGTGGCGGGTCTCGCCGGGCACGCGGGCCAGGTCGATCTCCTCGTACGCCAGGGGCGTGTCGAGGTAGACCCCGTCGAACCCGGCCTTCATCGCCTGGTCGACCCTCGGCCTGATGACCCGGTCCCACCACCACGGATCCCAATATTTGACGAAATGCTCGTCGGGCCAGTCCGGCCACACGTTCAGCCTCAGCCCCGCGGGCAGGCTCGGATACTCCGACCTGAACTCCTCCAGCGAGCCGATCTCGAAGTAGGCCAGCACCCTCTTCCCGCTCTCCCGCACCGCGGCGATCTCGGCGGCGGTGAAGTAGCCGGGAACGGTGGCGTCGCGCGAGAGGTCGACGATGGCCAGCTCGTGCGGGGCCGCGGCGACCGTGTCCAACCGGCCGCCGGGGTAACCGGTCAGCGCGTAGGTGAACGAGGTGACACCCAGCAGCACCGGGACGCCCGAGGCGGGCGCGCAGGCGGTCGTCGTCGCCAGCAGCAGGGAGAAGGTCGCGGCGAGCCGCCTCACCCCTCCTCCGCCATGGCCCCGACCGACTCGGCCAGGCCGTGGACGGGACGCCAGCCGAGCACCTTCTCCGCGCGCGTGATGCCGGCCTGACTCCACGGCGCCGCCCCCGACCTGTCGGACCCCGCCGCGACCTCGTGGATCCCGCCGGTGAAGCCCATCGCGCGCGCCAGCAGCCCCACGGCCTCGCGGACGCTCACCGCCCGCCCCGACCCCACGTTGAACACCCGCTCCCCGCGGAGGTCCGCGAACGCGGCGGCCACCACGGCCCTGGCGACGTCACGCACGTCCACGAAGTCGCGCAGCGCGTCCAGCGGCCCGAGCGTGATGTCATCCCTCGCCTCGCGCAGCAGACCGGCGGCCCGCCCCAGCACGTTCGTCTGCGAGAGGCCGGGCCCGACCGGGTTGAAGACGCGCAACGACACGCCGTCCACCGCCGCGGAGGTGATCAGACCCGTCGCCGCCAGGTGGCTCACCCCGTAGGCGGTGACCGGCCTGGTCTCGTCGTCCTCGCCCACCGAGCGCCCGTACGGCGTGGGCCCGTACTCGGCCGCCGAGCCGAGCCGTACCAGCCTGGCCGAGGGCACGACCGCGCCCATCGCCTCCACGAGCATCGCCACCACACCGGCGTTGCCGCGCAGCAGCTCGTCGGGCCCGCCCGTCATCCGCCCCATGCAGCTGATCACGGCGTCGGGCCGTACGGAGGAGAGCAGCTCCGTGACGGCCGGCACGTCGGCGGTGAGCAGGTCGAGCCGCGCCCGCCCCGCGCAGACCACCTCCCTGACCCTGGGGTCGCGCTCCAGCAGGACGCGCACCTGGCGGCCGAGGAACCCCGAGGCGCCCAGCAGCAGCACCCTCACAGCGCCCGCTCCCGCTCCGGCAGCAGCAGCGGCCTGATCTCCTCGAAGCGGGCGTTCGCCTCGTCGTAGTCGTCCGGCCGGCCGATGTCGAGCCAGTAGCCGTCGAACTCGAAGACCGCGGGAGGCCGCCGATGCGCCAGCAGGTCGAGCACCAGCTCGTCGAAGCCGAACGACATCCCCTCGGGATAGCCCTCGATGCAGTGGCGCGACAGGGCGTAGACGCCCATGCTGACCAGGTAGCTGAGCAGCGGCTTCTCCCTGAAGCCCGTGATGTGCCCGCCCGCGGCCTCCAGCACCCCGAAGTCGATCTTGACGACGCGCGGGGCCGTGGCCACCGTCAGCGGCGCGGCGGAGACGCTGTGGCGGTGCAGCAGGTCGGCGTAGTTCAGCGTGGTCAGGACGTCGCCGTTCATGACCAGGAAGTGCTCGGGCAGCCGGTCCCTGATCGAGAACAGCGGCCCGATCGTCGACAGGGGGGTGACCTCCTCGGTGTAGTCGACGGCGAGGTCCCACCTGGCGCCGTCCCCGACGAACGCCCTGATCAGCGGCGACAGGTGGCCGACGGCCAGCGTGACGCTGGTGAACCCCTGCGCGGCGAGCTGACGCAGGATGATGTCGAGGATCGCGTACTCCTCGCCGATCGGCACGAGCGGCTTGGGCAGCGCCGAGGTGTACGGCCTGAGCCGCACCCCCTTGCCGCCCGCCAATATGACGACATGCATGAACATCCCCTTCAGCGGTGGGACCGGCGTGCGATGCTCCGAGTGTCGAGGCGCCGAGTTTCACTTCGGTTCCTCAGCGGTTTCTCCCGCCGGGGCTAGAGTCGGTGCACATGGGGTTCAAGGGCGCCGAGGACGGCTGGCGCGACAATCTCGTCGGGCTGCGCAACGTCGTGCGCCAGGAACTGGTGACCAGGCAGCTCGACCGGCACCTGCCGGGCGCCCGCGCCGCCGTGCTCGACGCGGGCTGCGGCCAGGGCACGCAGGCGCTGCGCCTGGCCGAGCGCGGCCACGACGTCACCGGCGTCGACGCCTCGCGCGAGCTGCTCGACCTGCTGCCGGAGGGTCGGATCAGGGCCGTCCACGCCGATCTCGCCGAGCTGCCGTCGCTGTTCGAGCCCGAGTCGTTCGACGTGGTGCTCTGCCACGGCGTGCTGATGTACTTCGACGACCCCGCGCCGCTGCTCACCGACCTGGCCCGGCTGGTCAGGCCGGGCGGATTCCTGTCGCTGCTGGTGCGTAACGGCGACGCGCTCGCCATGCGTCCCGGCCTGGCGGGCGACTGGCGCGCCACCCGCGAGGCGTTCACCGCCGACGGCTACACCAACAGGCTGGGCGTGCGCGCCAGGGCCGACCGCCGCGCCGACCTCACCGCGGCCCTCGCCGCGCGCGGCCTGGTGGTCGCCCACTGGTACGGCGTGCGGGTCTTCACCGACACCGACACCGACCCCGGCCCGGGGGCCGCCTCTCCGCCCGACGACCTCGACGCGCTCATCGAGTGCGAGGAGATCGCGGGCCGTACCGACCCCTACAGAGGAGTGGCCGCGCTGACACACCTCATCGGTGGTAGACAGGAAGCATGAAACGTCCCGGCTCATGGTGCGAGACGCCGCGACCGCCCCAGCCGTGGTGCGAGCGTCCGGCGCCTCCCGCGCCCTGGTGCGAGGTGCCGAAGTCCCCGGTGCTCGGTGTTCTCGGCGCGCTGCTGAAGGCCGCCAAGCGCTGAGGTTTCCCCTCCGTGGGGCGGGTAGTCGTCATCCCCATGCGGAGCGAGACGCGCCCGGCGTGGCTTGAGCCTGCCGAGAACGGCGGGCGGTCGGGCGCGGCCGCAATCGTGGCCGGAGCTTTGCTTCGGCTTGCCGCCGTTCTTGGTCTGATCGGTAGAAACCAGGTCAATCGGGCGACGTCGCCGATTCTCGACGCGGCGCTCGAGAGCGGCAAGAGCGACATCGACGTGGTGGAAGAGAGGGCACGACGATGACGGAGACCGACCCGGGCTTCAGCGAGTCACACGCGGGCGACGTGGGCGCTCGCCGGGCCACGGTGGGCACGCCCACCGACCACGAATCCATCAACGTCCCGCCGACCAGGCCAGGCGCGGCGGAGAACGCGGAGGCCGCGGAGGAGGCGCGCAGGCCGCACGAGGAGTTCGTGCCCGAGCGCCCCATCCCCGATGAGAAGGCCGAGGCCGAGGCGGCCGCGCGCGCGAGGCACGAGCGCGACGAGCAGGACACCGGAACGACGGGGGCCACCCGTCCCGAGAACACGGACAAACCGGCAGGCGGGGTTGAGAGAGACATGAGCAAGGACACGAAAGAGACCCGTAAGGACATGGGCGGCACCGTCGAGGCCATGGCGAACAAGACCGGCGTCAAGGGCAGGGCGAGCGAGGTGGCGGGTGTGGCCAAGGACAAGGTGACCGCCGTCACCGACAAGGTGCCCGACCAGGTCAAGGACGCCGCCGACAAGGTAGGCGCGGAGGTGAGGCGCAGGCCCAAGCTGCTGCTCGCGGCCGCCGGCGCCCTGGCGGTGCTCATCGCCCGCAGGATGATGCAGCGCGGCAAGAAGTAGCGGCATGTGGAGGAGCGCGCTCAGGCGGGCGTTCGCCGAGTTCAGGCACGACGGCGTGCAGGACTGGGCGGCCGCCCTCACCTACTACGGGGTTCTGTCGATCTTCCCCGCGCTCATCGTCCTGGTGTCGTTACTGGGACTGGTCGGCCGTGACGACGCGGCCGCGGTCATCGGCGGCATCGCTGTCCTCGCTCCCGCGGAGGTGCGCGACCTGCTGGTCCAGGGGCTCGCGGGCGTGCGCAGCACGGGCGCGGGCTTGCTGGCGATCGTCGGCCTGCTGGTCGCGCTCTGGTCGGCCTCCGGGTACATCGCGGCCTTCGTCCGCGCGGCCAACGCGATCTACGACATCGAGGAGGGCCGCCCCTTCTGGAAGCTGACGCCGCTGCGCCTCGGGCTGACGCTGCTGGTCATGGTGCTGCTGGCGGCGGGGGCGGTCGCGGTGACGCTGACCGGCAGGGTGGCCGAGGTGGCGGGCGACCGGCTCAGCCTCAACGACGCGCTGGTCACCGTCTGGGACGTGGCCAAGTGGCCGGTGCTGGCGCTCATCGCCGCCGGCCTGATCATGGTCCTGTACTGGGCGGCGCCGAACGTGCGCCAGCCCGGCCTGCGCTGGATCACCCCAGGGGGCGTGCTCGCGGTCGTGCTGTGGGTGGTCGTGTCCGGGGGTTTCGCCCTGTACGTCGCCAACTTCGGCTCCTACAACAAGACCTACGGCACGCTCGCCGCGGTCGTGGTGTTCCTCATCTGGCTGTGGCTGTCGAACATGGCCCTGCTCTTCGGCGCGGAGTTCGACGCCGAGCTGATCAGGGGCAAGAGCATGGCGGAGGGACACCCCGTGAACGCCGAGCCCTATGCGGTGCCGAGAGATCCCCCCACGCCCGATACGCTGCCGCAATGATGCGTCGTACGGTGGTGGCCGCGATCCTGGCCCTCGCTCTGGCCGGGTGCGGGGGCGGTCGCGCGGTCAGCGATCTCGGCAAGGTCGTCGAGGGCGGGCCAGGGGCGACCACCGCGGTCCAGGTGACCAAGGGGCAGCGCTTCTCGGTCTCCCTGTCGGAGGGCGACTGGCAGCTGAAGCGGGTGCCCGACGCCAAGGTGGCCTCCTTCATCAGCGAGGAGCACGCCGACGGCCGTTCCTACTTCGTCTTCAACGCCAAGCACCCGGGCAGCACACGTGTGGAGATCACCGGTCAGGGAGAGGCGATCTTCGCGATCACGGTGCAGTAGGGTGCCGCGCATGAGCGATCTCCGAGACTTCATGCGGGTGCGGGCCAGCGCCGACGGGGCGGAGACGGTGACCTGGTGGACCGGCGACGTCTACGCCTACCTCCTCGACGACGGGCCCCGCCACCTGTTCGGCTTCGAGGGCGTCAACGTGGCACGGGCGGTGGAGAGTGACGGCGGCTGGGAGCTGCTGACCAGGGAGGCCGCCGCCTACCTCGACCCCGCCTCGCGCGACCCCCTCGACACCTGGGACAACCCGTTCACCGGACACTCCGTCGACGTCCAGCACGTCTACAACGACCCGGTCAACCAGCGGCTGCGCGGCTTCACCGTGCCGACCACGAGGCTGGGCGGCACGGTGGTGTTCAACACCGACATCCTGCTGGCCTACCCGTCGCCGCTGAAGGTGGCCGACTACCCCGACAACTCCTTCAGCGACACCTACAGGGCGATGGAGCTGTTCCAGTTCTTCGCGCCCGCGGCCGACCTGGACGGCGAGGCCCCCTCGGTGCCGAACACGCTGTCGTGGTGCAGGGTCTCGCCGTGGCTGCCGTGGATGGAGATGGCGCAGCGGCCAGGCGCGCTGGTCTACCACTGCAGGGGCGCCAAGGTCGGTGAGGTGCCAGGCAACCTGGAGGCGTTCTTCGGGCCGATGAGCGCGCCGACCGAGTGGAGCGCGCCCAACCAGACGAGCTGGACGACGTTCGTTGACCGAAGAAAGTTCTAATCGTAGCCTGCCCAGGTGACGGTGCACCAACCCGGCCTGGGCCGGTACTACGAGGACTTCGTCGTCGGCGACGTCTACCAGCATCCGCTCGGCCGGACGATCAGCGAGGCCGACAACACCTGGTTCACGCTGCTGACGATGAACACCAACCAGAACCACTTCAACGCGCACTTCGCCGCGAGCGCCCCGGCCGGCAGGATCATCGTGAACTCCGGCCTGTCGGTGGCGATCGTGCTCGGCCTGTCGGTGATCGACGTCAGCCAGACCGCGATGATGAACCTCGGGTGGGAGGAGATCAGGCTCACCCACCCCGTGTTCATCGGCGACACGCTCTACGCCGAGTCGCGAGTGCTGGACCGGCGCGAGTCGAAGTCGCGCCCGTACGCGGGCATCGTCACCTGCGCCACCCGCGGCCTCAACCAGGACGGCGACGAGGTCATGTCATGGCGGCGGACCGTCATGGTCTACAAGCGGGACGCGCCGCACGACAAGGGCTACTTCCCGACCGCCAAGAACGGACCCATGTGATGGACTTCGACCTCGACGAGGACCAGCGGCTGTTCCGCGCCACCCTGAGAGAGTTCGTCGACAAGGAGATCGTGCCCGTCGCCGCCGAATGGGAGCGTTCGGGACGCTACCCGGCGGAGATCGTCGAGCGGTTCAAGGAGCTCGGCCTGTTCGGCATGACGATCCCCGCCCGCTACGGAGGGCTCGAACTCGACCGCGTCTCCTACGCGCTGGTCTTCGAGGAGATCGCGCGCGGCTGGATGGGCGTGGCGGGCGTGCTCGGCTCCCACTCGCTGTCCGCGTGGATGATCGACCAGTACGGTACGCCCGAGCAGAAGGACCGCTACCTGCCCGGCCTGGCCAGCGGCGCCCGCCGTACCGGGATCGCGTTGACCGAGCCGGGAGCGGGCACCGACCTGCAGGGGATCACGACCCGCGCGGTCCGCGACGGCGACCACTACGTGATCAACGGCACGAAGACGTGGATCACCAACGCCCGCTTCGCCGACCCGATGCCCGTCCTGGTGAAGACCTCGGTGGAGACGCCCGCCCACAAGGGCATGTCGATGCTGCTGGTCGAGGCGGACACGCCCGGCTACACCGTCAGCCGCGACCTGCCCAAGCTCGGCTACAAGGGCACGGAGACCTGCGAGATCACCCTGCAGGACGTGCGCGTGCACAAGGACCGGCTGCTCGGCGGCCTCGAGGGGCGCGGCATGCAGCAGGCGCTGTCGGCGCTGGAGCTCGGCAGGGTGAACATCGCCGCCCGCGCCGTCGGCGTCGCGCAGTGCGCCTTCGACGCCGCGCTCGCCTACGCGGGGCAGCGCGAGGCGTTCGGCAGGCCGATCGGCGACTTCCAGGCCATCCAGCTCAAGCTCGCCGACATGGCCACCGACATCCAGGCGGCCAGGCTGATGACGTACTGGGCGGCCTCGAGGTCGGCCAAGGCCGAGGCCGCCATGGCCAAGTACTTCGCGTCCGAGGTGGCGCTGCGGGTGACGATGGAGGCGATGCGCGTGCACGGCGGGTACGGCTACTCGCAGGAGTTCGTCCTCGAACGCCTCTACCGCGACGCGCCGCTGATGGCGATCGGCGAGGGCACCAACGACGTGCAGCGCATCGTGATCGCCAGGGAGCTGCTGAAGGGAACGGTTAGGGTCGGCTGGTGAGCTGTCTGTTCTGCGAGATCGTCGCGGGGGAGCGGGCCGCCTTCGTCGTCTCCTCCGACGAGGTGGCGCTCGCCTTCCTCGACGCCAGGCCCGTCTTCAAGGGGCACCTGCTGGTGGTGCCGCGCGAGCACGTGGAGACGCTGACGGACCTGCCCGACGTGGGGCCCTTCTTCGAGCGCGTCCAGCACCTGGCGGGCGCGGTCGAGAAGGGCCTGGAGGCGGCGGGCACGTTCGTGGCGATGAACAACCGCGTCAGCCAGAGCGTCCCGCACCTGCACGTCCACATCGTGCCGCGCAACAGGAAGGACGGGCTGCGCGGCTTCTTCTGGCCGCGCGTCAAGTACGCCTCCGACGAGGAGGCCGAGTCCTACGCCGCCGCGATCAGGCGAGCCGCCTGAGCCGATCGTCTCGCGCGGGCGCTCGAGATCGTTGACATCGGCGGGAGAGGGATAGGCTCCGGCCGTGGAACCCGTGGTCGTCATCCTGCTCCTGGCCCTGCTCGTGGGCGGTCCCGCCCTCGTGCTGTGGCGGGTGCTGCGCGGGCGGCGCGAGCTCGGGTCCGGGCCCGCCGAGCGGGCCACGTTCGAGACCCTCCACACCGCCTCGCTGGCGGCGCCGCCGCTGCGCGCGGGCCTGTCGGAGGAGGGCGCGCAGAAGGCGTCCAAGCACCTGCGCGAGCTGCTCGGCTCGCCGGCGATCGCCATCACCGACGGCGAGCGGCTGCTGGTCTACGACGGCGCGGGCGAGCACCACGCGGCCGAGGCGTTCGCCCACGCGGCCGAGACGCTCAAGGACGGCCGCACCCAGGTCCTCAACCTCGACTGCGAGCTGCTCGAATGCCCGATCAGGCACGCGGTGGTGGTGCCGCTCACCACCGACGACAGGGTGGTCGGCTCGCTGGCCGCCTACGGCGAGCACACCTCCGCGGGACTGGTCCGCGCCGCCCAGGAGGTCGCCCGCTGGGTCGACTCGCAGCTCGAGCTCGCCGAGCTCGACCGCAGCCGCACCCTGCTGATGGAGGCGGAGGTGCGCGCCCTGCGCGCGCAGATCTCCCCGCACTTCATCTACAACTCCCTCACCACGATCGCCAGCTTCGTCCGCACCGACCCCGAACGCGCCCGCGAGCTGCTGCTGGAGTTCGCCGACTTCACCCGCTACAGCTTCCGCAGGCACGGCGACTTCACCACCCTGGCCGAGGAACTGCACTCCATCGACCGCTACCTCATCCTCGAGCGCGCCCGCTTCGGCGACCATCTGCGCGTCACGCTGCGCATCGCGCCCGAGGTGCTCCCGGTCGCCGTGCCGTTCCTGTGCCTGCAACCCCTCGTCGAGAACGCCGTACGGCACGGCCTCGAATCCAAGAACGGCATCGGCCGCATCACGATCATCGCTGAGGACGCGGGCGCCGAATGCCGCATCAGCGTCGAGGACGACGGCCTCGGCATGGACCCCGAGCGCCTGCGCCGCATCCTCGCCGGAGACGTCTCGGCCGAGAGCGGCGTCGGCCTGGCCAACGTCGACGAGCGGCTGCGCCAGGTCTACGGCGACGAGTACGGCATCGTCGTCGAGACGGCCCAGGGCGCCGGCACCAAGGTCAACATCAGGGTCCCGAAGTACCACCCAGGGGTCTCGGCCCGCTGAGCGGCTGCGCACGACCACCTCGTCGGCCGCGCCGTCATCGCAGGAGACCGATCGACCCGGATCCGCGCGCGCACGATGAGACCACACGACGATTTCGCGAGCCTGTGATCGCGTCGTGACAGGCTTGACGCCTGATGTCTGTTTCATCACTCTCAAATGGTTGAAGGGAGAACCGTGAACGGGCTGCGGGTGCTGGCGGTGGACGATGAGCTTCCCGCGCTCGAGGACCTGTCGTACCTGCTGCGAGCCGATCCCAGGATCGGCGAGGTGGCCACGGCCCGCGACGGGGCGGCGGCGCTGCGGCTGCTCGACAGGGGCATCGCCGGGGGCAGGCCGATCGACGCGGTCTTCCTCGACATCAGGATGCGCGGGCTGGACGGGGTGGTGCTGGGCAGGCTGCTGTCGCAGTTCGCCAACCCGCCGCGGGTCGTCTTCGTGACCGCCTACGAGGAGCACGCGGTCGACGCCTTCGAGATCAAGGCCGAGGACTACCTGCTCAAGCCGGTGCGTCCCGAACGGCTGGCCGAGGCGATCAGGCGGGTGTGCGTCTCCGCCGACGTGCCGGTCGAGAGCGCGGAGTCCGACACGATTCCCGTCGAGCTGGGCGGAGTGACCCGCTTCGTCTCCACCGCCGACGTCATCTACGTGGAGGCGCAGGGCGACTACGCGCGCCTGCACACCGCCACCGGCAGCCACCTGGTGCGCATCCCGCTGGCCACGTTGGAGGAGCGGTGGGCCTCCTCCGGCTTCGTCCGCGTGCACCGCAGCCATCTGGTCGCGGTCAGGCACATCGAGGAGTTGCACATCGACTCGGGCCGGTGCACGGTCAGGGTGGGCGACACCGAGATCCCGGTCAGCCGCCGGCACACGCGCGAGCTGCGTGACCTTCTGCTGCGGAGGGCGAAGCGATGAAGGGCCGCGTCACCGTCACCAGCCCGCGCACGGCCGCCGCGCGCCGTCCCCGCTACCCGGCCAGCAGGGAGATCGACGAGCAGACGCGCCTGGGCGAGGTCTACATGCGGTCGCTGCTGCGCACCCAGTTCAGGCTGGCCCTGTTCGTCTGCACGGTGCTGGCCTGCGTGGTGCTCGGCCTGCCGCTGGTGTTCCTGCTGGTGCCCGAGCTCCGCTCGGCCGACATGGCGGGCGTGCCGCTGCCGTGGGCGGTGCTGGCCGGGCTGATCTACCCGCTGTTCGTCGCGGGGGCGTGGCTCTACGTACGGCAGGCCGAACGCAACGAGCGCCACTTCGAAGACCTGGTCGAGCGACAGTGAACGAGCCAGGGGACCACGCACCGCCGGGGCTCGCGTGAGTCTCGCGGCCGTCGGCCTGGTGATGGTCGCGGCGATCCTGATCGGGGCGTTCGGGCTGCGGCTCTCGCGCACCACCTCCGACTTCTACGTCGCCTCCAGGACCGTCACCCCGCTGTGGAACGCCTCGGCCATCGGCGGCGAGTACCTGTCGGCCGCCTCCTTCCTCGGCATCGCCGGCCTCATCCTCGCCCACGGCGCCGACATGCTGTGGCTGCCCGTGGGCTGGACCGGCGGCTACCTCGTGCTGCTCGTGCTGGTCTCCGCGCCGTTGCGCCGCTCGGGCGCCTACACGCTGCCTGACTTCGCCGAGTCCAGGCTGGAGTCGATGGCCGTGCGCAGGATCGCCAGCGTGCTGGTCGTGCTCATCGGCTGGCTCTACCTGATGCCGCAGTTCCAGAGCGCGGGCATCGTACTGCGCGCGATCACCGGGGCGCCCGGCTGGGTGGGCGGGCTGCTGGTGGCGGTGGTCGTGGCGGTGAACGTGCTGTCGGGCGGGATGCGGTCGATCACCTTCGTCCAGGCCTTCCAGTACTGGCTCAAGCTGACCGCCCTCGCGCTTCCGCTGGTGTTCCTGCTGATGGCGTGGCGTTCCGGCGGTTCGCCCGGCTTGCCGGAGCACGACCTGGCCCACTGGCGGCTGCCGCTGGCCAGCACGAAGGAGTACGGGCTCTACTCCACCTACTCGTTGATCCTGGCGACGTTCCTCGGCACGATGGGGTTGCCGCACGTGCTGGTGCGCTTCTACACCAACCCGGACGGGCGGGCGGCCCGCCGTACGACGCTGGTGGTGCTGTCGCTGCTGGGCGCCTTCTACCTGCTGCCGGCGATCTACGGATGGCTGGGCCGGATCTACGCGCCCGACCTGGTCGGCACGGACGCGGTGGTGCTGACGCTGCCAGGGCGGGTGATCGGCGGCACGCTCGGCGACGTGCTGACCGCGCTGGTGACCGCGGGCGCGTTCGCGGCGTTCCTGTCGACCTCCTCGGGGCTGACGGTGTCGGTGGCGGGCGTGATCGCGCAGGACCTGCTCGGCGGCGGGGCGGTGCGCGCCTTCCGCCTGGCGACGCTGATGGCCGTGGCGGTGCCGCTGGGCCTGGCGGTCTGGGCCAGGGCGCTGCCGGTCGCCGACGTGGTCGGGCTGGCGTTCGCCGTGGCGGCCTCCTCCTTCTGCCCGCTGCTGGTACTGGGCATCTGGTGGCGCAGGCTGTCGTCGACGGGCGCGCTGGCCGGGCTGCTGGTGGGCGGCGGCCTGGCGTGCGCGGCGGTGATGGCGCAGATCACCGGCGGCCCCTACGACGGGCTCATCGGCGCGCTGCTGGCCCAGCCCGCGGCCTGGACGGTGCCGATCGCGTTCGTCGTGATGATCGTCATGTCGTTCCTCACCCCGCACCGGGTGCCGGCGGGGGTGGCCAGGACCATGGTGCGACTGCACACCCCCGAGTCGCTCAACCTGGACCGCGGCGACTGGCGTCCCCGTTCGTCGTGACGGGCAGCTCGCCCGAGCCGCGCACCACCAGCTCGACCGGCACTCTGACGCGCCGCGGCGGCCCGCCGTCCAGCAGCAGGTCCACGGCGGTACGGCCGAGCAGCGCCGTGTCGTAGCGCACCACCGTCACCCCCGGATCGAAGACCTCGGCCAGCGCGAAGTCGTCGAACCCCACGAAGGCGGGCTTGTCCCGCCGTTCCCTCAGCGCCTGCAGGATGCCGATCGCCGCCCTGTTGTTGGTGGCGAAGAAGGCCGTGGGCGGGTCGGGCAGCGCCAGCAGCCGGTCCACCTCGCGCGCCGCCCGCCACGGGTCGAACACCCCGCGCGTCACCAGCGCCTCGTCCACCTCGCCGAGCGCCTCGCGGTAGCCGCGCGCCCTGTCGTGCACCGAGCTGAGCGCCTCGTCGTCGGAGATGAGCGCGATCCGCCGGTGCCCGCGCGCCATGAGGTGCTCGGTGGCCAGGCGCCCGCCCTTGAAGTCGTCGAGCAGCACCGCGCTGGAGTCGGGCACGCCGGAAGGCAGCCGGTCGACGAACACGGCGCGCAGCCCGCCCGCGAGCAGCTCGCCGAGCCAGGCGTGCCCGTCGGCCGAGGGCACCAGGATGAGCGAGTCGACGCCGCGCGCGAACATCGACTCCACCAGCATCCGCTCGCGCTCGGGCCGTTCCTCGTAGGAGCCGAAGACCACCAGCGCCTCGTGCTCGGCCGCCGCGCTCTCCACCGCCGCGGCCAGGTGGGAGTAGAACTGGTTGGAGATGTTCTCCATCACCAGGCCGATCGTGAGCATCGCGGCGCCCCTGGCCAGGCGGCTGGCCGCCTCGTTGCGCCGGAAGCCGAGCGCGTTGATCGCCTCCTGCACCCTGAGCTGGAGCGATGCGCTGACGTGCGGCTCCTGGTTGACCACTCTGGAGACCGTCTTCAGGCTCACCCCCGCGTGCCTGGCCACATCCGCCATGGTGGGCTGCTTGCGCGCTGTCATAGTGTCCCCCCATGAACGATGACTGGATCTGCGGCAGGCTGGGCGAGGACGAACCGTGGGCGCTGGGCGCGGTCAATCCGCCGATCTTCGAGAACTCCCTGTTCACCTTCGAGACGGCAGGCGACCTCGCTGAGGCGATCAAGGACGAGGACGAGCGCTACGTCTACTGGCGCGGCACCAACCCCACCGTCGACGTGGCGCAGCGCAAGCTGGCCGCGCTGGAACGAGCCGACCGGGCCAAGTGCTTCGGCTCGGGGATGGGCGCGATCTCGGCGACCATCTCGTCGCTGGTGTCGGCAGGCGACCACGTGCTGGTGCTCGGCGCCATCTACGGGCCGACCACGCAGTTCCTGCGCTACCTGGAGAAGTTCGGTGTCACGCACACACACGTCGGCGACCTCGCTGGTCTTGACAGCGCTATCAGATCGAACACGCGAGTACTCTACTTCGAGTCGCCGTCCTATATGAGCTACCGGCTGGTGGACATCGCGGAGGTGGCGGCGTGGGCCTCGGGCCACGGGCTCGTCTCCGTCATGGACAACACCTGGTCGACGCCGCTGTTCCAGAAGCCGCTCACCATGGGCGTCGATCTGGTGATCCACTCGCTGTCGAAGTACGTGGGAGGGCACAGCGACCTGGTCGGCGGGGTGGTGGCCGGCTCCACCGAGCTGATCAGGCCGATCGCGCTGACGGAGTACCAGCTGTACGGCGCGGCGATGTCGCCGCACGACGCCGCCAAGGTGATCAAGGGGTTGCGCACACTCCCCGTGCGGATGGCCGCCCACCAGGAGCGCGGACTGGCCGTGGCCTCCTTCCTCGACAAGCACGAGGCGGTGCGGGCCGTCCACCATCCTGGGCTGCCCTCCCATCCCGACCACGAGCTGGCGTCGCGGCAGATGGCCGGCTTCTCCAGCGTCTTCGGCATCGAGCTCGACAGCGATGACCGGCAGGTCGTGGCGGGCTTCCTGGACCGGCTCGGGGTCTTCAGGATCGCGGTGTCGTGGGGCGGGTTCGAGAGCCTGGTCGCGGCGCCCGCGCTGACCATCGAGGAGTCGGTGCGCGCCACCATGGGCATCCCTGTCGGGCTCGTGCGCCTCTCGGTGGGCCTCGAACCCGCCGACGCACTCGTCGAGGATCTGGCTCTAGCGCTGGAGGGGGTTATGCCCCTAGCTTGAGTGACAGCGCTGTCACCCAGGAGGCACCCATGAGAACAACTCCCCTCCTCGCGGCCCTGGCCGCCACCACCCTGACGATCGCAGCCTGCGGCTCGGGCTCGTCGTCCGATGGCGGCGGCACGGTCAGTCTCCGCATGATCGAGAGTCTGACCAGCCCCGAAAGGACCAAGCTGATCAAGGGCCTGCTCGCCGAGTTCGAGAAGGCCAACCCAGGTGTGGAGGTGGAGCTCATCTCGCCGCCCTTGGACAGTGCGGACCAGAAGATCACCCAGATCCTGCAGACGAAGAAGGACTTGGACGTGCTGGAAGTGCGCGACCACACGGTCAAGTCCTTCTCCAACAACGGCTGGCTGGCCGAACTGCCCACCACGCAGTGGGCGGGCTGGAACGACCTGACCGAACTGGCCAAGAAGAAGGCCGTGGAGGTGGGCGGCAAGCCATACCTCATCCCCTACGGCTTCTACCAGCGGGCGCTGTTTTACAGGACCGACTGGGGCATGGCCAAGCCGCCCACCACCTGGGAGGAGCTGTACCAGGAGGGCAAGAAGATGACCACCGCCGAGCGGTACGGCTACTCCTTCAGGGGCGGCAAGGGCGGCGCCGACTACGCTGTCCAGATGATCAGCGCCTACAACGGCGAGGCGCTGGACCCTGAGAAGTCCTTCTACCTCAAGGACAAGAAGACCATCTTCTCCACGCCCGAGGCGGCCCAGGCCATGGACCTCTTCGTGAAGATCTTCAAGGAGGCGTCGCCGCCCGACTCGGTCTCCTGGGGCTACCCGGAGATGGTGCAGGGCTTCACCTCGGGCGTCACCGGGATGCTGATCCAGGACCCCGAGGTGATCAAGACGGTGGAGGAGAGCGGGGTCAAGGCCTGGTCGACCGCGCCGATCCCCAAGGGTCCCACCGGCTACGCCTTCCAGCCCGTCGGCTACGCCGGATGGGGCGTCACCTCCTTCAGCGCCCACGAGGCCGAGGCGGTCAAGCTGGTGCAGTTCCTGTCGGAGTCCAAGCAGAGCATCGCCTTCGCCAAGGGCAACTCGCTGATCCCGATCTCGGCCTCCGCGCAGAAGGACCCGCAGTTCTCGCAGGGCGCGTGGAAGGCCTACCTGGAGGCGCAGCAGGACCCCAAGCAGGTCATCACGATCAGGCCCGTCGACTCGCCCGGCTGGAGCCAGTTCCTGGTCGACTCCGACCGTGACGTGCAGGCGCTGCTGACCGGAAAGAAGAGCGCGGCCGAGGTGCTGAAGGGCTGGGACGCGTTCTGGGCAGGTCAGGCTTCGTGAGCCGTCCCGCCTTCACCACGCGGAAGGCGGGGCTCATCGCGCTCTGCCTTCTGCCCGGAGTCGTCTTCGTCGCGCTCTTCACCTACTACCCGATGGTGCGCGGCAGCGTCATCGCCTTCCAGCGCTACAACCTGTTCGACCTGACCTCCACGCCGTTCGTGGGGCTGGACAACTTCAGGGCGGTGCTGGCGGAGGACAGGTTCTGGACGGCGCTGCGCAACACCGGCACCTGGGTCGTCGTCTCGCTGTTCTTCCAGTTCTTCCTCGGGTTCGGCCTCGCCCTGCTGCTGCGCCGCCACTTCCGCGGCAGGGGGCTCTACCAGGCGTGGGTGTTCTTCCCCTGGGCGATGTCGGGGTTCCTGATCGGGCTGCTGTGGCGGTGGATGTTCAACGGTCAGTTCGGCGTGATCAACGATCTGCTGCTGCGCACCGGGATCATCGACACCCGCATCGGGTTCCTGTCCTCGCCCGGCTGGGCCATGACGTCGGTGATCGTGGCCAACGTCTGGTACGGCGTGACGTTCTTCGCGATCATGATCATGGCGGCGCTGCAGTCGGTGCCGCGCGAGCTGTACGAGGCGGCCGCCGTGGACGGCGCTTCCAGGCTGCGGCAGTTCTGGCACGTGACGCTGCCGCACATCCGCCCGACGCTGGCGCTGATCGTGCTGCTGCGGGTGATCTGGATCCTGAACTTCCCCGACCTCATCTACTCGATGACCGGGGGCGGTCCCGCGGGCTCGACGGACATCGTGACGACCTTCCTGATCCAGCAGGTGATGGGCGGCGACTACGGCAGGGCCGGCGCGGTCGGCTTCCTCGTCCTCGGCCTCCTGCTGGCCTTCAGCGTCTTCTACCTCAACGCCACCCGCTTCGAGAGGTCCCGATGATCGTGCGGCGAACGGCCAAGGTGGTCGTGCTGGGAGTCTGGCTCCTGATCACGATCTTCCCGCTGTACTGGGTCGTCATCACCTCGCTCAAGCCCAAGAGCGAGATCTTCTCCATGCCGCTGCGCTACTGGCCCGAGGAGCTCACCTTCGAGCACTACGCCGAGCTGTTCTCCTTCGCCGACTTCGGTCGCTACCTGCTCAACAGCATGGTCGTCGCTCTGGTGTCGGCGGCGGTGGTCACCGTGATCGGGGTGCTCGGCGGTTACGTGCTGGCCCGCTTCGACTTCCCCGGCAGGGGAGCGCTCATGCTGGCCTTCCTCGTCACGCAGATGATCCCGCTGTTCATCGCCCTGGGCCCGCTGTATCTCCTGATGTCCGACATGGAGCTGCTCAACCGGCTGCCCGGGCTCATGGTCGTGTACATCGCCATGCTGGTGCCGTTCTGCACGATCATCATGCGCGGGTTCCACGAGCGGGTGCCCGCGGCGCTGGAGGAGGCGGCACAGGTGGACGGCGCGTCCAGGCTGCAGGCGATGGTCCGGGTGATCATCCCGGTCATGCTGCCCGGCATCGCGGCCACCTTCATCTTCGCCTTCGTCCAGGTGTGGAACGAGTTGTTCCTGGCGATCACGTTCATCGACAGCGAGGACGCCAAGACCGTCCCGGTCGCCATGAACTCCTTCATCACCCAGTACGACATCGACTGGGGGTCCATGGCGGCGGCCACCGTGGTGTCGGTGATCCCGACGTTGGTGCTCTTCGCCGCGATCCGCCGTTATATCGTCGAAGGGCTCACCGCGGGTGCGGTGAAGGGCTGACAGGGACACGTGTTCGACCGTTCAACCCGCAAATCAGACCTTTCATCGCAAGTCCTCATCAGCTGGTCGCCACGCCGGGGCGGCTCGCCGAACGAACGGACTGCCCCCCTCCACGGACGGTACCTTGCCCTCCTACCTTGTGCGTGATCCGCATCACACCCCGGAGGGCGTTGAGCCGTGACTACCAGAGAACATGACACATCTGTCTACGAACAGGTACAGGCCAGCAGTGAGTTCCAGGAGCTGAAGCGGCGCTTCAGGGCGTGGACCTTCCCCATGACCGTGGCGTTCCTGGCGTGGTACCTGCTGTACGTGGTGCTGTCCGCCTGGGCGCGTGACTTCATGGGCATCAAGCTCTTTGGCAACATCAACGTCGCGCTGGTCTTCGGTCTGCTGCAGTTCGTCTCCACCTTCTGGATCGCGTGGGCCTACGCCAGGCACGCCGAGAAGAAGCTCGACCCCATCGCCGACAAGCTGCGCCACGAGGTCGAGGAGAAGATCCAGTGAACCTGTCCGCGATCCTGTTCCTGGCCTTCGTCCTGGTCACCCTCGGCATCACCTTCTGGGCCAGCCGCCAGACGAAGACGGCCGCCGACTACTACGCCGGCGGCCGCTCCTTCAGCGGATTCCAGAACGGCCTGGCCATCGGCGGCGACTACATGTCGGCCGCCTCGTTCCTGGGCATCGCGGGCATCATCGCGCTGTCCGGCTACGACGGATTCCTGTACTCGATCGGCTTCCTCGTGGCGTGGCTGGTCGCGCTGCTGCTGGTGGCCGAGCTCATGCGCAACTCGGGTAAGTTCACGATGGCCGACGTCCTGGCCTTCAGGATGAGCCCCCGCCCCGTGCGCACCGCGGCCGGCGTCTCCACGATCGTGGTGAGCATCTTCTACCTGTTGGCCCAGATGGTGGGCGCGGGCGCGCTGGTCGGCCTGCTGCTCGACATCCACTCTGCGGAGGGCAAGGTCTGGACGATCATCGGTGTCGGCATCCTCATGATCATCTATGTGGTCGTCGGCGGCATGAAGGGCACCACCTGGGTCCAGATCGTCAAGGCCGTCCTGCTGATGAGCGGCGCGGCCCTGGTCACGCTGCTCGTGCTCGGCAAGTTCGGCTTCAACCTGTCGGCGCTGCTCGGCGACGCCGCCGCGCAGAGCGGCAAGGGCGACGCCTTCCTGAACGGGGGCGGCAAGTACGCCACCGACGCCCAGGGCCTGACCGGCAAGATCGACCTGATCAGCCTCGGCCTCGCGCTGGTCCTCGGCACCGCGGGCCTGCCGCACATCCTCATCCGCTTCTACACCGTCCCGACCGCCAAGGACGCCCGCAAGTCCGTCCTGTGGGGCATCGGCATCATCGGCACCTTCTACCTGCTGACCCTCGTCCTCGGCTTCGGCGCCGCGGCCCTGGTCGGCAGCAAGGCCATCGCGGCGGGTGACAAGGCGGGCAACACCGCCGCCCCGATGCTCGCCGAGAAGATCGGCCAGGACATCTTCGGCCCCGTCGGCGGCACGATCCTGCTCGCGCTCATCGGCGCCGTCGCCTTCGCCACCATCCTGGCGGTGGTCGCGGGCCTGACCCTCGCCTCCTCCTCCAGCTTCGCCCACGACCTGTACGCCCACGTGTTCAAGCGCGGCAACGCCACCGAGCGCGAGGAGGTCGTGGTCGCCAGGGTGTCGGCGTTCGTCATCGGCGCGATCGCCATCGGGCTCGGCATCCTGGCCCAGGGGCAGAACGTCGCCTTCCTGGTCGCCCTCGCCTTCGCGGTGGCCGCCTCGGGCAACCTGCCCGCGATCCTCTACAGCCTGTTCTGGAGGAGGTTCAACACGGTCGGCGCCGTCTCGGCCATCTACGGCGGCCTGGTGTCCGCCCTCATCCTGGTGATCTTCTCTCCGGTGGTGTCGGGCTCGGCCACCGCGCTGTTCAAGGACGCGAACTTCGCCTGGTTCCCGCTGTCGAACCCGGGCATCATCTCGATCCCGCTCGGCTTCTTCTTCGGCTGGCTCGGCACCGTGCTGAGCAAGGAGTACAACGCAGGCAAGTACGCCGAGATCGAGGTCCGCTCCCTCACCGGTGTCGGCGCCGAGAAGGCAGTCCAGCACTGACCCTCTCGTGATCGAAGGGCCCGGCTCCCTGGAGCCGGGCCCTTCCTCTGCCCAGGGAAAGCCGAGCCCGCCGACGTCGTCGCCGGAGTCAGCGGCAGGAGACGCCGGCTGAGGGGAGGGGATTCAGCGGGAGGCCTCGTCGAGCAGGGCGAGCTCCTCGGCGTTCAGCCGCAGGCCGACCGCGTCCAGTAGCGGCTTGAGCTGAGCGGCCTCCCGCACGCCGGCCAGCGGGGCGGCCACGGTCGGCTGCGCCATCAACCAGGCCAGCGCCACCGTCGCCTGCTCGACGCCCCTGCCGGAGGCCACCGTGGCCAGAGCCTTGAGGACGCGCGGCCCTCGCTCGGTCGTCAGGTACTCCGACGCCTTGCCGGCGCGCGGGCTGTCGACGACCACGCCGGGCGCGTACTTGCCGGTCAGGAAGCCGCGCGCCAGCCCCGCCCACGGCGTGCTCGACAGCCCCTCGCGGGCCACGACGTCGCGCAGGTCGCCCTCGTAGCCGCGCTCCACGAGGTTGTAGTGCTGCTGCAGCGCCACGTAGCGGGCCAGGCCCTCCTCGTCGGCGACGCGCAGCGCCTCGGCCAGCCGCGGCGCCTCGTGGTTGGAGGCCCCCAGGTAGCGGACCTTGCCCTCGCGCACCAGCGCGTCGAAGGCCGCGAGCGTGTCGGCGAGAGGGGTGTCGCGGTCGTCGACGTGCGCCCAGTACAGGTCGATACGGTCGGTGCGCAGGCGGCGAAGCGAGTTCTCCACCGCGCCGCGGATCGTGGCGGGCGACAGGCCCTGGAAACCGGCCAGCATGCCGACCTTGGTGGCCAGGACGATCGAGTCGCGGTTGCCGCGCTCGGCCATCCACTCCCCGATGATGATCTCCGAGGTGGGCTCGCCCGTCGCCCAGCTCGGGTACACGTCGGCGGTGTCGATGAAGTTCCCGCCCGCCTCCACGTAAGCGTCGAGGATCGCGAAGGAGGCCTCGCGGTCGGCGGTCCAGCCGAAGGTGTTGGTGCCCAGGCAAAGAGAGAACACGGACAGGGCCGTGGTGCTGATCGTTCGCATCCGGCTATTATGCGCGGGTCTCATAAGGAGGCCGGATGTCGGGCCGGGTCATGGTGCTGGGCGGCCTGCTCGTCCTGGGCGTCGCCGTCGCGGTCGCCGTCCTCGTCAGCAGGAGCCCGGATCCCGGCGGCCGGCCGGCGCCCGCCGTACGGGAGACCCCCGGTGCGATCGGCAAGGTCACCGAGCAGCGGCTCGACGAGCGCCGCATGGAGCTGACGATCGAGTCGCCCGCGCTGGAGGCCACCACCAGGGTCAGGCTGCTGCTGCCCAAGGGCTGGTCCCGCGACGCCGACCGCACCTGGCCCGTGCTGTGGCTGTTGCACGGCGGACTCGACAGCTACACCTCGTGGACCGCCAGGACCGACGTCGACCGGCTGACCAGGGACACCGGCGTCATCGTGGTCATGCCCGACGGCGGCAAGTGCGGCAGCTACTCCGACTGGTGGAACGGCGGCGAGGGCGGCGCCCCCCGCTGGGCCACCTACCACCTGAAGGAGCTGCTGCCGCTGCTGGAGTCCCGCTACCGCGCGGGCAGGCAGCGCGCCATCGCCGGCTACTCGATGGGCGGGCAGGGCGCCATGCTCTACGCCGCCGAGGGCCGCTTCCAGGCGGCGGCCTCCTTCAGCGGCGCCGTCGACATCCTGGAGCAGGGCGTGCCGCAGGCGGTCATGGCGGGGACCACGGTCGGCTGCTTCGGCACCGACTGGAAGCGGATCTGGGGCGACCCCGAAGCCCAGCGCGACATCTGGCGCGCGCACAACCCCTACGACCAGGCCGAGAAGCTCAAGGGCGTGCGCCTGTACGTGGCCTCGGGCACGGCCGAGTTCTGGGAGGATCCGGCCGAGCACCTGGCGGGCAAGGCGGGCAGAGCGTTCGCCGCCAGGCTCGAGGAGCTCGGCATCGCCGTGCAGACGCACTTCTACCGGGGCAGGCACGATCACGCCCACTGGCAGCGGGAGCTGCACCGCGCCTACCCCATGCTCATGCGCGCTATCGGTGCTCGGTGAGCTCCCGATGCTCGGTCAGGTCGAGCGCGCGCGGCGTGAGCCACCACACCGCGAGCCCCGCCAGCAGCATCAGCGCAGCTCCCGCCGCCCCCGTCACCGCGAGCGAGTCGGTGAAGGCCGCCTGCGCCTGCCGCGCCAGCGCCGCTCCCGCGGCCCCCGCTTCACGGGCGACGCGCAGCGCGCCGCCCAGTGACTCCTGTACGGCCTGCGAGGGGAAGCCGTCGGGCACGGTGAGATGGGCCCGGTAGACGGCCGCGGCGACGCTCCCGAGCACGGCGACACCCAGCGCGCCGCCCAGCTCGTAGCTGGTCTCCTCGATCGCGGCCGCGCTGCCGGCCTTCTCGGGCGGCGCGCCTGCCATGATCACCGCTGAGGCGATCGCCAGCGACCCCATGCCCGCGCCCACCAGCAGCAGCGACAGCGCGACAGGGCCGTAGCCCAGCGGGCTCGGCGCGACGAACAGCACGAGGAACCCTGCCCCCGCCACCAGCAGGCCGCCCGCCAGCACGGTCCTGGCGCCGACCCTGGCCGCCAGCGCGGGCGCCAGCGGCGACAGCACGAACGCGCCGACCGCGGTCGGCAGCATCCGCACGCCGGTCTCCAGCGGCGAGTAGCCCATGACGAGTTGCATCCACTGCGCCAGCAGCAACATCATCGCCGCCATCGCGATCGAGGTGGTCAGCGCGGCCACCGTGCCCGCGCCGAAGGACGAACTGCGGAACAGCCTGATCTCCAGTAGCGGATCCTTCCTGGTCAGGCAGCGTCGCACGAACCACGCCAGCGCCACGGCGGCGACCGTGAGGGCGATCCACCCGTCGAACGCGCCGAAGTGCTTGATGCCGTAGACGAGAGCGACCATTCCGGCGATGGACAGGAGCGTGCCGAGCGCGTCCCAGCGACCCGGGTTCGGATTGCGCGACTCGGGCAGCAGGATCAGCCCCGCCACGATCGCCAGGGCCATCACGGGCACGTTGACCAGGAACGCGGCCTGCCAGCTGAACACCTCCAGCAGCAGCCCGCCGAGGATCGGGCCGAGCGCGCCACCCAGTGCGGCCATCGCCGACCAGATGCCCAGCGCGGTGGCCCGCTCCTTCGGGTCGGTGAACAGGTTGCGGATCATGGACAGCGTCGACGGCATGATCATCGCGCCGCCGACGCCGAGCAGCGCCCTGACCGCGATCAGGGCGGCGGAGCCCTCGACCCACACCACCGCGACCGACGCCACGCCGAACAGCGCGAACCCGCTGATCAGCATCCTCTTGCGGCCCCACCGGTCACCCAGAGCGCTGACCGTGACCAGCAGCCCGGACACGGCCAGGGAGTAGGCGTCCACCATCCACAGCAGCTCGATCGCGCCCGGGCGCAGGTCTTCGGAGATGGCGGGCAGCGCCACGTTGAGGATCGTCATGTCCATGACGACGAGCAACAGGCTCGCCGACAGTACGGCCAGCGCCGCCCAGCGCCGTTCGGTGGTCATGAACCCGTTCCTTCGAAGAAGGTGTCGACGAGCAGCCCCGCCACGTCTCTCCTGGCCACGTCGCCCCTGCGCAGGCTCTCGCGCACGGCGACGAGCAGGCCGTACCAGGTGTTGCTGATCCAGCGGACCGGAAGGTCGGCGCGCAGCACCCCGGCCCGCTGGGCGGCGGCGAACAGCGCGATCTCCCGCTCTTCCAGCTCGTCGGAGCGGTGCAGCAGATCGGGGTTGACGCCCATGGCGTGGTCGGTCAGCGCGAAGCCGTGCTCGTCGGCCACCTCGACCAGAGCGGTGAGCAGCTCGCGCAGCGTGTCCCTCAACCGGTCCCCGTCGCTCTCCTGGGCGGCGGCGGTGAGGCCGACGGCGTCCTGCGCCTGCTGCCAGCGCTCCAGCGCGCGCCTTCCCAGAGCGGCGAGGAGGTCGTCGCGGCTGGAGAAGTGGCGGTGCAGGGTCGCTCTGCTGACCCCTGCCGCCTCGGCCAGTTCGGCCATGGAGGCGGTGGGATGCTCGTTGAGGTGGTGGATCGCCGCCGTGACGATCTGGTCCGCCGTCACCGCCATCATGCGTCTCCGTCTCTTTTGCGACATTAATGTCTCAAATGGTACATGATCATTTCATGTACGGTGATCTCCCCTTGACGGCAGGTACCAGGCGGAAGGGCCTTGGCTATCGTTCGGGCTGTGCACGAGACCTCCTTGCCGCCTGGCGCGGCACACTCCCAGCAGGTCGTCGAGGCAAGCGACTCGCGGACGCGGATCCTGGACGCGGCGGAGGAGCTGTTCGCCGGGGGAGGCTACGCGGCCACGCCGACCTCGTTGATCGCCAAACTGGCGCAGGTGCCGAAGGGCCTGCTGTTCCACTACTTCCCGCGCAAGATCGACGTCCTGGTGGCGCTGGTGGACGAGCGGACGCTGGTGGAGGAGGCGAAGGAGGTCGACGCGGTCCCCGGCGATCCCGCGGGCACGCTGTCCAGGCTCGCGCGGCGGCTACCGCTGCGGGCCTCACCGGCGATGCGGCGCATCCTGTTCAGGGAGGCCGACACCCACGGGTCGGTGCGCGAGCGGCTCGGCAGGTTGAACGGGGAGCTGATCGGGCGGGCGCGGTTCGCACTGGAGTTGGCGCTTCCCGGGGCCAGAGGGGACAAGGCCAGGCTGGAGGTGGCGGCGGCGACGTTCGCTGCGGTGCTGCTGTATCAGGAGAACCTCTGCCAGTTGACCGGCCACCAGATCGACCCTGACGCCGTCGCCGACCTCATCGCCCACTCCCTCGTCTGACGCCCCATGGGGGCGCGCGGCGCGCCCGTCCCTCCAGAGGGTCAGACGTCCCTCCAGAGGGTCAGACGTCCCTCCAGAGGGTCAGACGTCCCTCCAGAGGGTCAGACGGGGGCGAGGTCGCGGGTGAGGGCGGTGAGCTCGTCCATCGCGGCGTGCAGGTGGTGCATCAGCCGCCACTCGTCGTCCACGCGGGTGGGACAGGAGACGATGCCGAAGTCGAGCGCCCCGTCGTAGGAGAAGCAGGTGATGTTGAGCCCGCCGCTCACGTCCGTCAGCACCGACACCGGGTAGTACGACAGCACCCGCCCGCCGCACAGGTACAGCGGGAACTGCGGCCCAGGCACGTTGCTGATGATCAGGTTGATCGGCGGGAAGGCCATGGAGGCGAGCTTGAACACCGCGGGCGTCAACGCCGAGATCGGCGCGGGCAGCATCGCGCACAGCTCGTTCACCCAGCTCGCCGGCGACATCGCGAACCTGCGCTTGGCCGTGCGCATGGTCTCGCCCGTCGCGATCAGGCGCTCGCGCGCGCCGGCGACGTGGGTCGGCATCGGCGTGATCATGGCGGAGATCTGGTTGCCCGCGCAGTCGCGCGCGCTCGCCGTACGCACGGCCACCGGGACGGCGGCGATCAGCGGCTGGTCGGGCAGCGCGTCATGCTCGTCCAGCCACGCGCGCAACGCCGAGGAGCACACGGCCATCACGACGTCGTTGACGCTCAGGCCGAAGCTCTTGGCGACGTGCTTGACGTCCTTCAGCGGCACCGAACCGTAGGCGAAGCGCCGCTCGGCGCTGATGGGACCGTTCAGCGGCGTGCGCGGCGCGGACAGCGACGGCAGGTCGGGGCGCGGCCTGGCGTCGCGGGTGACGAACCGGGCGGCCTTGGCGATCAGCCGCGAACCAGGCAATGCGGAGACGATCGGGATCGCGTCGAGGTCGCCCGCGGCCCTGGCCAGCGAGAGGACCGCCTGCGCCGGATGCGAAGCCGCTCGTACGGCGGCGCCCGCCAGCATGTCGAACACGTGCGGCGCCTGCGGCGGCGGACACGACGGCGGCTCGACCGAGCGCGGCTCGGGGGACAGGTCGAGCAGCGTGGCCAGCGTCTCCGCGCCCGACACCCCGTCGATGGCCGCGTGGTGGACCTTGGTGTAGACGGCTACCCTGCCATCGGCCAGCCCGGTGATCAGATGCATCTCCCACAGCGGATGATCACGGTCGAGATGGCGGGCGTGGAGCGCGGCGACGGTCTCGGCCAGCTCCGCCTCGCCTCCCGGCGCGGGCAGCTCCACCTCGAACAGGTGGTTGTCGATCGAGAACTCGGGGTCGGGCGCCCAGTAGGGACGGTCCAGCCCGAACGGCACGCCCGCCACCCGAAGGCTCAGCGCCGGTGACAGGTGCCGCCGCTCCAGCAGCAGGGCCGCGAGACCCGCGCGCGTGATCGCACCCGATGGAGCGCAGCTCGGGTCGAGAATCGCCACCCCCGCCACGTGCGCGGCGGTCGTCGCGGACTCGGCACTCAGGAACTGCGCGTCGAGCGCGGTCAGCTGCGTCATCAGGCCTCCTCCTTCTTCAGGATGCGCTCATCGTGACTCGCCAGGATTTCGGGAACGTTTCTGCGAGAGTCTTTCAGATGAATTCGGGGGCGCGAACCAGTGATTGTGGAGAGCTTTATGACCTCCCAGCTCAGGTCGCCGAAGTGACAATTCCCTATCCGCTGGTAACCAAAATAGGGTGCCTCACGACGGCGTCGAAGTGGTACCCGAAGGGATGGCGCGCCCTGCGCATGGGCTGGCTCGCGCCGGTGTCGTCGACGGCCCTGGCGAGCAGGACGTGCGGCCCCTCCTCGCGCGGTGTCCACGCGATCCACCACGGCAGCCAGGCGTCGCGCAGGTGGCCGCGCTTCTCGGCGAGATGCCAGGTCAGGCCGTTGTCGGCGCTCACCTCGACGTGGTGGATCCGGCCCGTGCCCGACCACGACCTGCCGTACAGCGTCTGCCGCACACCGGCTTTCACGATGGCGGGCCAGGGCAGCTCGAACGCGCTTTTCACCGTCATGGTGGTCACACCGGGGTAAAAGAGAGTGTTCCATGGCGTGAACGACTCGCGGGTCGATACTTCGAGATCGCCCAGCCATTTGACGGAGGCGATTCCGGCCCAGCCGGGGACGATGAGACGGGCGGGGAAACCGTGGTCGGAGGGAAGGGGCGCGCCGTTCATCTCATAGGCGACCAGCACGTCGTCCAGCGCCTTTTCCACGGGGAGCGGGCGGCGAACGCGGCCGAGGTTCTCGCCCTCGTGCACGAACGGCTCGTCGAGGCCCGTGGCCAGCACGTCCACCGCGTCGGCTCGCAGGCCCGCCAGTTCCAGCAGGTGCCCGAGCGGCACTCCCTTCCACCGCGCGACGCCGACCGCGCCGAGGCCCCACTGCATGCCGGGGGTCGCCTCGCGCTGCTGCGTGCCGTAGAAGCGGCGGCCGTTGCCCGCGCACTCCAGCGCGACGTCCCTGATCCGGTACGGCATGGCGCGCAGCTGGTCGTAGCCGATCTCGAGGTGGCGGCGCAGTCCCCTGCCGTGCAGGCGCAGCCGCCAGGCGGCGCGGTCGATGCGAGGGGTGGAGGTGTGGTTGCGGACGAAGAAGCGGTCGGTGGGGGTGTGGTAGCCCTGGCCCGCCATCGCCTCCCAGCGCATCTCCGCGCTGCCCTCATGGAGGGTGAACAGGTGGGCCGGCAGGGGTTTGACGATGGTGTCGGTGGCTAGCCTCATGAATCTCCTAATTCCCTACCGATTAACTCTCTAATCCTGGCGGTGAAGGCACCTTCGTGTCGCGCGGGTTCGAGTGCGGGAATGAGGGTGATCACGGGGAAGGAGTGCTCGCATGAAGGCATATGTCGTGACAGGAGGCGGCAGGGGCGTCGGGCGGGCGATCGTGCGCCGCCTGCGCCAGGACGGCGCCGAGGTGGTCGCCATGGAGATGGACCCCGAGGCCCTGGCGTGGGCCGAGGCGGCCGGCGTGCACGCCGTGACCGGTGACGCGGGCGACGAGGCGGTCGTCGAGCGCGCCGCCGACCTCGCGGAGAAGGCCGGCACGCTCACCGGGTGGGTGAACAACGCGGCCGTCTTCAGGGACGCCTCCCTCCACGACACCGGCACGAGAGAGGTGCTGCGGCTCATCGCCGCCAACCTCGACCCCGTCGTCGTGGGCTGCGCGGTGGCGATCAGACGCTTCCTGTCGAGCGGCACCAGGGGCGCGATCGTCAACGTCTCCTCGCACCAGGCGCAGCGAGCGGTGCCCGGCTGCCTGCCGTACGTCACGGCCAAGGCGGCGGTGGAGGGGCTGACCAGAGCCCTGGCCGTCGAGTACGGCACGCGCGGCATCAGGGTCAACGCCGTCGCCCTCGGCTCGATCACCACCGAACGATACGAGCGCCTGCTCGCCGATCTCGACCAGGACGAGGCGGCGCGGGTCGAGGCGCAGATGGCCCAGGTGCATCCGGTCGGCAGGGTGGGCAGGCCCGACGAGGTGGCGGCGGCCGTGGCGCATCTGCTGTCGGAGGAGGCGGCCTTCATCACCGGCGCCACCGTGCCCGTCGACGGCGGCCGGTCGATCCTCGCCGTCGACCCCGAGGCGCACCCGCCCGTCACCTGATCGCCACCAAGATCCCCGCCACACCGCACCCGCCTGGCTGAACCCCGCGCTCCACCGCGGCTCGCGATGCGCCTCCAACGGCACGTGGTGGTCGCCGGGCGGGCGCGCCGAGCCTCCGCCCCCCGCGACCCGCCACCACCTCGCCGATCGCGGCGAAGGGAGGAGCCTAGCGGCCGAGGAACGCCAGCAGTCTGTCGATCGGCCAGGTGTTGATCACGTCGTCCGGCGTCAGCCACGCCCGCTGTGCGATGCCGACACCGAAGCGCTGGTTGCGCAGGTGGGGGATGGCGTGGGAGTCGCTGTCGACGGAGAACTTCACCCCGTGGTGCTTGGCCAGCCGTACCAGGTCGGAGGGCAGATCGGAGCGGTCGGGGAAGGAGTCGATCTCCATCGCCGTGCCGGTGCGGGCCGCGACGCGGAAGACCGCCTCCCAGTCGGCGTCGACGGGCTGCCGCTTGCCGATCTTGCGGGTGGTGGGGTGGCCGATGATGTCGACGTAGGGGTTCTCGCAGGCGGCGATGAAGCGCCTGGTCATCTCATCGCGGCTCTGGGTGAAGTGGGAGTGAACCGAGGCCACGCACACGTCGAACTCCCTCAGCACCTCGCCCGGCCAGTCGACCGAGCCGTCCGGGGCGATGTTGAGCTCGGTGCCGTGCAGCAGCCGCATGCCGGGGTAGTCGCGCTGCAGCTCCCGCAGGGCGCCGCGCTGCTCGATGGCCTTGTCGAGCGTCATCCGCTGCATGGCCAGGTCGGGCGCGTGGTCGGTGACCGCGTAGTAGGCGTAGCCGAGCGCGTGGCCCGCCGCGACCATCTCCTCCAGGGAGGCGATGCCGTCGGTGAGGTTGGTGTGGGTGTGCAGGTCACCCTTGAGATCGTCGAGGGTGACCAGAACGGGCAGCTCGCCGCGCAGCGCCGCGCGCACCTCGCCGCCGTCCTCGCGCATGGTCGGCGGCACCCACTGCATGCCGAGCGCGGCGTAGATCTCCTCCTCGGTCTGCGAGGCGATCAGCCGCTCGCCCTCGAACAGGCCGTACTCCGACAGCTTCCAGCCCTTCTTCACCGCCATCTCGCGGATGGTGACGTTGTGCTCCTTGGAGCCGGTGAAGTAGATCTGCGCGGCCCCCCACGCCTCGGCGGGCACCCTGCGCAGGTCGATCTGGATGCCGCTGGTCGTGCGCACCGAGGTCTTCTTCTCCCCGGCCGCGATCACCTCGGCGACGTACGGCTGCGCCCTGAACTCCTCCATGATCGATTCAGGCGCCACGGCCAGGATGTCGATGTCGCCGATCGTGTCCTTCATCCGCCGCAGCGACCCCGCGTACGCGAGCCGCTCGGCGCTCAGGGACGCCATGACGGTCTCGGCCAGCGACATCGCCACCCCGATGTGGACCCGCCTGCCCGCCTGCTCCAGCTGCTCGACGCCCTTCACCAGGTTGGCGAGCGTCTTGGGGCCCAGCCCCTTGACGCCGTCGAGCCGTCCCGCGCCGATCGCCTCGGCGAGCGCGGCGGGCGAGTCGATGCCGAACTCCTCGAACAGCATGATCGCCGTCTTCGGCCCGAGCGTCGGCACCCTGGTCAGCCGCCGCACGCCGTCGGGCACCCTGCCGCGCAGCGCGTCGAGCTGTCTGAAGCTACCGCGCTGCAGGAACTCCTCCATCTTCAGCGCGATCGCCTCGCCCACCCCGGGCACCTTGCGCACGTCGACCTGCGAGATGTCCTCGGGGAACCCGGCGATCGCCTTGGCCGCCTTCTGGTAGCTGCGCACCCTGAAGGCGTCGCCGCCGGTGAGCGCGAACAGCTCCGAATATTCCTGAAGGGCGGCTGCCGCCTCGTCGTTAGCCCGTGCCATGGGGCCCAGCGTAGGGGAACGCTCTGACACTTCCAGATCACGGATCGGCCTGAATTGAATGTCGCCCCTTGTGTCAGGTCAGGTGCGATCAGTACTAACGGAACTGAACCTTCTGGAGGAACTCCGTGCGCTTACGTGTTCTGATCCCTCTGCTGTCCGTTCTGCTCCTTCCCCCCGGTACGGCCACCGCCGACCCCGTGCCTCCCGTCAGGGACTTCGGCAACGGCGCCGACCGCAACGAGGAGGCCGCCGGACTGGCGGAGTCCACGGCCAAGACCCTGCGCGAGGCCGAGCTGTCGTGGCATTCCGACCACGGCCGCGGCTACCCGCGCACGACCACGCTCCCCATCCCGCCGGAGAACCCCGCGGACGCCTCCATCAAGCTCGGTCTCATCCCGCACCACGCCATCGCCGCCAAGCTCAACCAGCTCCAGGCCGTCGGCGACAGGGTCAGCGCCGAGGTCGTAGGCCGTTCGGCGGGCGGACGCGACATGTACCTGGTGACGGTCACCGCCCCGGAGAGCGCCGCGGAGACGCGCAGGCAGGAGCAGCTGCGTCAGCAGATCGAGAGCGGTCGTGCCGTCCAGGCCAGGCACTACAAGGCGCCGGTCTTCGTCAACGGCAACATCCACGGCAACGAGTGGGAGGGGACCGACGCCAACCTGCGCGTCATCGAGGAGCTGGCCACCAGCACCTCGCCCCAGATCAAGGACCTGCTCGCGCACACCCGCCTGTACTTCAACATCACCGCCAACCCCGACGGCCGCGTGCTCGGCCAGCGGCCCAACGGCAACGGCTTCGACCTCAACCGCGACTTCGTCACCGCCTCCCAACCTGAGACGCGGGCGATGCGCCAGATCATGATCGACAACCAGCCGGTGGTCATGATCGACCTGCACGGCTACGTCAACGGCACCCTGGTCGAGCCGACCACCCCGCCGCACGGCGCCAACTACGAGTACGACCTGTTCATCAGGAACGCCTACGCGAACGCGCTCGGCATCGAGAAGGCCATCCTCGCGCTGGGCTACACCCCCGAGAAGGACGGCACGTTCCCGCCGCAGATCCCCTTCCGCGACTCCGCCGAGGGCTGGGACGACTGGCCGCCGATCTTCACCCCGCAGTACGCCCCCTTCCACGGCGCGGTCGCCTCGCACACCATCGAGTTCCCGATGCGGGTCAACGGCAGCGACTACACCACGCAGCCCGTGGCCGAGCTGCAACGCCGCAGCCGCATCAACGTCGACATCGCCTCGGCCGCGATCAGGGCCACCTACACCTTCGTCCAGAACAACAGGGAGAGGCTGGTCGGCGACCAGGCCGAGATGTTCAGGCGCGGAGCGGCGGGCGAGCCGTCCAAGCAGGTGCCGCTCGGCATCGTGCCGGGCTTCGGCCCCGAGGACGTCTACAACACCACCTACCCTCGCGCCTACGCCATCCCGGCCGCGGGCCCCTCGGCCGCCCGCCTGGTCGACCACCTCATCGCCAACGACGTGAAGGTCGGCAAGGCGGTCCTGCCGTTCCGCGCCGGCGGCAGGACCTACCCCGCGGGCACCTACGTGGTCGACATGCGCCAGCCCAAGCGCGGCATGGCCAACGTCATGCTGGAGCCCGGGGCCGACATCAGCCAGCGGGTCGACGCGATGTACGACATCTCCGGATGGAGCCACGGCCTGCTGTGGGGCGCGACGGCCGATCCGGTCACCGACCGCCGATTCCACGTGGCGGCCGTGCCGGTCAAGGCCGCCTCGCCCACCGGCTCGGTCCCGCACGGCGGCGGGCCTCTCGCGCTCAAACTGGACGACGCCAAGGCGGTGCGGGCGCTCAACGACCTGCTCGGCCAGGGCGTGGCCGTCACACTGGCCGCCGACGGCGCCGCCATCGTGCCCGCCTCGGCGCGCGCGGCCGCCGGCACCGTCGCCGACCGGTACGGCGTGCCGTTCACCAGGGCCGGGCAGACCTCGGGCACCCCGCTGGCCGGCGTGCGGATCGCCGCGGCTGTCTCCGCCGACGAGCTGTTCACGCTGCGCGAGCTGGGCTTCGCCGTCACCCCCGTCTCGACCGCCGTGCTGAACGCGGGCTTCGACTGGAGCGGCACCGACGTCCTGTTCGTCTCCAGCGGGCTGTCGTTCGGGGCGCTCAACCCCACGGCCAAGACGGCGATCGAGGCGTTCATGGCCAAGGGCGGCGTCGTCACCCGCGGCGGCACCGGCGCGAGCTTCAACGCCGCGGCCGGGCTGCTGACCGCCACCGCGGTGGCGGGCCGCGGCGACGCCAACGGCGTGGTCAGGGTGTCGTCCACCACCGGCCCCGTCGGCACGGCCTCGCCAGCGCACTCGTTCGTGTACTCGCCGCGCTGGTTCACCGCGCTCGGTCCCGAGGTGAAGGTGGAGCAGTCCTACGCCACCGAAGGGCCGCTGGTCTCGGGCCACTGGCGGGCCAACCCCGACGGCACCGGCGGTCCCGAGGCCGCCAGGGGCCAGGCGGCCGTGGTCAGCGGCAGGGACGAGCGCGGCGCGGCCGTGGTGCTCTTCGGCACCGAGCCGATGTTCCGCAACCACCCCAAGGGACTGTTCCCGCAGGTGGCCAGGGCGCTGTTCTGGACCGCCTCCTCGGCGAAGGTCCTGACCCCGTAGACGGGCTGCGTGGGCGTCCCCCCTCGCCCACGCCGCCGCCACCGCGCGAGCCGGGCCGTACCCCCCTGACGGCCCGGCTCCCGCATCCGTCCGGCGCGTGCGACGTGACGGCGGCCCGCCGCAGTCCCGCTGGAGCACGCGTGATGGACGGGCGGTCACCGGCGGACCAGGGTGGCCCCTGCCCGGCGTGCCGTACACCCGACGGTCAGAAACGCACCTCGCGCGGGCGGTACGGCTCGGCGAGGAAGGCGAGCTCCTTCTCGCTGAGGTCCACGGACACCGCCGCCACCGCGTCGTCCACGTGCCGGTCCTTGGTCGCGCCGACGATCGGGGCAGTCACCCCCGGCTGCCGCAGCAGCCACGCCAGCGCCACCTGCGCGGCAGGCAGCTCACGGTCGCGGGCCACCTCGGCCACCCGCTCCAGGACGAGCCGGTCGTTGTCCGGGTCGTACAGGTAGTCGATCCTGCCGTCCGAGCCGCTGCGCGCGGTGTCGGAGGAGGCCGAGCCCGCGCGGGCCAGCGTGCCGCGCGCCAGCGGGCTCCACGGGATCACCCCGACGCCCTGGTCGGCGCAGAGCGGCAGCATCTCCCGCTCCTCCTCTCTGTAGAGGAGGTTGTAGTCGTGCACTTCATGCTAGATGTTGACCATGACGCCGACAGCATCCCCCATTCCTGTCGTCTCCTACGCCCGTATCTCGGCCGACGTCCGGCGCGACGAGCACGGAGTGCAGGATCAGCACAAGGTCAACCGGCGGACGGCCGCCAAGTACGGCTGGACTGTCGTGTACGAGTTCACCGACAACGACCGGTCGGCAGCGAAAGCGGACATCGTCCGGGACGACTTCGAGGCGATGCTACGCGCGCTGCGGGCGGGCAAACTGCTGAACGGCACGCTCGTTCAGGGCGTGGTCATCGTCGCGGCGGACCGGCTCGCCCGCCGCCCCGGCGACTACGAGCGCTTCGTCGAAGCGATCACCTACCAGGACGGGAGGGTGTTCGCCGACGCTCAGGGCCGCCAGGACCTGTACAGCGAGGACGTGGAGAGCATGGGCCTCTTCGGCGCGGTCATCTCCAAGATGGAGGTCCGCAAGATGCAGCGCAGGATGCGGCGCTCGCACCGGTCCCGCGCCGAGAAGGGAACACCAGCGGGCGGGCCTCGCCCCTTCGGCTGGAAGCCGGATCGCCTCGCCCTGGAGGAGAAGGAAGCCGCTCTGCTGAGCCAGGCGGCCAGGGACTTCCTCGGCGGCCGTTCCGTTCACTCCATCGTGCGGGAATGGCAGGAGAAGGGCGTCAAGACCTCGCTCGGCAACCAGTGGTCCGTGAACTCCCTGAAGGTGGCGCTCTGCAACCCCCGCATCTGCGGGCTACGCGAGATCGGCGGTGAACTCGTGCGCGACCCGGACGGCGAGCCGATCCGAGGTCAGTGGACGCCGATCATCACCATCGACGAGTGGACCGCGATCCGGGCCGTGTTCGACAGCCGCAAGGGGTACTTCGTCGGACGAGACATGAAGATCGTGAAACCGCACGCGGCGGACTACCGAGACCCCACCTATCTGCTGGCGGGCATCCTGCGCTGCGGTGCCACGCTTCCGGACGGAAGGCTCTGCAACACCCCGCTCCGGTCCAACCGCCAGAAGAACGCGGGACATCACACGTACTGCTGCCCGAGCAAGTCGGAGGGTGGTTGCGGCGGGGTGTCTCGACGCGGCGACAAGGTCGATGAGTACATATCGGAAGCCGTGCTGGCGAAGCTGGAAGAGAGGTCGTTCAGCGCTGCAGCCCAGCAGACCCAATGGAGCGGTGAGGCGGATCTGAAGGATGTGCAGGAGCGGATAGACGAGCTGACTCGTCAGTGGAACGCCAAGAACATCGGCAACGAGCTGTTCTTCAACCTCATCCCGGGCTTGGAGAAGGAGAAAGCACGGCTTCGAGCGGAAGAGGCCAGCATCACCGCTTCCGCTGAGATCCGGCAGGTGCGCGCCAACACAGACGTAGCCGAGATCCGGCGGCGTTGGTACCTGCCCGAAGCGGAAGGCGGACTCCCCGTTTCGCGGAAGCGCGCTTACATCCGTGAGGCGCTTCACGCAGTGATCGTTTACCCGGCTGGCAAGGGCAACAAGGTCTTCGATCCAGATCGGCTTGATCCCATCTGGAAAGAGGGCTGATCGGTAGGACGTCCAAGACGTCTTCCGCTCGCCTGCGAGGCTGTCATCCTTACCTCAGGGTGACAGCCTCCTTGCTTTCACACCTATGCAGCCGTAGGCAGCCGGACGCCACGGGACGCAGCCGTATGCAGCCGGACGCCGAGGGACGTCCTTGCGTCCGCTGAGGCGGGAACTTCGGTCCGAGTGAACACGTCCTCGTAGTGGTACAACCGATCTACGCAAGAAGCTACCGACCCACCCACGGCACGACACAGCGAGTATCTCGGCGAATCACCTCAGGCGCATACACGAGCCCGGGCACACCATCACTTCTCGACCACCGATGATCCGTCGGAGGGCCCCGGCCCGGCGGTAGGTGTCCACACAGAGCGCGCCATTCACACTCTCGCCGCACTCCATCACTGATCTTTCTCGCTGCTGCGCTCCACCCGCCAACAGCTGTCTTCAGGCTGCCCTGACGGCGTGCGCTCCGTCGTGGACGTCAGGTGCGGCGGTGGCTCCACCCACGAGGGAAGGAGGCCACCTGAACCCTGAAACCCCCCTGTCTGCCCAGGAGTGGGGCAGGCAACAAGCCGCTCGATCTCCTCGCTGGTCGGAGGAGAAATGGCAGCGCATCGCCACGGTCCTCGGCGTCTGCGTCGCCCCCGCCTCCCTGCCCGACGACACATCAGGCAAGGAGGCCGCGTGACCGTGTCCCCTACCTTCTCCGCCGACATGGTGGCCGCGATGGAGCGCGCGGCCATGCCGGACTTCGCCCGCTGGCAACGCATGGTGTACGCCACCGGCGGATGCGCTCAGCCCGTCCGGCTACACGGCGAAAGGCTCACCCTGGACAGCCGGACGGGCGAGGTCCTGGACGTGTATCGCACCGCGGACGAGCCGACCGGGTTCCTGCTCACGGCGTGCGGCAACCGACGTGCGTCCCGGTGTCCAGCCTGCTCGGCGGTCTACAAGGACGACACCTACCACCTGATCATCTCCGGACTGCGCGGCGGCAAGGGCGTCCCCGAGGAGGTCAGCGGGCATCCGCGCGTGTTCGCCACCTTCACCGCCCCGTCCTTCGGCGCGGTCCACGCCCACCGCGAGCAAGCAGGCAAGACGCGGCCATGCCGTCCCCGCCGTGACCATCCCGTCTGCCCACACGGACGGCCCGAGGGGTGCGGGCGGAAGCATGACCGCGATGATCCACAGGTCGGACAACCGCTGTGTGTGGACTGCTACGACTACATCGGGGCCGTGCTGTGGAACGCGCACGCGGGCGCGCTGTGGCGAGAGTTCACCAAGACCATGCCGTCCGTCCTGGCTCGCCTGCTCGGCGTCACCCGCGCCGCACTGCGCCGGACGGTCCGGCTGTCGTACGCCAAGGTCGCCGAATACCAAGCACGCGGCCTGGTCCACTTCCACGCGGTGATCCGGCTCGACGGACCGGACGGACCAACCGACCGTCCACCGGACGGGGTCTCGGTCGAGCTGCTCGACCGGGCGTTACGCCAGGCCGCTCAACAGAGTGCCGTCCGAGTGACGGACGGACCGTCGCTGACCGTTCGCTGGGGTGATCAGCTCGACGTCCGACCGGTGTACGTCTCGCCCGACCTGGACGGCGTGAGCGATCAGCGGGTGGCAGCGTACGTGGCCAAGTACGCCACCAAGGGTGCCGAGTCGGCCGGAACCGTCGACCGCCCGATCCGGCAGCCGTGGGAGATCGCGCGGCTGAAGGTGTCCGAGCATGCCCGTCGCATGATCTACACGTGTTTCAGCCTGGCCGACCTTCCTCCGTACCGAGAGCTGCTGCTTCGGCAGTGGTCCCACATGCTCGGCTATCGGGGCCACTTCTCCACCAAGTCACGCCACTACTCGATCACCCTCGGAGACCTCCGGCAGGTACGAGCGGACTATCGCGCCGAGCAAGCCCGCATCCTCCTCGGCCTCCCCGACCCCGACCCAGACAAGACCCTCACGGTCGCCGAGTGGCGCTATGCCGGGAGCGGCCTCCGCAACGGAGAGCCCTTCTGGGCCGAACTCGCCCGCCAACGCATCGCCACAGCGCGTCGCACCGCACGCGATCGAGACAAGCACGTGGCCTGATCGGCCCCGCACGGGCAGCACATGACCGCACGACTGAGCCCAAGATGGGTGCTAGCGCTAGGGCGCGTATCGAGTCGTGATCAAGTGGTGGTCCGGGTGAGGTGCTTGACCCAGATCATTGAGGCGCGCAGATGGAGGCCGGCGAGGTAGCT
>NZ_JBEZDO010000041.1:0-83527 GCF_040648355.1 Nonomuraea sp. NPDC049152 | reverse complement strand
GTCTGGAATCGCCAGCAGCTGTCCAACCAGCTGCGTTCTCTGCTGCGCGAGTACTTCCCTGCGGCGCTGAAGGCCTTCCAGGTCAAGAACATCGGTCTGACCTCCCGCGAGGCCCGTGCCGTTCTCCAGGCGGCACCCACACCGGCCGCAGCCGCCAAGCTCACCAGGCGCAGCCTCCAGGCACTTCTGCGCGCCGCCGGCCGACAGCGCAACGTCGAGGCGTGGGCCGACAAGCTTCAGGCCCACTTCCGCGAACAACACCTTCGCCAGCTTCCCCTCGTCGAGGAAGCCCTCGGCCGCCAAGCCCAGGCCATCCTGCTGCAGCTGGACGCGGCCTGCCGCGCCGCCGACGAACTCGCCGAGGCCACCAGCGAGGCCTTCTCCCAGCACCCGGACGCTGCGATCATCACCGGCTTCCCGGGTCTGGCCGAACTGACCGGCGCCCGCGTGCTCGCCGAGCTCGGCGACGACCGCACCCGCTTCATCGACGCCCGCGCGCTGAAGGCCTACGCCGGATCGGCGCCGATCACCCGCGCCTCAGGCAAAAGCCTGGTCGTCCACCATCGCAAGGTGAAAAACCAGCGCCTGGCGGCCGCCGGCTACGTCTGGGCCTTCGCTTCCCTACGAGCACCTGGCCCCCGCGCTCACTACGACCACCGACGCGCCCAAGGCGACCGGCACTCCAGCGCCCTGTGCAACACCTTCAACCGCATGCTCGGCTGCCTGCACCACTGCCTCCAGAAGGGCGTGCCCTACAACGAGAACGTTGCCTTCCGCCCACGCGAAGCAGCCGCAGCTTGACGACTTAGGCAGATCGGATGTCTCTGTGGTCAGTACGGCTAGATGTGATGTCCAGGGACGTTGTCCCGGTTGTTCTGGCATGGATCTGGCACGCGTAGTACATCAAACCTTTTGATCGCAGGACGCGTATCGCTGCGGAGGTCTCGTGCGAAGTTCGGTCGTGTGGTTGTGCATGGTGCTGCTCCTGTCCTCCTGCGGTGGGGATGTTCGCGTTGCGCGCGGCGGGTTCGAGGATCGTGCCCGTGAGGTGGCGACACGCTGGCAGGGATCGGCCGACGACCGCGCTTGGCGCGAAGGGTTCGTTGCGCTGGAAGTACTAAATCCGCAGGGGTGGGGCCGCGTGGGCGATATTCCGGCCTGGGTGAACAGGAGTGACCACAATGGCGCCTGGCATTTGGCGGCCAAGCTGCCCGTGGACTCCCCGGTCCGCGGGGCTGTGCGATGGCCGGACGGCTCGGTCTCGCAGGTGCCGCTCGTCACGGCGGCTGCCGCGTACGCGGAGTTCAGCGAGCCGGCCGACCTCATCGAGGACGAGTGCCCGGCCAAGAAGTGCCGTCCGCTCCGGGTGTCCGGAGTCGAGTTGGGTGAGGTGTCACTGAAGACCAGCCGTGGCATGGTCCGGGTGCCCGCCTGGATGTTCACCGTCAAGGGGGTCGAGCAGAAGAAGGTTCACGTGGCGGTCGACCCCTCGGCCGTCGCCGCCCGTCCTAAGCGGGTGCAGGGGGACGTCGAAGAGGTGATGGCGTTCGACCTTGTCGTCGGCAAGCCCGACGAGTTGCTTCTCCGGTACGGCTACGGCGCCTGCGACACCATTCACGGGGCACATGCTTACGAAACGGACCAGGTGGTGGTGGTCGATGTGGACCAGAGAAGATCCGATTCCGCTGAGGTGTGCCCGGCGATACTCAAGACAGCCACGATCACCGTCACGCTCGCGCGGCCGCTGGGCGACCGCCTCGTGCTCGACTCCGGCGCGGGGTTGCCGGTGCTTCGGGGACTGAACAGGCGCTGACGGCCCGGCTATCGCATCATCCCCTGACAAGATCAAACCTCAAGAGCGGGAATCCACGCCTGGTCAGGCCGTACATGGGAGTGGAGCGGGTGACGGGAATCGAACCCGCGCTGTCAGCTTGGGAAGCTGATGTTCTGCCATTGAACTACACCCGCATCGGCCGGAGCCGCGCCCACCACTGTAGCGGAAATCCGGCGCACTTCAGCAACCCCGAGCCCACCGAGTGTCCCGTGGCACACGGTAAGTTGCTCAGCGTGCTGCTTTCTGACAGAGACATCCGTGCCGAGATCGAGTCCGGGCGTGTCAAGCTCGACCCGTTCGACAAGGAGATGATCCAACCGTCCAGCATCGACGTACGGCTCGACCGGTATTTCAGGGTGTTCGAGAACCACCGGTACCCGCACATCGATCCCGCTGTGGAGCAGCCTGATCTTACCCGGCAGGTGGAGCCTGAGGGGGATGAGCCGTTCATCCTGCACCCGGGGGAGTTCGTGCTGGCCAGCACGTACGAGGTGATCACGCTGCCCGATGATCTGGCGAGCCGGTTGGAGGGGAAGAGCTCGCTGGGCAGGCTGGGGTTGCTGACGCATTCGACGGCGGGGTTCATCGATCCCGGGTTCTCGGGTCACGTGACGTTGGAGTTGTCCAATGTGGCCACGTTGCCGATCAAGCTGTGGCCGGGGATGAAGATCGGGCAGTTGTGCATGTTCCGGTTGAGTTCGCCGGCGGAGCATCCGTACGGCTCGGCGAAGTACGGCTCCCGCTACCAGGGGCAGCGTGGGCCGACGCCCTCGCGCTCGTTCAGGAACTTTCACAGGACGGCGATCTGACCGCGGCGCGTTCTTTGCGCACCTGAACCTGCGGGGCGGGGGCGACGCTTGTGTCGGCCGCGGCCGTCCGTCGGCGGCCGCGGTCGTTCGCGTAGCCGGGGGAGGAGTGTGTGCCGACCTCCGTTCGAGTGGAGCGGCCGTCCCTCCGTGAGGAACGTGAGGGAATGGGTGCCTTCGTTCGCACAGGCGAAAGCGGCCGGCGTGGCACGATCGGCGGCCGGGTGTCGTGGAGGCCGTGGAGCGAGAGCCGGGGACGCGCGCCGGCGACTCCCTGGCCGGGGTGTCGCGGGATCCGTGGGTCGTGGGGTGGGGAGTCCTCGGCGTTGCGATGGCCGTGGTCCGAGGGTCGTGACCCGTGGTGGGAGGGCGAGCCCTCGGCGGGGGTGGCCGGCGGGTCTTGCGGCCGAGATTCGGGGCGGCGGTCCGAAAATCTACCAACGCAACCCAAGGGTGCTGACCAGCGTGCCCACGAGCCGGGTCCCACCCCGCGAAAGGCCGCTACCCACGGCAAAACGGTCACGAGGAAAATAGGCCCCAAAGTACCCTCGAACTCGGTGTCGCAGATCATACGGCGGGTAGCGAGAGGGAGAAGAGTGGGTGTGCGCACCATGAAGTTCGCATTTCCGCTGGTAACCCGTACCCTTCTCTGCGGACCATCCCCGCACATCTGGAGAACGACGTGCGCCTGCGTCTCACGCCTCGTGAGGACAGCTACTACGACCTGTTCGCGGACTCCGCGAACAACCTGGTCACGGCATCGCGTTTGCTGGTGGAGATCATCAGCGATGGCTCGGACAGGGAAGCGCTGGCCGAGAAGATGCGCGCCTGCGAGCACGCCGGCGACGATCGCACTCACGCGATCATGAACCGGCTGAATGAGAGCTTCATCACGCCTTTCGACCGTGAGGACATCTACCGCCTCGCCTCGAACCTCGACGACGTGATGGACGCCATGGAAGAGGCATCCGACCTCATCGTCCTTTACAAGATCGATCACCTGCCGAAGGACGTCGTCCGTCAGGTGGAGGTGCTGGAGCGGGCGGCGGAGCTGACGGCGGAGGCCATGCCGCGGCTACGCTCGATGAAGAATCTCAACGAGTACTGGATCGAGGTCAACCGCCTGGAGAACCAGGGTGACCAGGTCTACAGGAAGCTGCTGGCCAAGCTCTTCAGCGGGGAGTACGACGCGCTCACCGTCATGAAGATGAAAGAGGTCATCGACCGGCTCGAGGAGGCCGCGGACGCGTTCGAGCACGTGGCGAACACGGTCGAGTCGATCGCGGTCAAGGAAAGCTAAGTGGACCTCACGCTCGCCCTCGTCATCGGCGTGGTGGTCGTGTCACTGGTCTTCGACTACACCAATGGCTTCCACGACGCGGCGAACGCCATCGCGACCTCGGTCTCGACCCGCGCGCTGACCCCGCGCGCGGCGCTGTTCCTGGCCGCGGCGATGAACTTCATCGGCGCGCACCTGGGTACCCAGGTCGCGCAGACGGTAGGCAAGGGAATCATCGACGCTCCTGGCGGCACCCACGGCCTGGTCGTGGTGGGAGCCGCGTTGATCGGCGCCATTGCCTGGAATCTCGTCACCTGGTACTTCGGGCTGCCGTCCTCCTCCAGTCACGCTCTCATCGGCGGCCTGGTCGGGGCAGCGCTGGCTTCGGCCAGCGTGGTGCACTGGAACGGGGTCGTGGACAAGGTCGTCATTCCGATGATCCTGTCGCCCCTGGTCGGCTTCTCCCTCGCCGCCGCGATCATGATCGCAATCTACTGGATCTTCCGCAACGCGCAACCGGGACGCACCAACAGGGGCTTCCGTTACGCGCAGACCGTCTCGGCCGCCGCGATGGCGCTCGGGCACGGCCTGCAGGACGCGCAGAAGACCATGGGTGTGATCTTCCTGGCGCTGGTGGTCGGAGGCTACGCGGGTCCCGCGGACCCGATCCCGCAGTGGGTCATCCTGTCCGCGGCCGGCGCGATCTCTCTGGGGACGTACGCCGGCGGCTGGCGCATCATGCGCACGCTGGGCCGCAGGATCATCGCCCTCGACCCGCCGCAGGGTTTCGCGGCCGAGTCCGCCGCCGCCACGGTTCTGTACGTCGCGGCGATCGGTTTCGGCGCCCCCATCTCCACCACACACACGATCACCAGCGCGATCATGGGTGTGGGCGCCACCAAGCGGCTGTCGGCCGTGAGGTGGGGCGTGGCGGGCAACATCGTGACCGCCTGGGTTCTCACGATCCCCGCGGCGGCACTGGTGGCGGCGCTGTCGTACTTCGGCCTTCACGCCCTCATCGAGTAGTAGCCGCGTACATCACGTCGACGTCCCACCGGTTGAACCCGAGGGACTCGTACAGCCTGATGGCCGCCGTGTTGGCCTCGTCCACGTAGAGCATTGCCTGGGCGAGGCCACGCGAGCGCAGGTGGCGCAGGCCGGCGAGGGTGAGCGCCTTGCCCAGCCCGGTGCCCTGCTGGGAGGGGTCCACGCCCACGACGTAGACCTCGCCGAGCGGTTCGTGGCCGTGGTCCTCCGAGGAGGATCCGTGGATCTTGGTCCAGTGGAAGCCCACCAGTCGCGAATCACGAAAAGCTAGGAAAAATCCGGACGGGTCGAACCAGGGCTCGGACTCGCGCCGCCGTACGTCCTCCAGCGTCCACGAGCCCTGCTCGGGGTGGTGCGCGAACGCGGCGGCGTTCACCTTGAGCCACGCCTCCTCGTCCTCGCCCCGTACGAACGTGCGCAGCCGTACCCCCTCGGGCAGGGAGAGGGCGGAAAGGGGCGCGAACAGGGAGCGGCGCATCTGCCACAGCGACCGCACCCGCTCGAACCCGAGCGAGGCCGCCAGGGCCGCCGCTCCCGTGTGGTCGCCGTGGGCCCACAGCCGCAGCCGTCCGTCCCCGGCATCCAGTACGGCACGCAGCAACGTCCTGCCGTACCCCTTGCGGCGGAACGCCGGATGGACGACCAGCTCGCCGCTCGGCCCCTCGACCTCGTCCGTCGGGTCCACGTGCGCGTAGCCGACCAGCGCGTCGCCCGCGTAGAGCAGCAGCGAGCGCGCCCGCTCGTCACCGCCGTAGCGCAGGTGCAGCATCACGTGCTCGTTGAGCGGGCGGACCCCGTCAACGTCGGTCGCCGCTTCAACGACCCCCAACACACCGGCTATTTCCTGGTCATCGAGCCGTCCCCGCTCGACCACGCGCACTGTCATAGATCGAACTCTAGGCTGCCGACTGGCAAATAACGCCATGCGGGGGTCCGATGAATCGTTACCTTTCAGACGTCTGCTGCATAGTTTGCCGCCGTAACGTCTGCAGGCATGACCTCTCGCTCTTTCCTCCCGCTCGTCGTCGCGGGGGCCATCGGCCTGGGCGGGTTAGCGCTCGTGGCGGGGCCCGCCGACGCGGCCAGGCCCGAGCGGACGGTTCCCGTCCGCCTGCTGACGATCAACGACCTCCACGGCAACCTCGAGCCGCCGAGCGGGTCCAGCAGCCGCATCCTCGACCCCAACGGGCCGCTGGTCGACGCCGACGGCAAGCTGACGGGCGTCGTCGGCGGCAAGTACTCCATCGCAGGAGGCGCCGCCTACCTGGCCACGCACGTCAAGCAGCGCTCCGACCGCAACACCATGCTGGTGGCGGCCGGTGACCTGATCGGCGCCTCGCCGCTGATCTCGGCCGCCTACCACGACGAACCGACCCTCCAGGTGCTCGGCCAGATGGGGCTGAAGGCCTCCTCCGCGGGCAACCACGAGTTCGACGAGGGCTACACCGAGCTGCGGCGGCTGATGAAGGGCGGTTGCCACCCGGTCGACGGCTGCTCTCCCGACGGCAAGTGGCGCGGAACCGACTTCGACTTCCTCGGCGCGAACGTGCTGAAGGAGAGCAACGACAAGTACGCCCTGCCGCCGTTCTTCATCAAGCGGATCAACGGCGTCAAGGTCGGCTTCATCGGGCTGGTGACGGCCACGACCCCGACCATCGTCTCCTCCAGCGGCATCCAGGGGCTGAAGTTCACCGAAGAGGTCGCCGCGGCCAACAAGGTGTCCAGGCTGCTGGCGCGCGGCGGTGTCAAGGCGCAGGTCGTGCTCGTGCACGAGGGCGACCAGATCACCCCGAACCAGGACCCGAGCGCCTGCTCGGTCACCCCCGGCAACGGCTCGCGCATCGCCAACGGCCTCGACCCGCAGATCGACATGATCGTGAGCGGTCACTCCCACCAGGCCTACATCTGCAAGGCCAACGACCCGGCGGGGCAGCCGCGCGTCTACACGCAGGGCTCCTCCTTCGGCCGCGTGGTCACCCAGATCGACTTCCAGGTCGACAGGCGTTCGGGTGACGTCGTCCGTTCCTCCGTCGTGGCGGGCAACCACGTCGTCACCCGCGACGTCGCCGAGGACGCGGAGGTCGCGGCCACGGTGAAGAAGTGGAAGGACGCCAGCGCGGCGATCGCGAACAAGCAGGTCGGCACGATCATCTCGGAGATCGGCACCATCGCCGCTCCCTCAGGCGAGCTGCCGCTCGGCAACCTGATCGCCGACAGCCAGCTCGAGGCCACCAAGACCGGCGGCAACGCGCAGATCGCGTTCATGAACCCGGGCGGCGTGCGCGCGCCCCTCAACTACCCGAGCTCGCCCGCGGGCGAGGGCGACGGGGTGGTGACGTACGGCGAGGCGTTCACCGTCCAGCCGTTCAACAACCTCACCCAGGTGATCACACTGACCGGCGCCCAGCTCAAGACCGCTCTGGAGCAGCAGTTCGTCGGCGGGCCCAACAACCAGGCGTTCACCAAGATCCTCCAGCCGTCGGCGAACTTCACCTACACCTACAGCAAGAGCGCCGCGTGGGGCTCGAAGGTGTCGAACATGAAGATCGACGGCGTCGCGGTGACCGACAGCCAGTCGATCCGTGTCGCGGTGAACAACTTCCTCGTCGGCGGCGGTGACGCCTTCGCCGAGTTCAAGAACGGTACGGACCTGTGGAGCGGCCCGCTGGACATCGACGCCTTCGTCGACTACCTGGGCAGGCACAGCCCCGTCGCCCCGCCCGCGACCAACCGCATCACGGTCGTGGACTGACCCTCACCTGTGCCAAGGGCCCGCCCGATCTATTCGGTTGCGGGCCCTTGGTCCGACCTGATCGTCTACCACCATGCTCAACGGAACCCGCATCCGACTGCGCGCCATGGAACCCGGTGACGCCGAGGCGCTCTGGCGGTGGAACAGCGACCCTGAGGTGATGCGCTGGCTGAACGACGGCTACCCCGAGTCCCTCGCCCAGACCGTCTCCCGTCACGAGGACCGTGACCGCAACTCCTACGAGAACGTGCTGCTCGGGGTGGAGACCCTCGACGAGGGCAGGCTGATCGGGCTGGTACGGCTCGGCGGCGCCGAACCGGAGACCGGGCACGCCGAGCTCGACATCTACCTCGGCGAGAAGGACACATGGGGCCGCGGCTACGCCACCGAGGCCATGCGGCTGATCTGCAGGTACGGGTTCGACAAGATGCGCCTGCACCGGATCACGCTGTGGGTGGTGGAGGCGAACACCGGGGCACGGCGGGTCTACGAGAAGGTCGGCTTCGTCGAGGAGGGCAGAGCCCGCGAGGCCTTCCGCCGCGACGGCAAGTGGTACGACACGATCATCATGGGCCTCCTCGAATCCGACCTGCGCGACTGATGCGGAGCTTCGCGGCGTTCGCCGCGCAGGGCCGGTCGGTGCTGCTCGGCGGCGGGACCACGTTCGACCGCCCCCCTGTAGAGGGCTCCAGGCGATGGGGCGCGGCGGCCGTGCTCAGGCCCTCGGGCCCGATGCTGGAACGGCTGGCCGAGCTGGCGGCCGAGCTCGCGCCCGTGGTCGGTGAGGGCCACTGGATCCACGGCACGGACGCGCTGCACGTGACGCTGCGCTCGCTCGAGCCGTACCGGCGGGAGGTCGCCGAGCGGCGCGTCTACGGAGCGGCCCTCGCGGCGGCGGCCCGCGACCTCCCGCCCGTCAGGGTGGAGCTGCGCGGGGTGAGCCCGCACCACGGAGGGGTGCTGGTCTGGGGCGTCCCCGTCGATGACACGCTCGTCACGCTGCAGAAGCGTTTCGGGCACGAGCTGGGAACGTCCGGCGCCTTCGAAAACTGGGCGCGTGACATCTGGTACGTCAGCTTGGCGCACTTCGCGAGCCCCGTGACGACGCCGGACCTGATCGCCGCCTGGTGCGACGAGCGGGCCGGACTGACCGTCGGGGTCGCGGAGCTGGACTGCGTGGAGATCGCCCAAGCCGTGCACACCGGCGCGGGGATGCGGCTGGTGACCCTGGAGAGCGTCACCCTCGGATAGGGGTCAGACGTGGGCGGGGCTGTCGGCGTCGGCGACGCCCCTGTCGGGCACGAAGCGGTAGCCGACGTTGCGCACGGTCCCGATCAGCGACTCGTACTCGGGCCCCAGTTTCGCGCGCAGGCGCCGCACGTGCACGTCCACGGTCCGCGTGCCGCCGAAGTAGTCGTAGCCCCACACCTCCTGCAGCAGCTGGGCCCTGGTGAAGACCCTGCCGGGGTGCTGCGCGAGGTACTTCAGCAGCTCGAACTCCTTGAACGTCAGGTCAAGGGCGCGTCCCCGCAGCCTGGCGGTGTAGGTGGCCTCGTCGATTGCCAGGTCGCCGCTGCGGATCTCGTCGGGCACCTCCTCGGCCCCGGCCATGGACAACCGTCCCGTGGCCATGCGCAGGCGGGCCTCCACCTCGGCGGGCCCCGCGCTGTCGAGCACGACGTCGTCGACGCCCCACTCGGCTGTCATGCCCGCGAGGCCGCCCTCGGTGACGATCACCAGGAGCGGGCAGTCGATGCCCGTGGTGCGGATCAGTCTGCACAGGCTCTTGGCGTGGACGAGCTCGCGCCTGGCGTCGACGAGCACGGCGTCGGCAGGTGGCGCGTCGATGAGGGCGGCGGCCTCGGCCGGCGCGACGCGGACGGAGTGCAGCAGAAGGCCCAGCGCAGGCAGCACCTCGGCAGACGGTTCGAGGGCGTTGGTCAGCAGGAGCAGGTTGCTCATTTCGACTCCTCGGGTAGGGCCCGCGCGTCTGTTCGACCGTGGTGTGCCGTACAAACACGTGTGGGATCCGGGGGCTACGTCGCCCGGATCCCGTCGTACGTGAGGATAACCCACGTGAATGAAGCGTCCAGGTCGCGTCCACCTGGTGAACAGGCGTGCACATGAAACATCTTCGTTAACGACCCCGCACAATGGAACGGAATTGATTGTGAGGTAGCTATGGCCACAGGAAAAGTTCGCTATTGGGCCGCGGCGAAGGAAGCAGCCGGTGTGGCCGAGGAGGTTTACGAGGCCGACACGCTGGAACGGCTCATGATGAAAATCACAGTGAATCGGGAGGAGCTCGCCAGAGTCGTGCGCCGCTCGTCATTCCTGGTGAACGGCGACCCCGTCGGCAAACGGGAGCATTCCTCGGTGATCCTGCCCGAAGGGGCCGTTGTAGAGATCCTTCCCCCCTTTGCCGGAGGATAAGGTAGCGCCAGGCACCGCCCCCGAAGGAGCCCGATGCGCAAGCTGATCGTCTTCCTGATCGTGCTGATCGTCCTTCTCGTAGCTGTGGACAGGGTGGCGGTGTCAGGAGTCCAGCGCGACATCGCCACCAGGATCGCCGCCGCCTCCGACCTGTCGGGCACGCCGACCGTCACGATCGAGGGCATTCCGTTCCTCACGCAGGCGATCGCGGGCCGCTATCCGGAGGTTCGCTTCGACCTGGGCACGCTGACCTACAACACTGTCAAGGTGGAGAACCTGCGGGGAGCCGCCTACGACGTGACGGCACCGCTCGCCGACGTCATCCAGAACAGGGCGCAGATCGTCGCGGGCCGGGTGCACGTGCAGGGCACGCTGTCCAGGTCCACCGTGGACAGGTTCGCGCCGCGCGGGGTGAAGATCGGCGGGACGGGCGACAGGCTGACCGCCTCGGGCGAGGTCAACCTCGGACTGACCAAGGTGAAGTTCGACGCCGAGATGCGGGTCGAGGTCGTCGACGGCGGCATCAAGGTGACGCCGGAGAAGGTCAACGGCATCCCGGCCAAGGCCGCGGGCCTGCTCGGCTACACGATCCCGTTCAAGGGCAAGCTCCCGTTCGACGTGAAGGTGACGGCCGTGAAGGCCGTCCCCGCCGGGCTGGAGATCACCGCCGAGGCAAGTGACGTACCTCTCCGTGGCTGACTTTGAACCGGTACGGCGTGCCGTGCGTGATGAGGGGGTGAGCCCAGCAGGCACAGCCGACGAGGAACTCGTCAGAACCCTCTTCGATGAGCACGCGGGGCCGCTCTACGGTTACGTACTGCGACTGACCGGGGACCCTGGCCGAGCGGAGGATGTCGTGCAGGAGACGCTGCTGCGGGCTTGGCGGCATCCCGAGGCGATCTCCGGGCGCCCGATCAGGGCGTGGCTGTTCACAGTGGCTCGCAACCTCGTCGTCGACCAGCACCGCGCGAGAAAGGCCAGGCCCCAGGAGACAGGGGACGAGGCGCTCGCCGTCATCCCCGCCGACGACGAGCTCGAGAAGGCGGTCGAGTCGTGGGCGGTGGCTGAGGCGCTGGCCGCGCTGCGTCCTGAGCATCGCGAGGTGCTGCTGGAGGTCTACTATCGGGGGCGATCGGTGAAGGAGGCGTCGGAGACGCTCGGCATTCCCGCCGGAACCGTCAAGTCACGGACCTACTACGCGCTGCGGGCGCTGAAGCTCGCCCTGGAAGAGCGGGGGCTGGCGCCGTGATGACGTGCGAGGAGGTACGGCTGTCGCTCGGCGCCTACACGCTCGGGGCGCTCGACCCCGAGGAGGCGCTCGAGATCGAGGTTCACCTGGCCTCGTGCGAGGAGTGCACCGACGAGCTGATGGAGCTCGAAGGGGTGTCCTCGTTCCTGGCGAAGGTGTCGGAGAAGGACGTGGAGCTGGTCGCACGCCCTCCTCGTGAGGTGCTCGACCGGCTGCTGAACGACCGGGTGAAGCGCCACAGGCGCGGGCGGATCCTGCTGGCGGTCGCGGCCTCGGTCGCGGTGCTGGCGGTGGGCGGCACGGTCTGGACCTCCGCTCACCGGCAGGAGGGGACGTCGGCGGCCCCTGCCGCGGTCATCTCCTCCCAGGAGAGGGGCCAGGGCGCGGCGCCCGAGGACTCGAAGGCGCCCAAGCCCACGCAGGCGCCCAAGAACGCGGAGGAGGACCGCAGTGTCGCCGCCGACGTTCCGTCGGCCAGCGCCGCGCCCACGCCTTCCGAGACAGGCCCGATGGCGCTCAAGGCCGAGGGCAGGGCGTTCAACGGCCGCTCGAACGGGGTCGAGGCCACGGTCACGGTGACGCCGGGCATGCCGCTCCAGGTGCAGATCAGCGGTGTCCCCGCGGGCACCGAGTGCACGCTGTACGTGGTGACGAAGGGCGGCGGGCGCGAGAGGACCAAGCCGTGGACGGTCACCGAGAACCACTACGACGAGGGCGTGGCCGTCTTGGCCGTGGAGAGTCACACGCCCCAGGCGTCCATCAGCGCCTTCGAGATCAGGGACACCGACGGCAAGGTCCTGGTCAGCGTCAAAGCCACGTAGGGAAGAATCCCCGCGCCGCCGCGGTTGCACGAGGGGATGACAGGCTGGTGGGTGGTGCTGGCGACGCTGGCGCTCGGCACGGTGATCGGGGTGGTGAAGCTGCGCCGCGACGGACGCATGCGCGAAGCAGGGCAGACGCTCACGGCCGACACGCTCGGCGAGGAGCTGGGCGAGCGCGCCACCCTCGTGCAGTTCTCGACGGCGTTCTGCCAGCCGTGCAGGGCGACACGCCGGGTCCTCGAGGATGTCAGCGGCCTCGTTCCCGGGGTCAGGCACGTGGAGATCGACGCGGAGTCGCGGCTCGACCTGGTGCGCGAGCTCGACATCATGCGGACGCCGACCGTCCTCGTCCTCGACAGGGCAGGGAACGTCGTGAAGAAGGCGTCGGGGCAGCCCAGGAAGGCCGACGTGATCGCGGCGCTCGGTCCGATCGTGTCTCACGACCCGGACGAGATGTGACAGACGGCGAGACGACAGGTAATGTCGTCGCCATGTACCCCACGACAGAGCTGCTGACGAAGCGGCGCGCGGTTGATTTCTGCCGCGTGACCACCGCGCTCTGTCGCGCTGCCTGAGGACGGTCTCGCGCGGACATTCAGGTCCGCCCCCATCCGACCCTTCAGGAGCATCCCACGATGCGTGCCGACCCTAGAGTGCTGCGCCTCGGCGCGGCTGTCACCACAATCGTCCTCGCTCTCGTCCTGGTGACGGGTAGCGTCTGGCTGCTCGCCGTCCAGGCCGTGGTGTTCGCACTCGGCGTGGCCGGCCGCTCGCCGTACAGGATGCTCTTCAAGAGTCCGCCGAAGAAGACGGAGGACGCCCGCCCGCCGCGGTTCGCGCAGGCGGTCGGCCTGGTCTTCGCGGTCGCGGGGCTGATCGGATTCTTCACCGGGATCACGCCGCTCGCCCTCGGGGCGACGGCGGCGGCCCTCCTCGCCGCGTTCCTCAATGCAGCCTTCGGTCTCTGCCTCGGCTGCGAGATGTACTTGATGATTCGCCGTCTACTACCCGCTGCCACAATGGAGGTTCACCCATGAGCCGTTCCGCCGCCCTGGTGGATGCCGACTGGGTCGAGGCCAATCTCGACTCTCCCGGTGTCGTGCTCGTCGAGGTCGACGAGGACACCAGCGCCTACGCCAAGGGCCACATTCGTAACGCTGTCAGGATCGACTGGCAGGCCGATCTGCAGGACCCCGTTCGTCGTGACTTCGTCGACAAGGCGGGTTTCGAGGCGCTGTTGTCGGAGCGCGGGATCGCCAACGACGACCTCGTGGTGCTCTACGGGGGCAACAACAACTGGTTCGCCTCTTACGCGTACTGGTACTTCAAGCTCTACGGTCACTCCAACGTCAAGCTGCTGGACGGCGGTCGCAAGAAGTGGGAGCTGGACTCGCGTGAGCTGGTGACCGACGTTCCCGCCCGCCCGGCGACCACCTACGTGGCGCAGGAGCAGGACTCGGCGATCCGCGCCTTCCGCGATGACGTGGTGGCGGCGATCGGCAAGCTCAACCTGGTGGACGTGCGCTCGCCCGACGAGTTCACCGGCAAGCTGCTGGCTCCGGCGCATCTTCCGCAGGAGCAGGCGCAGCGCGCGGGTCACGTGCCGACGGCTCGTAACATCCCGTGGTCGAAGGCGGCCAACGACGACGGCACGTTCAAGTCCGACGAGGAGTTGAAGGACCTGTACTCGGGTGCGGGTGTCGACTTCGGCAAGGACACGATCGCCTACTGCAGGATCGGGGAGCGTTCGGCGCACACGTGGTTCGTGCTGCACGAGATCCTCGACCAGGCCAACGTGAAGAACTACGACGGTTCGTGGACCGAGTACGGCTCGCTCGTGGGCGTGCCGATCGAGCTGGGAGAGGCCCGCTAATGACTGTTTCGACTCAGGGATGCGCCGCTCCGGAGCAGACCGTCGCGCTGCCCGCGGGGATCGACCTGTCGACCCAGGCCGTGATCCAGGGCGTGGTGACCGGCGCGGGCACCGCCTACGCGCGCCTGCTCGACCACTCCGGCGAGTTCACCGGCGAGGTCGTGGTGTCCGACGAGGGCATCTTCCGCTTCTTCGCCGCCCCCGGTGACTGGACCGTCCGCATCATCGCGGGTGGCGGCGTCACCAGGGACGTCGCCGTCCAGGCCAAGCTGGGTGAGGTCGCCCAGCTCGCCGTCGCGGTCTGACCGCGCAGACACCCGAGAAGGGGGTCACGTCCTGCGGGACGTGACCCCCTTCCCGTCTTTCCGCAACGATCCCGGGCCTCGCGGTGTTATACAGACGTGAACCGACTCGACTGCCTGGACCCGGTACGGAAGGCGCTGCTCGACGACGTCGACGGCGGCTTCGCCGAGCTGTACGGGACCTATCGCGGCCTGGTGTTCTCCACCGCCCTGCGGCTGAGCGGGCGGTGGGCCGATGCCGAGGATCTGACCGCGGAGGCGTTCCTCCGCGCCTACCGGGCGGTGGCGGGTTATGATCGCGCGCGCATCGCCGCGTTGCAGCCGCGTCCGTGGCTGATGACGATCCTCATGAACGTGTGGCGCAACTGCGTCCGCTCCAGGGTCCGCCATCCGCCGCCCGACCTGTTGGAGGAGCCGGTGGACGCGGTGGACACCGGTGAGGGCGTGGAGGCGGCGGCCGAGCGTCGCGAGACCGGTGGTGAGCTGGCCGACCTGCTGCGCCTCCTGCCGGAGGACCAGCGGGCCGCGGTCGTGCTCAGGCATGTCGTGGACCTGCCGGTCAGCGAGGTGGCCACGGTGCTCGGCCTCCCGCAGGGCACCGTCAAGTCGCACGTGTCGCGGGGGCTCAAGCGTCTGAGGGAGATGGCCAGATGAACCAGGATCCGTTGCTCGCAGGGCTCGCCGCACTGTCCGCCGACGCGCCCTCGGGCCTGCTCGACAGGATCGCCGCCCGCTGGGTGCGCGTGCCGAGCCCGCTCGGCGAGGTGTCCGTCGCCAGCACCGACCAAGGCATCGCCTTCCTGCGCTGGAACGAGGATCCCGGCGCGGGGGACGGCTTCGCCGCGGAGTTCAGGGCCCGCTTCGGCAGGCCGTTGCTGCCGGGCGATCGCCCGCCCGCCGGCCTGCTGCCCGCGCTTCGCGCGGGGAAGGTCTCGGGGCTCAGGCTCGACCTGCGGGAGCTGAGCGACTTCCAGCGCGAGGTGCTGACGACGGCGCAGCGCATCCCGCGCGGCGAGGTGCGGCCCTACGGGTGGATCGCCCGCCAGATCGGCAGGCCGGGCGCGGTGCGCGCGGTCGGCACCGCGCTGGCGCGCAACCCGGTCCCGTTGCTCGTCCCCTGCCACAGGGTGATCAGGTCGGACGGCGTGGTCGGCGACTACGTGTTCGGCGGCGAGGCCAAGGAACGGCTGCTGCGGGAGGAGGGCGTGGACCTCGACGGGTTGCGCCGGATGGCAGGGGAGAACGTCTTCTACCTGGCCAGCGACACCACCGGCATCGTGTGCTTCCCGACCTGCCACAACGCCAGGCGCATCACGCCTCGGCACAGGCACGGCTTCCGCAGCGTCGCGCAGGCGGAGTCGGAGGGGTATCGGGCGTGCCGTACGTGCAGGCCGGGGGAGGTGGCGGCGTGAACGCGGAGCTGGGCGGGGTGCTGCGGCTGGTGAGCCAGCAGCATGCCGGAGGGCTGGCAGGGCATGGGGCGGCGGCTGGTGGCGACGGGCGTGTGGCGGCCTGGCAGGACGGTCGCGTTCGCGGGGCTTGCCGTACCCGATCTGCCCGCCCTCGCGGGGGAGGAGGCCACGGAGGGCCTGCGTGGTGCACGCGCCGACGGTGGGCTGTGGCTGGTCCACGACGGTCAGCTGATGGCCGGGTAGCGGATGAGCAGCGAGGCGAGGACCTCCTGCTCGCCCACGGCCGCGTAGCCGTGCGGCACGTCGGAGCGCCAGGTGAGGTAGCCGCCTGGCCCCGCCAGGAGAGGCGCGTCGAGGGGGCCCGCGCTGAGCGTGCCCGTGAAGACCGTGATGTGCTCGGTCACGCCCTCGTAGTGGGCGGGCGAGGTCTGCGTGGCGCCTGACGGCACCCGCATCCGGTAGAGCTCGTAGGTGACGCCCGCGTCCTCGAACAGCTCCAGCAGCGTGGCCTCGACCGCCTCACCGCGCACCGTCACGTAGTCCTCTGGAGGGCCGAGGACGGCCGCGATGGGCACTCCGAGCTGCGCGGTGACGGCCCAGAGGGTGTCGAGGGTGGGGTTGCGGGTGCCCGTCTCCAGACCGGACAGCGTCGCCTTGCCCACGCCCGCCCGCCTGGCGAGCTCGGACAGCGAGATCCCGCGCTCCTGGCGCAGGCGGCGCACCCTCCTGCCGACCTCGTGCGGGTCGCCGTCCACGACTGTCATGAGAGTCATCCTGCCCGATCTGCTAGCGTTCCGTATATGGAACGAACGCAACCGATCGTCGCAGGAGTGGTAACCGCCTTAGTGGGGTTCGCCAGCTCGTTCACCGTCGTCCTGGCGGGGCTGCGCGCGGTCGGCGCCGACGAACGCCAGGCCGCCTCCGGCCTCATGGCGCTCTGCGTCGCTGTCGGCACCGTCTCCATCGTGCTGGGACTGCGGCACCGGATGCCCATCGCCATCGCGTGGTCCACTCCAGGCGCCGCGCTCCTGCTGACCGCTGGTGGCAGGTTCGCCGAGGCGGTGGGCGCGTTCGTGGTGTGCGGGCTGCTCATCATGGCGGCGGGGCTGGTGCCGTGGCTCGGCCGCGCCATCGCCGCGATCCCCGGCCCGATCGCCGCCGCCATGCTCGCAGGGGTGCTGCTCAAGCTCTGCCTCGCGCCGGTGCAGGCCATGGTCGCCGTGCCGTACCTCGCCGGGCCTGTGATCGCCGTCTGGGCGCTCCTCTACCGCTTCGCCCGCACCTGGGCGGTGCCGGGGGCGCTCGCCACCGCGGTGGCGGCCATCGCGCTGACCGCCCCTCCCCCGAACCTCAGCCTGATGCCGGTGGTCGAGCTGACCACCCCCGTCTTCACCGTGTCCGCCGTGGCCGGCATCGCCGTGCCGCTGTTCCTGGTCACGATGGCCGCCCAGAACGTGCCGGGAATGGCGGTTCTTTCCGGGTACGGCTACCGCCCGCCGCTGCGCGGCGTCCTGCTGGCGACGGGGGCGGCGTCGGCGCTCGGCGCGCCCTTCGGCGGGCACGCCGTCAACCTGGCCGCCATCACCGCCGCGCTGGCCGCCTCGCCCGAGGCTTCACCCGACCCGTCCCGCCGCTGGATCGCCTCGGTCACCGCGGGTGTCTCGATGATCGGCCTCGGCCTGCTGTCCAGTGTGGCCGCCGCCTTCGTCCTGCTGTCACCGCCGGTCCTGGTGGAAGCGGTGGCCGGGCTCGCCCTGTTCGGCGCGCTCGGCTCATCGCTCTCCTCGGCCTTCCTCGAGCCCCACGGCAGAGAGGGCGCGGTCGTCACCTTCGCGGTCACCGCCTCGGGGGTGAGCTGGCTCGGTGTCGGCTCCGCCTTCTGGGGCCTGGTCGCGGGCGGCCTCATGCACCTGCTGGTACGGCGCGCTCAGGCGGCCAGCTTGCGCTCCACCCTGCCGACCGAGTCCAGGTAGTCGGGGTCGGCGTGCATGGCCGCGGCCATGCGCAGGTGCGGAAGCGCCTCGTCCAGCCTGCTCGCCCGCTCCAGCGTCCTGCCCAGCAGGAAGCGGGCGTAGTGGTCGCTCGGGTCGCGCTCCAGCAGCCCGTCGAGGGCCTCCTTCGCCCTGCCCAGCTGGGCGGAGTGATAGTAGGAGCGCGCGGCGAGCAGCTGCACGCCGTGGTCGTCGCCGTGCTCGTCGAGCAGCGGCTCCAGCATCATGAGGGCGCCGAGGGGGTCTCGCATCCCGAGGAGACGCTCGGCGAAGCGGTAGCGCTCGATCTCGTTCATGGGTGGTTGAACACTCAACTACACGCGTCGCATTCCCGGTGTTAACCCTGTGACGCTACGATTCACCAGATGTCAGGATCGCCAGGTGTGGCGGCACCACCCCGACCTGCGCCCACGCCGGCCCAGCGGATGCCGTCGCCGTTCTCGTTGCCCCTGCACGCGCTGCGCCTCGCGGGCAAGTGCGCGCTGCCCTTGATCATGTGGTTCTCCGTGGGGGAGGCCGCCAGATTCGGCCTGCTCTACCTGGGCACCGAGATCTCCCATGGCGACTTCCACCAGGCCCGCCTGGTCGCGACCGTCGCGGTGATGACGCTCGTCGTCATGCTCGCCATGGTGACGACCGTGGGCATGCTGTACAGCCTGCGCGCCGCGCTGTGGGAGACCGCGGCCCGCGGGGAGGGCGAGCGGTTCTTCGCCGCCCTCGACCGGATCGCCCCCGCCTTCGCGGCCATCTATCTGACGTGGAACTTCGTTCTTCGCGACGCCCTTGCCTTCTCCGATCTCGACTGGCTGCACAACCTGGACGAGAACTTCTACAGCCCGATCTTGTCCGCGGTGGCGGAAGGCAAGAAGGCCGAGACCACGGCGGGCATGGGGCTCGCCGACCTCGACTGGCGCGTGTCGCTGGCCTCGATGGTCGTGGCGCTGGGCCTCAAGTGGTTCTTCAACCGCATGGTCGAGCGCGGCGAGGGCAAGGTCGCGGGCGTGGCGTCGGCGCTGTCGGAGTTCGCGCTGTTCTTCTTCGGCCTGAACGCCACGCTGACCCTCGCCTCGTTGCGGGCCGACTGGGTGGGGCACCGGCGGGTCGTCGCCGGCTCGGGTGAGTTGTGGAAGCAGGCCAAGGACAACGTGCCGGGCTGGGAAGCCTTCTGGCGGGCCGTCGGCGAGATCTGGCCCTTCTTCGTGGACGCCCTGTTCGTGCCGCTCACCTGGCTCACCATCGCCATCCTGGTCTTCGGCGCCTTCAGCGAGGACACCCGTACGGCGGTGCGCGGCGTGCGACGCCTGGAAGAGGGCGTCGACAGGCTGGAGCAGTCGCACGATGTCACCCAGCGCTCGTTCAACCGTGTGACGGGCAGCTTCATGGAGCGCTGGGTGCCGCTGGTCAACACCTTCAGGCTGACCATCAAGGGCGGCGCCCCGCTCTTCGGCCTCATGTGCCTGCTGTACGTGGCCCTGCGCCTGGGAGCCGACTTCGCCGACAGGGGCGTCCACACGCTGATCGGCTCGGAGACGCCCTACTGGTGGCTGGTCATCGGCGAGCCGGTCGCCTTCGTCAAGAACCTGCTGGTGACGACGCTGACGATGTGCCTGCTGGCCGCGACGTTCGACATCGCGGCCACCAGGGCCAGGCTCAGCGGTCAGGCCATCAGCGACTGAACCGCAGGATGTCCAGGTTGTCGTCGCCCATGGGCTTCATGAGGTCCTTGGTCGGCGTGTCCGAGCGGTAGGAGCTGGGGCGCAGCTCCAGCTCCACCTCCTTGGCCACGACGGAGGGGACGACGGCGACCTTCGTCGTCACGTAGCTCTCACCCACGACGTGATCGACCGGCGCCTTGTCCTCCAGCGTCTCCAACTGCCACGCGCGGCCTGCGCGGTCCTTGAGCAGCACGTCCGGCTGGCCGGTCAGCTGCGCGCCGTCCTTGTCGACGGCCTTCCTGGTGATGTCGATCTTGAGCCACTGCTTGTCGGGCGTGTTGTGCTTGGTGCCCGCGGGCGCCTGCATGGTCCCGTAGGACACCTTCCATGTGACGTGCTCGAACGTGATGTCCTGACCCGCCGCGACCGCGTGGATCCTGTCGTCGGGCTGGCCGCCCTCGAACAGAAGGAAGCGGTCGTAGGTGGGCACGCCGACGGCCACGGCGAGCGCCACGATCGCGCCCACGCCCTGCAGCAGCAGGCGGGGACGTTTGGGCGGCTGTGCGCCCGCCGCGTCGGCGGAAGGCTCCGCGGGAGGCCCTGACCACGGCCCGGAAGGCTGTGTGGGCGGCTGCGCGGGTGGCTGCTGGGGCGGCCGGGACGGCAGCGGGCCCGCGCTCGGCACGGCGGGCAGCGGCTGCGTCGAGCTCCCCGCGGGCTCGCGGGTCGGCGGCACCGGAGGCCACACCTGGTGGTCGGGGTGCACGGGTCGGTGCTGCGGATGGTGGGGGGGTTGCTGAGGCTGCGGGCGCTGTGGCCGTTGGGGTCGCTGCTGCCCCGAGGGGGAGAACCAGTCGCTCATCGCTTGTCCCCCAGTTGGTAGACGTCCTTGGGAGCGGTGAACAGCCGCTGGGCCGCCGCGTCGTCCAGCCCGAGATCCACCTCGACCTCCGGCATGTAGGGCTCGCCGTAGAAGATGCTCGTGGGAATGGAGAACACCGCCCTGGCGCCGGGAAGGGTGGAGGCGGGCACCTCGAACACGAACAGGCCCGACGACCACCAGCCCGGCTGTATCCACGGATTGGACAGCGTCTTCGCCTTCTCGATCCGGTCCGTGGCGGCGAAGCGTTTGCCGTCGTCCGTGAGCAGCTCGGCGGGCTGCAGGTGCAACGGCTCCTTCGGCACGGTGGCCGCCGCCTGCACCACGAGGAAGACCTGGTCCTTGGCCGCCTCGATCGTCTTGTCCCCGACGTCGATCGCACGCGCGGAGGAGATCGAGTCGACCCTCGCGGAGAACCTGCCGGTGTCGACCTCGTCCTTGACGGCGCCCGTGTAGGTCAGCGGGGCGCCGAGCTGCTCGGAGGTGAGCATGAGCGTCTGCAGGCCGATGGCGCCGCCCGCCAGGGCCAGGCCCACGACGGCGTTGAGCACCTTGGACCCGCCGCCCTTGCGGGAGGATCGCCGCGACTGGCGCGGCGGTGCGGACCTGCGCTGGTCGGTGGCGGTCACGAACGTGCCTCCGGCTTCACGGGGAGCGTGATCTGGCCCAGGACGACGGGGACCTGCTTGTCGTCCTTCTCCTCGCTGGAGGTCACCCAGCCTCGGGCGGGAGTGAAGTCGCCCTTCAGGTACTCACGCGTCCCGACGTCGAGCGTGACCTTGTCCGGTGGCTTGACGCCGGGCTCCAGCTCGTAGCGGACCAAAACCTTGGTCTGGACGCCGGGCTGGAGCTGCCCGCTCGGGCCGCTCTGGGTGGGCACGATCGTGATCACGCCGTACTTCGGCTTGATCTCCGGAGTGATCTTCAGCAGCGTGGACTGGAACGCCGAGCCGGCGGAGGCGGTCTCCTCGCCCTCGTTGGTCACCTTCGCCTCCACCTCGAGGAAGCGCTTGGGGTCGCCGAAGGACGTGTCGGGCTGCACGGTGGTCACCCTGCTCTCGACGAACTGGGTCTTGAACTGGCCCTGGTCGATCTCGGTGGCGACCTTGAGTGCGGGCGGGTTCGGGTCGGGAGCCTCGTTCAGGCCGCCGAGCAGGGCGGTGATGCCCAGTCCGGTGGCCAGGACCAAACCCACCGCGGGCACCAGGATCGGGCGTTGCGCCTTGTTGTCCTCGGAGGAGGGTTCCGTCATGGGCAACGATGGTAATAGGTCACGTCTGTACCATCCGCCGCAATCCTCCCATCGGCTGGTCGAATTGCCGTGAACCCTGCCGGAACCGCCTGTCAAACTCGTAGGCTGGGGCACTACTAACGAGATAGGGCGGCCGGAGGGTCACGTGGCGGACGTGCATCCCGAGCAGGCACAGCTGCAGGCGGATCGCATCTACCTGGGCTGGCAGTACGTCCTGCTGCACCCAGATCCGGGATCGCCGCCCAAACGCCCCTCGCCGGTCGTGGAGCCGCAACGGGACTCCCAGCCTGATCCCGAGCTGGTGCGCAGGGAGCGGATGCAGGAGGACCTGCTCAACCGCCCCGTGAAGATCTTTCGAACGTTCATGGCGGTGTTAGCCGTCGTCATCCTGGGCGCCGCGATCGCCGGGGCGCTCAACTGGTCGTTCGCGATCATCGGGCTGGCGGCGGCCGGAGGCGTCGCGGGCATCTGCAGCTACGCCGTCCTCCAGGGCGACAGGGCGGTCCGCTACCGAGTGCAGGAGCAGCAGGCCAGGGACGACCGGCTTCGGCAGGAACGTGACAAGGAGCTGTTCAGGGCACAGGAGGAGCACGCCGAGCGGTACCGCGGCTGGCAGGAGCTGAAGGACCGCTACGACCGGCAGCTGACCTGGTACGCGGTCGCCGTACCCGACGAGATCGACCGCGTCGACGTGGCGGGAGGCACACTGCCAGGCTGGTCGGCGCTGGTGACGCTGCTGGGCGCGACGCGCCTCTACAGCGGCGGGCACCTGACCGTGCTCGACCTGTCGGAGGGTGCGATCGCCAAGGACCTGATCGAGCTGGCCCGCAGGGGCGGCGACGACCCGCTGGTGTGGGTGCTGCCCGTCGACCTGCCCAAACTCGACCTGGGGGCGACGCTCAAGCCCGAGGCGTTCGCCGACGTGCTGGCGCACGTGGTGAGCGTGAGCGAGGAGCACCGCACGACGCGCGATCTGAGCTTCGACAACGCGATCCTCGAGCGGGTGCTCGAGGTGCTCGGCGAGAACGCCACGATCGCCCAGGTGACGGCCGCGCTGCGGGCGCTGGCCCAGGTGGGCGACCCGCGCGACGACCTCGAGTACGGGCTCATCACCGCCGAGCAGCTGGAGCGCATCGGCACGATGTTCGGCCGAGGGGTCAGCGACCGGGTGGTCATCGAGCGGGCGTGGGCGCTGGAGTCACAGCTGCGCAAGCTCGAGACCCTCGGCACCGAGGCCGTACGGCTGCCGCCCGCGCGCCTGCGGGTGGTGAGCATGGACCGGCAGGCGGGCGTGTTCGGCAACCGCGTGCTCGGCACGTACGTGGCCACCGCGCTCACCCACATCCTGCGCCAGTCGCCCGCCTCCGACCGGCCCTGGTACCACACGATCATCGTCGCGGGCGCCGACAAGCTCCGCGGCGACGTGCTCGACCGGCTCATGGACGCGTGCGAGACGTCGAGGACGGGGCTGGTGCTGACCTACAGGTCGCTGACGCCGACCGTGCGCGAGCGGCTGGGGCGAGGGCACGCCGCCGTGGCCTTCATGCGGCTGGGCAACGCCGAGGACGCCCGCGTGGCCAGCGAGCACGTCGGCACCGAGCACCGCCTCGAGCTGGCCCAGCTCACCGAGACGATCAGCGCCTCCGTGGCCGGGCTCAACGGCACCCCCTACACCTCCACGATCGACCAGGTGGAGGAGGGGGCGGAGGAGCGGGGCGAGAGCCGTACGGACCTGAAGGAGGACATCACCGAGTCCACCGAGTGGGGCAGGACCGCCGACAAGATCGGCGAGAAGGAGCGCGTCCTGCAGCGCTCGCGCGAGTTCCTCGTCGAGCCGCACCAGTTGCAGCAGCTGCCGACCACGTCCGTGATCGTCACCGACGCCACCGCCGACGGCCGCCGCGTACGGCTGGCCGACGCGAACCCGGCGATCCTCACCTTCCCCAAGACGACGCTCGGCGAGCTCGAAGAGGTACGCGAAGCGGTGCTCGGCATGGACCAGGCGGCCGAGTCCGACGAGCCGCCGCCGAACCTCGGCCCGCCCCCGCCACGCCTCGACTGGCGGAAGAAGGGGTAATGGCATGGTCAATTCAGGGGTGACTTCTTGATCATCGGCGGACTTTCCTATGAGGAACGTGTGCTGTAGACCCTCCTCCGCCTCTGTTGTCCAAGGAACCCTTCGGCGGTTCCACGCACACGTTTCCCATCCCTGGAGGTAACGACGTGCTGAGTGGTCCGTGGTATCGGATCCAGTCCATCGCCGCGCCCGCGCGCTGTTCGTCGGCGGAGTCCGACTTCGTCGCCGTGCTGCCCGCCGTCCTGTCCGCCGCGCAGCGTGACAGCTCCTTCGTGATCGGCTGGGTGTCGCGCGGGGGTGGGGCTCCGCTCGAACTGATCACCAACGCGGGCCCGCTGTCGGCGCGCAACCCCGTCGAGCCGCTGCTGTTCCCCGGAGGGGCGCGCGGCGAGCGGCTGGGGGAGGACTACCTGGCCGACCTCGGCGACCTGGTGTGGGTGCCGTGCCCAGGACGGCAGGCCCCGCCGCTGAGCCGCAGGCGGGAGAGCGACCCCTCCGAGCCCACGCTGTTCGAGTCGACGCTGGTCACGCTGATGGCGCGGCCGTTCGCCTGGCTCGTGGTCGCCGAGCCGACCGGCCTGCTCGACACCGAGGTCGCGCACCTGCGCACGCAACTCAACGTGCTCAGGCAGTACGGCGAGGCCTCCGAACGCTCCAGGTTCGACGTCGAGCGCGCCGAACGCCGCATGCAGGAGCTCGACGCCTTCCGCGAGGCGGGGCTGTGGAACGTCAGGGTGATGGCGGGCGCGGCGACCTCCGAGGAACTGCGGCAGATCGCGCCCGTGCTGGTCGGCTCGGTGGAGCTGGGGCACCATCCCTACCGGCTGCGCAGCGCCCTGCCCGCCGCCTGCTCGCTGCAGGAGGCGCTCGGGGCGAGCATGCAGGACGCCGGTGACGGCGCGGCCGTGCCGTTCGCGGCGACCGCTGGGACGCTGGCCGCGCTCGCCGGGCTGCCCAGGCGTGAGGTGCCGGGGGTGCGCGTGCTGGAGGCCGGGTACTTCGACGTGACCTCAGAGGCCGCAGGCGAGCTCGACCTCGGAGCGATCCTCGACGGGCAGGACAGAGCGGTGGGCTCGTTCGAGGTGCCGCTCGCGACGCTCAACAGGCACGCCTTCGTCACGGGCGCGACGGGCTCGGGCAAGTCGCAGACCGTGCGGCATCTGCTCGAACGGCTCAGCGCGGTCAAGATCCCATGGCTGGCCATCGAGCCGGCCAAATCGGAGTACGCCGCCATGGCGGGGCGCGTCGCCGAGCCGGTGACGGTGATCAACCCGTCGGCCCCCGACGCGGTGCCGTTCAGCGTGAACCCGCTCGAGCCCGAGCCCGGCTACCCCGTGCAGGCGCACATCGACATGGTGCGGGCGCTGTTCATGGCCGCCTTCGACGCCGAGGAGCCGTTCCCGCAGATCATGTCCATGGCCCTGCAGCGCGTCTACGAGGCCAACGGCTGGGACGTCGTCACCGGCGGAGCCGTACCGGGGTCCAAGGTACAGCCGTCGGTGCCCACGTTGGAGCAGCTCCAGCAGCACGCCATGCACGTCATCCAGGAGATCGGCTACGGGCGGGAGGTCCAGGCCGACGTCGAGGGGTTCATCTCGCTGCGGCTGCGGTCGCTGCGGGTGGGCTCGGCAGGGCGGTTCTTCGAGGGCGGGCACCCCGCCGACATCGGCGGGCTCCTCCAGCGCAACGTCGTGCTCGCCATCGAGGACGTGGCCAACGACGAGGACAAGGCGTTCCTCATGGGGACGCTGATCATCAGGATCGTCGAACACCTCCGGATGCGGGCCCGCCACGAGAAGACCGGAGATCTCCGGCATGTGATCGTGATCGAGGAGGCACACCGGCTGCTGCGCGACAGGGGAGCGGGAAGGGCGTCCACCCACGCGGTCGAACTGCTGGCGGGCATGCTCGCCGAGATCAGGGCCTACGGCTCCGGCCTCGTCGTGGCCGAGCAGATCCCCACCAAGCTCATCCCTGACGTGGTGAAGAACACCGCGCTGAAGGTCGTCCACCGGCTGCCCGCCGCCGACGACAGGGCCCTGGTCGGCGCGGCCATGAACCTCAACGACGAGCAGTCGCGCCAGGTCGTCTCCCTGCGGCCCGGCGTCGCCGCCGTCTTCGCCGACGGGATGGACAGGCCGCTGCGCATCCAGGTGCCGCTGGGCGAGGACAGGGAACACGCCGTCGCGGGGCCGCCGCCGCCGATCAGGGGGCGCAGGTCGGCGGCGTGCGGGGCGCAGTGCCGTACCGGGCAGGCGTGCACGCTGGTCGAGCTGCGGGAGGCCGACCTGCTCGCCGACGCGCCCGAATGGGCGTGGCTGCGGATCTGGAGCGACACGGTCGTCCTCGCCTACGTCAGCAACCGGCCGCTGCCCGGAGTGCCGCGCCACCTGGCAGGGACGTGGAACGAGCTGCCGGAGCGCCGCAGGGAGTGCTTGCTGGCGACGCTGATCGAGCGGGCCGTCAACCGGCGGGCGTGGTCGCTGCGCAGCTGGTTCGACCCCGCGCTGCTGACGGAGAAGGCGGCGGAGAGCGCGGGGCGGCTGCTCGGCGCGGTCGAGTCGGGAGGAGAGCGGCCCGGACCCTCGTGGGTCATCCCTCAGGTGCGGTGGCTGCACGAGGTCGAGCGGCTCTTCCCGTACGGCAGGCCCGCGCCCGACCTGCGCAGCCCCGCGCCGCCCATGGAGTACACGCTGTTCAGCGGGGCTTCGGCCGGCGAACTGCTCGGGCACCGGGCCAAGGCGCTGCGGCACCACCCGCTGTCGATGGAGATGGACCACAACAGGACGCTGGCCTGGCGGGTCATCCTCGGCGACGACGAGAACGCGGGCGTGCAGCGGGACATCGGGACGGTCGCGGTCGGAGTGGAGCCTTCGGCGAGGATCCGGCACGTGGGGCAGACGATGGGGGCGGGGTGGCTGGAGGGCGTGCTGTCGTGGCCGCGCCGCTTCGTCCTCCCCTTCGACGGCAACGGCCCGGCCGAGATCACCTTCCCCGACCTCGCCTAGACGCCTCCCCGCCCATCCGAAGGGTGCCCACCCCCCCGGGCACCACCCTCCCGCCCACCGTCCGTCTCCTTCTGCAGAACCCACGCCCGCCGTCCGGGTGGCTGGAAGACGATCCCGGTGAGCGGGAGGGTGGTGGCGTTGCGATCGAGAGGGTGACGGCCGACGTGGTTCGACTAGGATCGGTCAGCATGACCCAGCTTCCGCTGCGGGCCCAGCTCGCGAGTGCCCTGGGGCGCACCGCCGCCACCTTGTCGAGGGTCACCGGGCGTGGTGACGGGTCCGTGATCGGCGGGCGCGTCGGCTTGGTGCTAGAGCCTGATCTGCTCAAGCAGCTGGCCAGGGACCGCAAGCTCGCGCTCGTCAGTGCGACCAACGGCAAGACGACCACTACCCGCCTCATCACCGCGGCGCTGACCGAGCTGGGCGAGGTGGCCACCAACGCGTTCGGCGCCAACATGCCGGCCGGTCACGTGTCCGCGCTCTCGGCCCACAAGACCGCGCCGTACGGCGTGCTCGAAGTGGACGAGAAGTACCTCCCCGAGGTGCTGGAGACCACAGGCGCGAGCGTCGTCTGCCTGATGAACCTCAGCCGCGACCAGATGGACAGGGCGGCCGAGATCTGGCTGCTGGCACAGAAGTGGCGCAGGGCGCTGTCGGGCAAGCCCACCCACGTGATCGCCAACTGCGACGACCCGCTGGTCACCTGGGGTGCCTCCACCGCCGCCAAGGTCACCTGGGTCGCGGGCGGCCAGCGCTGGAAGGAAGACTCCTGGAGCTGCCCCGAGTGCGGGGGCCCGCTCGACAGGAAGGGCGCCGACTGGGCGTGCCGCGAGTGCACCTTCCATAGGCCCGAGCCCCACTGGGTGCTCGACGACGACGCGGTGATCGACCCGCGCGGCCACCGCTGGGTGCTCGACCTGCAGCTGCCCGGCCTCGCCAACCGGTCCAACGGCGCGATGGCGCTGGCGGTGGCCGAGGCGTTCGGGCTGCACGTGCAGTCGGCGCTGCCCAGGCTGCGCGAGGTCACCTCGGTCGCGGGCCGCTACACCACCGTCCAGCGTGACGGCAGGGCCGCGCGGCTGCTGCTGTCGAAGAACCCCGCGGGCTGGCTGGAGGCGTTCGACGTCTCCGACCCCTCGCTGCCGATCATCCTGTCGGTCAACGCGCAGGGCCCGGACGGGCGCGACACCTCGTGGCTGTGGGACGTCGACTACCGCATCCTGCGCGGCCGTCCCGTCTACATCACCGGCGAGCGCCGCCTCGACCTGGCGCTCCGGCTCGACGTCGCCGACGTGCCCTTCCAGCTGTGCGAGAGCTTCACCGAGGCGTTCAACGCGATCCCGCCAGGGCGGCTCGACGTGATCGCCAACTACACCGCCTTCCAGCAGATCCGATCGGAGTTCGGCCGTGCCGTCTGACAGCGCCCTGCGCCTGGTCTGGATCTACCCCGACCTGCTCAGCACGTACGGTGACCAGGGCAACGTGCTCGTCCTCGAGCAGCGGGCCCGCAAGAGGGGCATCGAGGTCGAGACGATCCACGTCCGCTCCTCCGACCCCGTCCCCGACAGCGGCGACATCTACCTCATCGGCGGCGGCGAGGACAGACCGCAGATCCTCGCGGCCCAGCGGCTGCGCAAGGACGGCGGCCTCCACCGGGCGATCGCCCGCGGCGCGGCCATGCTGGCGGTCTGCGCGGGCTACCAGATCATGGGCAGCACGTTCGGCGGCGAGGAGGGGCAGCCCGTCGACGGCATCGGCCTGCTCGACATCGCCAGCTCACGTGGCCCCGCGCGTGCGGTGGGCGAGCTGGTGGCCGAGGTCGACGCGTCGCTCAACCTGCCGACCTTGACCGGGTTCGAGAACCACATGGGCGTCACCCACCTGGGTCCGGGCGTCAAGCCGCTGTCGCGGACGCTGGCCGGGATCGGCAACGGCGACGGGTTCGAGGGCTGCTTCGCCGGGCACGTCGTCGGCACCTACCTGCACGGGCCCGCGCTCGCCCGCAACCCCGCGCTGGCCGACCTGCTGCTCGGCTGGGCGACGGGCAGCACGCTTCCGCCCATCGACGACGCCTGGTACGACCGGCTGCGCAAGGAGCGCCTCGACGCGGTCATGTCCCGCTGACGGCAGCGACACCTTCCCGGAGCCTGACGGGTGCCGTGGTTCCGCAGCCTGACGGCGGCGTCGCCGTACAGGAACGTGATGCGGGGAGGTCAGTAGACGAGGGCCTGCGCGTCCTCGGCCACGGCCTCCTCGACGAACGCGGGCGCGCCTGCGATCCGCACGCCCTGGATGAGGTCGTCGACGGTGATGTCGCGCCTGGCCGCGCACTGGGTGCAGACCGTGACGCGGCCCGCGGCGAGCACGGCGTCGAGCAGGTCCTGCAGAGGAGCGGCGTGCGGCAGGCTGAACTCTTTGGCCCTGCCGGGAAGGGCGAACCACGACGCCTCGCCCGTCAGCCACAGCGAGACGGGAACGCCGCTCGCCAGCGCCGCGGCCGCGACCGTGAAGGCCTGGTTGCATCGCTCGGGGGCGTCGGCTCCCGCGGTCACCTTGATGACCAGTGATCGTGCCATGTTCGCCAGCCTAGACCGATCTGCGCCGGACGTCCGCATCCGGCCGCTCTTCCCGTTGGGGGGCGGGATCCACGCGAGCGTCTTCCTCCGGACCAGGCGTCACGCCTGCTCCATCCATGGGTGAGGTCCTCGTCAGGGAAGGCCAGGGACGGCCTAGGCTTGCTTGACATGGAAGAACCTGAAGTGCATCCCGACCTCGAGCCGATCGCCTGGCTGCTCGGCAGGTGGGAGGGCGCGGGAGTCGGCGGCTACCCGACGATCGACAGCTTCAACTTCGGCCAGGAGATCGAGTTCGGCCACAACGGCAAGCCGTTCCTGACCTACGTCAGCCGCGCCTGGCTGCTGGACGAGTCCGGCGCGAAGGTCCGCCCGCTGGCCACCGAGAGCGGCTACTGGCGCCAACTGCCCGACCGCCAGCTGGAGGTCCTGCTCGCCCACCCGACGGGCATCGTGGAGATCTACGTCGGTGAGGTGGTGTTCCACAAGATCGAACTGCGCACCGACGTGGTCGCCCGCACCTCGACCTCGAAGGAGTACTCCGCAGGTCACCGCCTCTACGGCCTGGTCAACGGCAGCCTCATGTGGGCCTACGACATGGCCGCCGAGGGGGTCCCGCTGACCTCCCACATGTCCGCAGAGCTCAAGAAGGTGGCATGAGCAGCCCATTCACCCCCGATGTGGTCGAGGCGATCAAGCGTCACATGAACGACGACCACGCCGACGACGGCCTGCTCATCGTGCGCGCGCTCGGCGGTCGTCCCGAGGCGACGACCGCGACGACCAGCGACGTGGACGCCGAGGCGATCGAGTTCACGATCGACGGGGGCGAGCGGGTGCGCGTGCCGTGGGGCGAGACGCTGACCGAGCGTCCCCAGGTACGGCTGGCGGTCGTCCGCCTCTACAACGAGGCCTGCGCCGCACTCGGCCTCCAACCACGCGGCGAGCACTGACACCTTCACATGTGTACGGCCCGGCCGTGCTCCTACCTGGCAGGTCCAACGGGTACGGCACGCTGAAGGAGCACGGCAGGCCGGACGAGCCAAGTCCAACGGGGGACCGGCGCGTGCTCGCCAGAAACGGCTGATGGCACCGGGAAACGGCCGTGGCATCAGGAAACGGCCGTCGGGAAATGGGAAAGGGCCCCGAGCGTTCTCCGCTTGGAACAAGCGGGCCGGATGGACCACAGTCAGGGTCGAACCCTGACTTCCAGCTGCTCGGAGCCCCGGTGGCTGCCTCAAATTCGCCTCTGCGGCGTGAGACCTCCAGACCTGGTCCGGATGGTTCCGCCGCTAGCGGACAGCCACCTCGCTAGCCCAACTATGAATCACCATTGCTTGGACCACCTCCTTTCCGCGTGCCTTCAAGTTATGTGGAGCCTTCGGTAACGGGCAAGCGATTATTCGTCGGCCGTAGACTCGAGGCATGACCGAGACCGCATGGCACGAGGAGCTCCGCGCCAAGGGCTACCGCGTGACTCCGCAACGGCAGCTGGTCCTCGAAGCGGTCAAGACGCTGGGGCACGGCACTCCCGAGGAGATCTGCGCGAAGGTCCAGCAGACGGCCCGCGGGGTCAACATCTCCACGGTCTACCGCACGCTCGAGCTGCTCGAAGAGCTCGGCATGGTCACCCACACGCACCTCAACCACGGCGCGCCGACCTACCATCTGGCCACCGAGGCCGACCACGTCCACCTGGTGTGCCGAGACTGCGGCGAGGTGAGCGAGGTGCGCCTGGAGCTGGCCGACGGGCTGGTCAAGGGCCTGGACGAGGAGATGGGTTTCGAGACCGACGTCCGGCATCTGACCGTCTTCGGCCGCTGCCGTAACTGCCGGGTAGCCTGACGGCATGCGTAGCCCTCTGCTGGATCTTCCCGGCGCCGTCGCGGCCGAGGCCCCCGACGCCGACGTCGCCGCCCATTACGGCGACCTGTTCGCCGAGCAGCGCGCGCTGCTGAAGGGCGAGGCGGTCGTCGACCGCAGCAACCGTGAGATCGTGCGGATCAGCGGAGCCGACCGGCTGAAATGGCTTAACGACCTCAGCTCGCAGAAGCTCGACCTCCTGCAGCCGGGCGTGTGGACCCAGACGCTGATCCTCGACCTGCAGGGCAGGGTGGAGCACCACCTCACGCTGATCGACGACGGCGAGGCCGTACTGGCGCATGTGGAGCCCGGCGCGGCGGCCGCGTTGATCGACTACCTCGACCGCATGCGGTTCATGCTCAGGGTCGAGGTGTCGCTCGTCGAGGACCTGGCCGTCCTGTCGACCGCCGACGAGGACGTGCTCGTGCCGCGCGCCGAGCTGGCGGACCATCTGGGCAAGCCACTGGCCGGGCTGTGGGCCTACGAGGCGCTGCGCATCGAGGGGCACCGGCCGCGGCTCGGGCTCGACACCGACCACAAGACGATCCCCCACGAGGTGGGCTGGATCGGCGAGGCCGTCCACCTCACCAAGGGCTGCTACCGCGGGCAGGAGACGGTCGCCCGCGTCCACAACCTGGGGCATCCGCCGCGGCGCCTGGTGTTCCTGCACCTCGACGGCAGTGTCGACACCCTGCCGCCGCACAACGCGCCCGTGGTGCTCGACGGGCAGGAGGTGGGTTTCGTCGGATCGTCGGCCCGCCACCACGAGCTGGGGCCGATCGCGCTCGCGCTGGTCAAGCGGACGGTGCCGGTCGACGCGCCGCTCCTCGCCGGCGGCGTCGCGGCCGGCCAGGAGGTCATCGTGCCCCCGGACGCGGGTCGCAACGTCGCCATCGACCCCGCCCTGCGCCGCCGCATCCGCTGACCCACCCCGAGGGTGTCGCACCGCCGAAGGGTCTCTTCGCTGCACGGCCGGCGAAACCCTTCGGCGCGTCCGGTTCGCGACGGCGTTACGCCTCGGCGCACATCCGGGGCGGGCAGGTGAGGGTTCGGGGCATGCCGGACAGGAGCACCCTGGTGCCCTTCGGGACCGCGAGGGTGTAGATCGCGCCGCAGCCGCGTGTCTCGCAGGTGAAGCCGGCCCGAAGCCAGCGGCCGTTCCACGACTCGCTCTGTTCGCGAGGTCCAAGGGCCCAGGCGGACTCGCGCCTGATCGTCAGCCGGTCGTCCCTGCCTGGAACGACCTTGATGTCGATCTCGCCTGTCACGTCCACATACACCTCGGGCGTGGTGATCACGTAGACGCTCTCGGTGGTCTCCTTCGTGGTGGTGGAGATCAGAGAGGTGTCCGCCGACTCGTCGGGCGTATTGGCGCCGATGCCGAACGCCACCCCCATGCTGACGATCGAGATGAAGGCGAACGCCCCGCCGGCGATGAGCCACAGCCTGCGCATGGTCGAGCTCCTTTCAGACCTTCAGGAAACGCAGCACGGCGAGCACCCGCCGGTGATCCTTGTCGTCGGCGCCGGACAGGCCGAGCTTGGCGAAGATGTTGTTGATGTGCTTGCCGACCGCGCCCTCCGAGACGACCAGGGCCTCGGCGATGCCGGTGTTGGAACGGCCCTCCGCGATGAGCGCCAGTACCTCACGCTCCCGGCGGGTGAGCTGGTCGAGCGGGTCGCTGCGGCCGCGCAGCAGCAGCTGGGCGACGACCTCGGGGTCGAGCGCGGTGCCGCCCGCCTCGACCCTGCGCAGCGCGCCGACGAACTCGGCGACGTCGGCCACCCTGTCCTTGAGCAGGTAGCCGACCCCGGTGGTCTCGGTGGACAGGAGCTGGCTCGCGTACCGCTCCTCGACGTACTGCGACAGCACCACGATCGGCTGGCCGGGCCGCTGGCGGCGCAGCACGAGCGCCGCGCGCAGCCCCTCGTCCCTGTGCGAGGGGGGCATCCGCACATCGGTGATCACCAGGTCGGGCTGGTGCTCCTCGACGGCGCGCAGCAGCTCCTCGGCGTCGGCCACCGCCGCCACGACCTCCATGCCCACCGAGCCGAGCACCCACGTCAGGCCCTCTCTCAGCAGGACGGAGTCCTCGGCCAGCACTACTCGCATGGAAGCTCCACTTCGATCGTCGTCGGCCCGCCGACGGGGCTGTCGATGCGCAGGCTGCCGTCCACCGAGCCGACCCGCTGGGCCAGGCCGCGCAGACCCGTGCCGCGCTCGGGCGCGGCACCGCCTTTCCCGTCATCATGTACGGCGAGCCGCAACCGGTCGCCCTTGCGGGTGACCGTGATCGAGGCGCTGGTCGCCTCGGCGTGCTTGGCGATGTTGGCGAGCGCCTCCGAGACGACGAAGAACGCCACGGCCTCGATCGTGGGCGAGGCCCGGTCCCTGACGTCGACGCTGAGCCGTACCGAAAGGGGAGCGCGGGCCGCGAGCCCGGACAGGGCCGCGTCGAGGCCCTCGTCGGTGAGGACGGCGGGATGCAGGCCGCGCACGAGGTCGCGCAGCTCTTTCAGCGCCTGCTTGGCCTCCTCGTGGGCCTGGGCGATCACCTGGACGGCGGGCTCGGGCAGGTCGGTGAGGGTGGCGCGGGCCATGCCGAGGTTCATGGCCAGCCAGACCAGACGCTGCTGGGTGCCGTCGTGCAGGTCGCGCTCGATGCGGCGGCGCTCGGCGTCGGCGGCGTCGATCACCTCGGCGCGGCTCTCCTGCAGGGTCTCCACCCGCTGGGCGAGCTCGTCGCTGATGCTCGGGCCGAGCAGCGTCCTGCCCGCGATCACGTCCACCCAGGTGAACGCCCTCGCCACCAGCGGTCCTGCCAAGAACAGGCCGAACCCGATCACCGCGAACAGCAGGCCGAACCCCTTGGAGGGCGACATGTCGAGGGTGCGGACCGTGAGGAAGGCCATGCCGATGGTGCCGCCCCACGTGATGAGCAGGGCGGCCGAGCCGAGGCCGTTGAGCAGCGGGCACAGCAGGTGGTAGGCGATCTGCCGCCACGTGCTGAGCGTCTTCGCCTGGTTGATCAGCCACGTGATCGGGTTGCGGACGGGGAGCGCACGCGGCAGCGGCGGAATCCGGAGAGTCAGATAGGCCGCGAAGCGGGAGCGTTGCAGGGCCGTGAGGTGTGGCATCGACCAGAACAGCAGGCCGATCGCGATCACGGGCACGACCACGGTCCAGACCAGCAGCACCGCCGCGACCAGCAGGGCGACGATCACGCCTGCCGTGAGGAGCCCGGTGAGCAGGCCCATCGCCACGTGAAGCGTGCGCAGCCAGGTCGCCGCTCCCCAATGGGCGCGGATCCGATGCCAGATGGTCATGCGTCAACCGTAGAGAGGCCGGTGAGGGGCGGGAATGGGCGCACTATCCGGGAAAAGGGTGAGGCTGGCACTACCGTTTCACACGTCGATGACCAGCGTGATCGGGCCGTCGTTGAGGAGCGAGACCTTCATGTCGGCGCCGAAGCTGCCGGTCTCCACGTGCGCGCCGAGCGACCTGAGCTCGTCGACGACCGCCTGGACCAGGGGCTCGGCGATCGGGCCAGGCGCGGCGGCCTGCCAGGTGGGGCGGCGGCCCTTGCGCGTGTCGCCGTACAGGGTGAACTGGCTGATGACCAGCAGCGGGGCGCCGACGTCCGAGCAGGATTTCTCGCCGTCGAGGATGCGCAGGCCCCACAGCTTGGCGGCCAGCTTGCGGGACTCGGCGGCGGTGTCGGTGTGGGTGGCGCCGACCAGGACCATCAGGCCGGGCTCGTCGATCGCGCCGACCGTCCGACCTTCGACGACGACGGAGGCGTGGCTGACCCGCTGCACGACTGCTCGCATGACACCCCATTCTGTCCCACTTCGGGGGCGCCGGAGGCCGTCACGGACGGCGGATACCGAGCGCGGCCACGGCTAGACTCATCGCGAAAAGGGAGGGGAAATGTCGCTCGTTGTGGAGGTTGTCCGTTCCGGGTTCGTGGAGTCCACGCACCAGGCCCGGATGCTGGCGGTGTCCGCCGACGGAACGCCGGTCCGCGCGCACGGTCCCGTCGACGCGCTGGCCTCGCCGCGTTCCTCGATGAAGCCGCTGCAGGCGCTCGGCATGCTGCGCAGCGGCCTCGACCTGGACGGCGAGCTGCTCGCGCTGGCATGCGCCTCCCATTCGGGCGAGCCGTACCACGTCGACGGCGCCAGGAAGATCCTCGCGAGCGCGGGGCTCGACGAGAGCGCCCTGCTCTGCCCGGAGGACTACCCCGAGGACAGGTCCGTGCCCACCAAGGCGCGGATCTTCATGAACTGCTCCGGCAAGCACTCGGCGATGCTCGCCACCTGCGTCGTCAACAACTGGCCGCTGGAGACCTACCTGGAGCCCACGCATCCGCTGCAGCGGGCGATCAGGGAGACGGTCGAGGAGCTGACCGGCGAGCGGGTGGCCGCGACCGGCGTGGACGGCTGCGGCGCACCGCTCTTCTTCGTCTCGATGGTCGGCGTGACGCGCGCGTTCAGGGCCTTCCCGCTGGGGGAGCAGGGCTCGCCGGAACGGCGCGTCTACGAGGCCGTCACCGCCCATCCCGAGTGGACCTCGGGCACCACCCGACCCGAGGCCGCGCTGATGCGGGCGGTACCCGGGCTGATGGTGAAAGTGGGCGCCGAGGGGTTCGACGCCTTCGCCTTCGCCGACGGCCGCGCAGGCACCGTCAAGATCGAGGACGGGTCGTCGCGGGCGCGCGTCCCCGTGACCGTGGCCGCGCTGCGGGCGCTGGGTCTCGACGCTCCCGAGCTCGACGCCCTGGCCGCCACTCCACTGCTCGGCGGCGGCCACCCGGTCGGAGAGGTACGGCTGCGCGCCTGACGGGCGTCAGGCGGGACTCAGGCGCGACGGAGGATCTCGGCGACCTCCCGCTGCCCCTTCTCCTCGGCGTGCCGCAGCGCGGTCACCCCGTTCGCGTCGGCCAGGCCGGGGTCCGCGCCCGCGGCGAGCAGCAACCTGACGATTTCCTGGTACGGCCGGCCGCCGTCGCCGAGAATGACCGCCTCCAGCAGTCCCGTCCACCCCAGGTCGTTGACGTGGTCGACGTCGATGTCCGTCTTGAGCACCTCGCGCACGTAGTCGACATGACCCCGCTCGCAGGCGGGAATGATCGACACCCCGCCGTAGCGGTTCCTGATCGTCAGGTCGGGGTTGGCGGGAAGGAGGACGCGCAGCATGGCCACGCTGCCCGTCACGCCGGTGACCAGCCACGGGGTGTCGTGCTGGGCGTCGAGGGCGTCCGGGTCGGCACCCGCGGCGACCAGGATCTCGGCGACCTCCACGTGGTCGGCGGCGCTTGCCAGGAGCAGGGCGGTGCGTCCCTGGCGGTCGCGCGCCTCCAGGTCGGCGCCTTCGGTGACGGCCTCCCTGACGGCGGCGGCGTCCCCCGAGGCGGCGGCTGTGAGCAGTTGTCCGTTGAGCACGTTTGATCCTTTCATGCCAGGTTGCGACGGTTTCGGACGGGCTGGGGTGGTAGGCATCGCACGGCCGATGGAATTCGGGGGAAGAATCGAATGGTCGATGCGAGGACAGGAGGAGCGGTGGAGCGCGTCTGGCTGAACAGGGCCATGCACGTGGGGTTCTTCCTGCTGCTCGCCGCCTCGGCCTCCAGGCTGCTGTTCAGGCACGGGCTCAATCCTGAGAGCGTCCGCAACGTGAGCCTGGCCGCGGGCCTCGGCGTCCTCTACGCGGCGGGCGTGGTGTTCTGGCGTCGGCTCGGTCACCGCGGACGGCTGGCGTGGCTCGTCGCGGTGCTCCTGCTGTGGCTGGTGCTGGTCGAGCTCGCGCCGTCCTTCTCGTGGTGCGCGATCCCGCTGTTCTTCGTCTGCCTGCGCCTGCTCTCGCCGCCGCTGACGATCGTGGCGGCGACCGTGCTGACGGTCGCGGTGATCGTCGCCCAGATCTACCTGGCAGACAGCTTCGACCCCAGCCAGGTGCTCGCACCCGTCGCGGTCGCGGCGATGACCGTGGTCATCTTCTGGGAGCTGCGCCGCGCGGGCATGCTGGAGGAGAGGGAACGGCTCAGCCGCGAGATCCACGACACGATCGCCCAGGGCCTGACCAGCCAGCGCATGCTGCTGCAGGCCGCGGACCGGGCGTGGGAGAGCGATCCGGGCCGGGCCCGCTCCTATCTGCGCCAGGCCATGGCCCAGGCGGGCGGCAACCTGGAGGAGGCGCGGCGCTTCGTCAGGGACCTCGGGCCCGCCGACCTGGCCGAGCGGTCGCTGCCCGACGCGCTCAGGGCGATCAGCGACGACTTCTGCCAGGAGGGCGCCGAGTACCCCCTCGATCCGAAGACGCAGGCCGTCCTGCTGAGGGTGGCGCAGGGAGCGCTCGCCAACGCGCGCGAGCACGCCCACGCCGACAGGGTGGTCGTCACGCTGTCGTACCTGGAGGGCGAGGTCACGCTGGACGTGTTCGACGACGGGGTCGGGTTCGACCAGGCCGTCTCGGGCCCGGGGCGCGGCTACGGCCTGCGCGGCATGCGTGACAGGCTGGCCGAGGTCGGTGGCACCCTGGTGGTGGAGAGCGTGCCGGGCGAGGGCACGGCCGTGGCTGCGAGGATTCCGGCGTGAAGCTTTTCCTGGTGGACGACCATCCTGTGGTGCGGGCGGGGATCGCGGCGCTGGTCGGCGACGAGCCCGACATGGAGATCGTCGGGGAGGCCGCGACCTCGCAGGAGGCGGTCAGGGGGATCGCGCTCAGGGAGCCCGACGTGGTGCTGATGGACCTGCAGCTCGGCGAGGGGCCCGACGGCGTGGAGACCACGCGGCTCGTGCGCGCGCTCCCGCACGCCCCGCAGGTGCTCGTCCTGACCACCTACGAGACCGACGCGGACATCGTCAGGGCCATCGAGGCGGGCGCGACGGGCTACGTGCTCAAGGCCTGCCCTCCCGACGAGCTCTTCCACGCGATCAAGGCGGCGGCCAGGGGTGAGACCGTACTGTCGCCGAAGGTGGCGACGCGGATGATGCGCCGCATGCGCGACCCCGGGCCCGCCCTCACCGCCAGGGAGATCGAGATCCTCGAACTGCTGGCCAAGGGCGCGGGTAACAAGGAGATCGCCAAGACGCTGTTCATCACCGAGGCGACCGTCAAGACCCACCTCGTCCACGTCTATGGCAAGCTCGGCGTCGACACCCGCACCGCGGCCGTCGCCGCGGCGGTCGAACGCGGCCTGATCAGGCGGTGAAACGCCCACCGGCTCGACCGCCCTCGCCGACGAGCACCCCGGCACCCCACCGCCCTCCTCCGCCCTGCATCCCACGGCCCTCCCCCCCCGGCCCGCGAGGCGGAGAGAGGGCCGGAGGCGTGGCCGCGGATGGGAGGAGCGCTCAAGGGATGGCCGGGGGTGGACGAGCGCCGCTAGGAAGGTGGAGGGTCAGGAGCGGTAGCGGCGCAGGTATTCGCCGGTCAGCGACTCCGAGGAGGCCAGCAGCTCGGCCGGGGTGCCGGTGAAGACGACCTCGCCGCCGTTCTTGCCGCCGTCGGGACCGAGATCCACGATCCAGTCGGCGTGCTGGACGACGTCGAGGTTGTGCTCGATGACGACGACCGTGTTGCCCGCGTCCACCAGCCGGTCCATCAACGCGAGGAGCGTGTCGACGTCGGACATGTGCAACCCGGTCGTCGGCTCGTCCAGGACGTACACGCTGCTCGTCCGGTTGAGCTGGAGCGCCAGCTTGAGCCGCTGGCGCTCGCCGCCGGAGAGGCTGCTCAGCGGCTGTCCCAGCGTCAGGTAGTCCAGGCCGACGTCGATCAGCGAGCTCAGCTTGGACTTCAGCGCGGGCTCGGTGAAGAACGTGACGGCCTCCTCCGCGGGCAGTTCGAGCACGTCGGCGATCGACTTGCCGCGCACCGTGTGGACCAGGACCGACTCCTTGAAGCGGCGGCCCTCGCAGCTCTCGCAGTGGGTGGTGACCGGGTCCATGTACGCGACCTCTGTGATGATCACCCCGCGCCCCTGGCACTCCTCGCACGCTCCGGTGGAGTTGAAGCTGAACAGGCCCGGCGCGACCCCGTTGGCCTTGGCGAAGAGCTTGCGGATGGGGTCCATGAGGTCGAGGAAGGTGGCGGGGGTGGAGCGGGAGGACGCCGCGATCGCCGACTGGTCGACGAAGATCGCGGAGGGGTAGGCGGCCATGAACTCACCGGAGATCAGCGAGCTCTTGCCGGAGCCCGCCACCCCGGTGATCGCGGTGAGCACCCCTGCCGGGATGTCCACCGAGACCTTCTTCAGGTTGTGCAGGCTCGCGTCCTTGATCGGCATGAACCCCGTGGCCTGCCGTACGGCCTGCTTGACCTGGGTGGAGCGGCGCAGGCCGCGACCGGTGAGGGTCTCGGCGTCGCGCAGTTCGGCGACCGTGCCGGTGAAGACGATCTCGCCGCCGTGGACGCCCGCGCGCGGGCCGACGTCCACGATGTGGTCGGCGATGGTGATCACGTCGGGGTCGTGCTCGACGACCAGGACCGTGTTGCCCTTGTCGCGCAGCGCCCTGAGAAGGTCGTTCAGGCGGCCCACGTCGCGGGGGTGCAGGCCGACGCTGGGCTCGTCGAAGATGTAGGTCATGCCGGTGAGGGCCGAGCCCAGGTGCCTGACCATCTTCAGCCGCTGGCCTTCGCCGCCCGACAGGGACGTGGTCGCGCGGTCGAGCGAGAGGTAGCCGAGGCCGATGTCGGCGATCCGCCGCAGGGCCTCCTTCGCTCCCGCCGCGGCGGCGCCCTCGAGGCCGTCCAGCACCTCGATGAGGTCGGTGACCTGCATGCGGGCCCAGTCGGCGATGTTGCGCCCCTCGATGCGGGTCTCCAGCGCCGCGGGGTTGAGCCTGTCGCCCGCGCAGGCGGGGCAGACGCCCTCGGTGAGGAAGCGCTGCATCTGCTCGCGGGTCCGCTCGCTCAGCGTGCTGAGGTCGCGGGTGACGCCACGCCTGGTGAAGCGGTCGACCAGGCCCTCGTACTCGGCGCTGAACGTGCCGTTCTTCATGGTCAGCTCGATCTTGACGCCATCGCCGTGGAGGAGCGTCTCCATCTCCTCGGCGGTGTAGTCGGCGAGCTTCTTGGCGGCGTCGAGCCCGGGGTGCTTGCCGTACATCTGCCACTCGAGGCCGCCGACCTTGTATCCGGGCAGCAGGATCGCGCCCTCGTCCAGCGACTTGTCCGGGTCGAGCATGAGCGAGACGTCGGCGCGGATGGTCCTGCCGATGCCGTCGCACGACGGGCACATGCCCTGCGGGTCGTTGAAGGAGTAGGCCGAGACGTGGCGTCCGCCTGTCCTAGCGAACATGGCCCTGATCATGCCGTACACGTCGGTGATCGTGCCGACCGTGGAGCGGGCGTTGCCGCCGATGGGCTTCTGGTCGACGATCACCGGCGTGGTCAGGTTGTCGATCACGTCGGCGTGGGGGCGCTCGTACTTCGGCATCTGGTTGCGGATGAACCAGGAGTAGGTGCTGTTGAGCTGGCGCTGCGCCTCGACGGCGATGGTGTCGAAGACGATGGAGGACTTGCCGGAACCCGAGACTCCGGTGAACACCGTGATCTGGTTCTTCGGAATGGTGAGGGAGACGTCCTTGAGGTTGTGCTCGCGAGCGCCGACGATCCGAATGCTGTCCATGTTCACCTGTTGAAGACGAGGTCGGCCGTGCTGAAGTCACCGGCCGAGTGGCGGTTCTTGGTCAAGGCGTAGGCGGTACGGCCGGCGGTGTCGGCGAACGCGATCGTGCCCCCGCTACCGCCCCATCCGAACATAGTGGGCGAATTCAGCGTTTGGGTCATCATTTCGATCGAATAACCGAGAGTGGTGCCCGCGGGCACGCCCGGCACGCCGGTCGAGTGGGTGAGCGCGTGCCGAAGGGGCGCGGCCTGCTTGCCGTGCGCGCCGAACTCGGGCCACACCTCGGCGATCGGCGTGTCATAGGACAGGACCCCGCGGTCGACGAGCACATGGACGACGGTCGCCGTGACGCCCGCGAAGGGGAGTCGAGGTCTGGCCGATCCTTCACGAGGCCCGAGAGATCCGCACCTCCTCCGGCCCCTTGTCCTCGCGCAGCCCCCGCCACGAGGGGTGCCTGATGCGCCCGTCCGCCGTCCACTCGGCGTAGCGGACCGCCCCGACCAGGACCGGCTCCACCCAGTGCGCGTCGCGCGCGTGCTCGGGCGGCACCCCGAGCACCGGGGGGTCCGGCCTCTCCAACGGCCGCAGCCGCGCGCCCAGATCGGCCAGCGCGCGCTCGGTGAAGCCGGTCCCCACGTGCCCCGCGAAGACCAGCCGGCCGCTCTCGTCGTGCACGCTCAGCAGCAGGGAGCCGATCATCCCCGCTCTCCTTCCTTCGCCCGGCTTCCAGCCGCAGATGATGACCTCCTGGGTCTTGAAGTTCTTCACCTTGGTCCAGTCGGCCGAACGCTGCCCCGGCCGGTAGGGCGAGCCGAGCCGCTTGGCCACCACGCCTTCGAGGCCGAGCGACTTGCTCGCCTCCACCGCGTCGGCGCCCGCCCCGCGGAACCACACGGGTACCTGCCAGCGGGCCCCCGGGGTGACCGTCTCCTCCAGCAGCTGTCTCCTGTCCGTGTACGGCAGGCCGACCACGCTCACCGCGTTGATGTGCAGCAGGTCGAACAGCATGAACGTCACGGGCACCGACCTGACCAGCTCGGCGATCTTCGTCGGGTTGCGCTGGTGCATCCGCGGCTGCAACGCCCCGAAGGAGGGCCTGCCCGCGGCGTCGAACGCGACGATCTCGCCGTCGAGGACGAGGTCGTGGCCGCCCACCGCGCCGCCCAGCATGCGCAGCTCGGTGTAGGCGACGGTGATGTCCTTGCCGTTGCGCGACATCAGCCTGACCGCCCTGTCCTCGACGTAGGCCAGCGCCCTGACCCCGTCCCACTTCATCTCGTAGGCCCACTCGCCGGTGACCGGCAGCGATCCCGGCCTGGCCAGCATCGGCTCGTAGGGAGGGAGTGTCATCAGGACACCTCCTGCGTGGGCGCGGCCCAGGAGACGTGCGCTCCCGGCCTACCGACGATGAAACCCCGTCCGCGCTCGGGCGTACAGGGCCGCCGCCCGACGCCGCGGTCTGCCCACACTCCCCGAACCATCACATTCCCCCTGGTCAGGGCCTACCCATTCAGAGCGTCCGTGCCAACCGCTACGATCGGCCGCCATGACGGGTATCAGGGTCGCCTTGGCCGTGCTTCTGCTTGGAGCGCTCCCCATGGCCGCGCCATCGGGGGCGCTCACCGACGAGGTGACGATGGAGCTCGGCAAGGGCGGCGTGCTCCACGTGAGCGAGAAGATCAGCGGCGCCGGCGGCGAGGTCAAGCGGACCTTCCTGAGCCGCACCCGCTTCGACGACTCCTTCGACAGGCTCTACCGGATCTCCAACGTCAAGGGCGGCACGCTCGCGGGCGACGTGCTGACCATGAAGGGCGACGGCACCGTCTCCTACGACGTCACCGGCGCAGTCACCCAGGCCGGCGGCAACGAGGAGCTGCGCTGGTTCGCCGTCGGCGGGTGGGACGCCCCCGTGGAGAAGGCCACGGTCAAGGTCACGGGCCCCGCCTCGATCCAGAACCTCTCGTGCTTCGCGGGCGACCTGACCTCCGCGATCGGCTGCACGTCCGCCTCCATGGACCACACGGGCTCGCGCGCGGACTTCGAGCAGCAGCGGCTCAACGCGGGCCAGGCGCTGACCGTCGTCATCGGCTTCCCCAAGGGCGCCAGCGGCGGCGCGCCCATCCTGGAGCGCCGCTGGTCGCTGGCCTCCGCCTTCACGATCGACCTGGTCACGGGCGGTGCCCTGGCCGGCCTGCTGGTCCTGCTGCTGGGCGGGGTGGGCCTGCTGTGGTGGACCCGCGGCCGCGACGCCCGCGTCGTCGGCCACGAGCAGGGGGCGGTCGCCGCGGTCCAGGACGGCCACTTCACCCCGCCCGACGGGGTACGGCCGGGCCAGATCGGCACGCTGATCGACGAGCAGGCCGACGTGATCGACGTGACGGCGACCATCGTCGACCTGGCGGTCCGCGGCTACCTGCGCATCGACGAGCAGCCCCGCCAGACCTACGACGCGCCCGACTGGCTGCTCGTCAGGCTGCCGAACGCGCCCACCGGCTCGCTCATGCCGTACGAGCGGGCGCTGTACGACGCGGTCTTCGACGGGCGCGACACGGTGCTGCTGTCACAGCTGTCCGGTTCCTTCCACGCCCACCTCGGCAAGGTGCGCGACGCCCTCTACACCGACGTCGTACGCCAGGGCTGGTTCGCCCGCCGTCCCGACGCCGTCCGCACCAGGTGGACCACGATCGGCGTCGTGCTCTGCTTCGTCGGCGTGGCGGCGACGGTCGCGCTGGCCTGGTTCACCACGTACGGCCTGCTCGGGCTCGCGGTCATCATCGCGGGGGCGGCCATGGCGGTGGGCGGGCAGTCGATGCCGGCCAAGACCGCCAAGGGATCGGCGGCGCTGGCCCACACGCTCGGGTTCCGGCAGTACCTGCTGTCGGGCGACCTCGGCAACGTGCCCGAGCAGCACAGGGTGGAGCTGTTCTCCCGCTACCTGCCGTACGCGGTGATCTTCGACGGAGTGGAACACTGGTCGCGGGTGGTCGCCTCGGTGACGGGCAACGGCCAGGAGGCCGACAACCTGTACTGGTATCACGGCCCGGCGGAGTGGGACCTGTCGAAGTTCGCGGGGTCGATGCGCACGTTCACGACCACGACGTCGGGCGCGATCTCCTCGACCCGCCAGTTTCGCTCCCTCTGAGCCGCCGCCCGTCCCGAGGAGACCCCAGGTCAAAGGGTGATGGCGTCCTTCGCCTTCTCCACCGACTCGTCCGAGGCGGGACCTCCGGGGTTCTCCAGGGCCAGCGCCTGGTTGAGCTCGACGAACTCCCGCATCCGCTCCTCGTACCGGTCGAAGGCGCCGTCCATCGACCTGCCCAACTCCTCGGCCAGGACGTACGCCCCCACCATGGCCAGGCTGGTGCCCTGGCCGGACAGCGGCGAGGCGCAGTAGCCCGCGTCACCCACCAGCGCGACCCGCCCCTTAGACCACCTGTCCATCCTGATCTGCGCCATCGCGTCGAAGTAGAAGTCCGTCGCCTTCCACATGGCCTCCAGCAGTTTCGGCGCCTCCCACCGCAGACCGCCACAGCGCTCGGCCACCACCCGCTTCTGCTGCTCGATGTCCCGGTAGTCGTACTCGAACGGCTCGCCGCCGAAGCCCAGGTTGACCTTCAGTTGCGTGTTGCCGCGCACGGGGAACAGCCCGAGGCCCGCCTCGCCGTCCCTGAGCCAGATCTGCCAGTCCTCGAGTCCCAGCATGTTGTCGGCGGTGAAGATGCAGAGGTGCATCCCCAGGTGGTGGATGAACCGCGACTCCTCGCCGAAGGTCAGGCGGCGGACGTTGGAGTGCAGGCCGTCGGCCCCGATGACCAGGTCGAAGCGGCGGGGCGCGGCGTTTTCGAAGGTGACCTCTCCGGCGGAGCCGATCGCGGTGATCGAGTCCCCGAAGAGGAACTCCACGTCGTCGCCGAGGCGGTCGTGGACGATCCTGGTCAGGTCCTCCTTGAGCAGTTCGACGTCCCCGCTGTCGAACCGGCCGCCGCTGTAGGTGCCCTCGGTGTCGCGCATGATCTCGTTGCCGTCGCCGTCGAGCATCGACATGCCGCGCCAGGTGGTGCGGACCTGGCGGATCTCGTCCGCGATGCCCATCCGCTCGGCGACCGTGAGCGCGGCGCCGCGCACGTCGATGGCCTGGCCGCCGGGGCGCAGACCGGGGGCCCGCTCGACGACGGTGGGGTGGAAGCCGTGGCGGCGCAGCCAGTAGGCGAGGGTGAGTCCCGCGATGCTGGAACCGGAGATCAGGATGTTCGTCATGTTCTGAATGTACGATGTATTGTGTACTAGTGCAGTCGCCCTATTTGGAAATCGTCGAAGACATCAAGCGCCGCATCGCCTCGGGGAAGCTGAAGCCCGGCGACCGGCTGCCGCCCGTCCGGCAGGTCGCCAAGCGATGGGGAGTGGCCCTGGCGACCGCGACCAAGGCCATGAACACGTTGCAGCAGCAGGGGATCGTCCAGGCGAAGCCGCGTGTGGGCACGATCGTGGCCGCACCCGGCTTCACCGCCGCGCCCGCCGGGGAGCTGACCCGCGAAGGGATCGTGCGGGCCGCGATCGAGATCGCCGACGCCGAGGGGCTGGGTGCGCTGACCATGCGCGGCGTCGCGGCCAAGCTGGGCGTGGCGCCCATGTCGCCCTACAAGTACGTCGGGAGCAAGGAGGACCTGATCCTGCTCATGGCCGACACGGTCTACGGCTCGCTGGCCTATCCCGACCGGCACCCCGCGAGCTGGCGGGCGGGCCTCGAGGAGGCCGCGCGCACCATGTGGGCGCTCCACAAACGTCATTCGTGGCTCGGGCAGGTCACCTCGCTCAACCGGCCGCTGGCGCTGCCCAACCTGGCGATCCACGCCGACCGGGTGCTCGGCGCGCTCGAACGGCTCGGCCTCGACCCTGTCATGACGCTCAACGTGCATGTCGTGTTCTACGCCTACCTCCAGGGGCTGGCGGCCAACCTGGAGCGCGAGGCCCAGGCCGAGGAGGCCAGCGGCATGTCGGAGGAGGAGTGGATGGACGTTCAGGAGCCGAGGCTCGCGGAGCTCGCCGCCTCGGGCGCCTATCCCGCGTTCGCGAGGGTGCTGGACACCCTCGACGGCGGATACGACCTGGATCTGGACGAGATCTTCGAGCTCGGGCTCAGGCTGCACCTCGACGGTCTGGCCGCGATGATCGAGGATGGACGCCATGGACGTTGACGACCCGACCGCCGTCGCCGTCGTGGCGGCCATCCACGCCGGTGACACCGCCGAACTCGACCGCCTGCTGACCGAGCACCAGGGGCTCGCCCGCGAGTGGCTGGAGGGGTGCGACGGGACGAAGCGTTCGCTCCTGCACGTGGCCACCGACTGGCCGGGCAGCTTCCCCGCCGTGGGGCGGACGATCGCGACGCTCGTCGCGCACGGGGCGGACGTCAACGCCCGCTTCGTCGGCCCGCACACCGAGACGCCGCTGCACTGGGCGGCCAGCAGCGACGACGTCGAAGCGCTCGACGCGCTGCTCGACGCGGGCGCAGACATCGAGGCCACGGGAGCGGTCATCGCGGGCGGCTCACCGATCGCCGACGCGGTGGCCTTCGCGCAGTGGAAGAGCGCACGGCGCCTGGTCGAGCGGGGCGCGTCCGTGGAGGCGCATCAGGCGGCGGCGCTGGGGCTGCTGGATCGCATGGCCGAGCCGTACGACCTGGATCTGGCCTTCTGGTTCGCCGCGCACGGAGGGCAGCGCGACATCGCCGAGTATCTCCTGCACCGGGGCGCGGACCCCGCATGGGTGCCCGAGTGGGAGCCGTTGGACGCGGGGGCGCGGCCAGGCGCAACGGGTTCGGCGAGGTGGCCGACTGGCTCAGTCGGAGATCGTGATCCGCAGGCGGCGGAAGCCCCTGCCCTTGCTCTCGATCTTCGCGACCTTGATCCGGCCGATCTGCTTGGTCGAGGCGACGTGGGTGCCACCGTCGGCCTGGGTGTCGAGGCCGACGATGTCGACGATGCGGACGTCCTCCACGGTCTCCGGCACCAGGTTGGTGGCGGTGCGGATGATGTCGGGGATCGCGAACGCCTCCGAGCGCGGCAGCACCCGCACGTCGATGCGCCGGTCGGCGGCGATCTCGGCGTTGCAGGCGTCCTCGACCGCCTCCTTGAAGCCCGGCGGCACCTCGGGCAGGTTGAAGTCCATCCTGGCGGAGAACTCGTCCATGTTGCCGCCGGTGACCAGCGAGCCGTAGTCGCGGAAGACCACCCCGCACAGCACGTGCAGCCCCGAGTGGGTCCGCATGAGCGCCGAGCGCCGCTCGTCGGCCACGGCCGCGGCGACGACCGTCCCCACCGGAGGCACGGGGTCGCCTTCTGCCGGAATCAGGTGGAGATCGTCGCCTTTGCGCACCCCGACGATCCTGGTTTCCACGCCCTGCCAGAGGAGAACTCCGTGATCGGCCGGCTGACCGCCGCCGCCTGGATAGAATGCCGACTTGCTCAAGACGATCCCCTCTGGCGTCGAGTCCAGGACGACCGCCTCGAAAGAGCGCAGGTTCTGGTCGGAGAGTTCGAGCCGTTGCGTGCGCCCGTGGAGATCGAAGGTCATGTCGGCAGCTTAAAGCCCCTCGAGGTGGTCATGCGCGGCGTGCTGCGTAGTCGTCTGCTCGCATCGGCCGCCACGATAATCGGGATTTGTCCCGCTATTGCGGGGTGCAACAGCGCTGCCGCTTCGCGGCCGCCGGTGCGCGTGCCCGCCGTACAGAAGGCGGTGCCGGTGATGATGTTCGTCGGTGACAGCTTCACCGTCGGCTCGGGGCCCGTGCGCACGTGGGAGACCTACGCGACCGAGACCGCCAGGCGGCTCGGCTGGCAGCCGGTGGTCGCCGGCGCGGGCGGCACCGGTTTCGTCAACAGGGGCAGGGTGGGTCGCAACTTCGAGCAGTCGTACGTGGCGGAGCTGGCCTGGAGGCCCGCTCCCGACCTGCTGATCATCTCGGGCGGCCACAACGACCGCAGGTGGACGGGCGCCACGGTACGGCTGGCCGCCGCCAGGCTCGTCTCGTCCGTCAAGGCCCACTGGCCGCGCACCAGGATCGTCATGATCGGCCCCATCTGGATCGACAGGGCCCCGCGTCAGGCCTACCTGGTGCGCGACGCGCTCGCCGAGGTGGCCGACCGCGAGCGCATCACCTTCCTCGACCCGCTCCAGCAGCGCTGGACCGCGGGCGGGCGGGCCGGCGTGCTGCTGCCCGACGGCGTGCACCCCACGGCCAACGGGCACGTCAGGCTGGCGCAGTGGCTGGTCAGCGCTCTGCGGGCCACTCCCGCGCCCTCTTGATCTGGCGCTCGTAGAGCTCGCGCGAGTCTCTGAGGAAGCGGGTGACGGCGTCCACCTGCTCGTCGGTGTACTGGGACAGGATCGCCTCACCCTCGACGATGAAGGGCCCGTACAGCTCCTGCGCCTTGGCGACGATCTTCTCGGTGGGCCGGACGACCACCTTGCGGCGGTCCTCGGGGTCGGGGGAGCGGGTCAGGTAGCCGAGCTTCTCCAGCCGGTCGAGCATGGCGGTGACGCTGCCCGTGGTCAGTCCCAGCGCGGGACCCAGGATGCCGGGGGTGATCTCGCCTTGTTGCAGCAGGATCTCCAGGCATCGGGTGTCGGTCCTGTTGACGCCCAGCACGCGGGCCGCGGCCGCGTCGAAGTCGTCGACCGCCGCCTGGAATGCCTGCATCTCGCTGCCGATCAGCTCTCTTGACATTAAACCCTCTTGGAATTCAAGCTAAATGCCAGGATAGCGGTTTCGCGTGGGAGTCACCAAGGCCCGTAGGGGCCGTTGTTGCCGCCCTTGCCCATGCCCTGGACCGCGGGCTTGACGTCGGCGAGGTAGACGCCGGCCGCGATGACCGAGGCGATCGCGAAGATGTTGAGCCGCGCCAGGCCGCTGGCGCCGAAGTAGCCCCATGCCGTGGCGAACGCGAACAGCGTGCCGAGGCCGAGGATCAGCACCCACCATTTCTTCTGCAGTTTGCCCGCCGCGATGAAGGCGTTGGTCGGGGTGCGGAGGGCGTGGACGAGCGCCCAAACCGACATGCCGAACGCGATGATCGCGAGAATCGCGAAGATGAGGTCAAGGCCAAAGGTGATCATGTCCGCTCCGCCCAATGCCGCGATGTCGCCACCCACCCTAATCCATTCACCCTCAAACCCGTTTCCTCTACGGCAAGCCCCCCTTGGCACCTCCGTGGTCACCCGGTCCCCTCCGGCGCGGGCGCGCCGCCCAGCAGGACTCCGCTCCCCGCCGTCACGGCGCCCGCTCCGCAACCCCCGCGGGCCGGTCCAGGAGACGCGAGAACCCCCGCCCGCCCCGCAGGCTGATCCCAGGAAACGCGAGAACCCCCGCCCAAGGAGGATGGGCAGGGGTTCCGGGTGTGCGGGTCAGGCCTTCGGGGTGGCCTTGGTGGGGCGGGTGGTCTTCTTGACCGGGGTGGCGACCGGCGGCTCGGCGGCCTCGGAGACCTCCTCCAGCTCCAGCGCGGCCTCGCCGCTCACCTTGCTGACGACCTTGCGGCCGCGGCTGGCGAACTCCTCGTAGACCTCGGTGGCCCTGCTGCCGAGCTGGTCGGCGTAGTCGCGCGCCTTCTCGGGGAACTCGCGGGCGAAGCCCTCGGCCTTGATGCGGGCCTCGCGCGCCTTCTCCGGCAGCTCCTTGGCGATCTCGGAGCGGCGCGACTGCAGCTTCAGCAGCTGCTCGGGCAGCTCGCGGAGCTTCTCGACGGCGTAGTCGCCGGCGCCGGCTACGGCGTAGAACGGCTTGGAGTCGGTGAGCTTCTTGACCTCGGTGGCGAGCGTCATGGGTTAACCTTCCTTGGTTTCCTGGGTGACGGTGCCGTTGTTCGAGGAGCTGGATGGATCCGCCGCATAAGGCGCGAGCGCGGCGAGAAATTCCTCTGGCAGCGGCTGCTCGTCGTCCGTTTCGGGGTCGCGCTGGGGATGAGCGTTCTGGGAGGTCTGCTCTTCCCCGGCGCGGTTCTCCTTGCGGAACGACTCGTAGATATCGATCAGCACCTGGCGTTGCCGCTCGGTGATGAGGTGGTCGGCCCTGATCGAGGTGATCACGTCGCTCGGCGGCTCGCGGTCCTCGATCAGCCCTGCTTGCACGTAGAGCGCCTGTGACGAGATGTGCAGGCCCTTGGCGATCTGGTTCAGGATCTCGGCACTCGGCTTGCGCAGGCCGCGCTCGATCTGGCTGAGGTAGGGGTTGGAGACCCCCGCCGCCGCCGCGAGCTGGCGCAGCGAGATCTTCGCCTGCTGCCGCTGCTCGCGGATGTATTCACCGATCGATCCGACCTTGGGTAGTGCCATACCCCTAGTCTGCACCTCAGGTGCTTGCAATTGCAAACGGAGTAGCTAACACCTGCAAGCAGTAAACGGTGAGGTCAGAAGGGCAGCGCCCACAGGAAGGGGGCGGACGTGGCCAACGTCACACTCAGCGCGACGAGCCCGTAACGCCGGGAACGCGACAGCTCTGGAGTCGGCTTGATCAGCCTGTCGACCCTGGCCATCACCTGGGAGTGGGCGGCGCCCAGCATGCCCTGCGGGGTCGGGACGGCGCCTGCCGTACCGAAGCGGAGCAGGGCGGTGGCCAGGCGGCGCGGCGAGCAGTAGCGGCGGGCGCGGTCGTCGGCGGCCATCTCGACCAGCAGTTCGACCTGCGACTGGGCCTCGCGCGCCACCTTCGAGAACGGCAGCGCCCTGCGCAGCGCCCCGAACGGCAGCAGCACCAGGTCGTGGCGCTCGCGGACGTGAGCGGACTCGTGGGCGAGCACCGCGGTCAGCTCGTCCTCCGACAGCAGTTCGAGCGTGCCGGAGCTGACCACGACGTGCGAGCGCAAGCCGGGGACGCAGTAGGCGGCGGCGCCCGGGTGGTCGAGGACCCGCACGCCAGGGATACGCGGCTCCTCGCGGGCGATCAGCGTGAGCAGCATGCGGTGGCGACGCCTGGCGCGAAGCGTCTGCGCGCCCGCGGCCAGCAGCACGACGACGAGGACGGCCAGCATGGTGAGCCCGGCGATCATCGCGAGCGCGTGGAGCAGATCCCACCGCTCATGGGGCCTCTCACCGGCGGCGAAGGCGACCAGCCCCTGGACCACGCCGCTGTCATACGGCATGACGGCGAAGGCGAGCAGGGCGCCGGTGCTGGCGAGGCCCCAGGCGACGCCGAGCGACTGCCACAGGGCGATGGCGAGGCGGGGAGCGCGGAAGGTCCACCGCGCGGCGGTGAAGCGCCAGGCGCCGATCGCGCACGCCGCGGCGAGCGCTGCCAACGCCGCCGCCGTGATCACTCGTCCTCCAGCTCCGTGAGCGCCTTGCGCAGGATCTCCGCCTCTGGCCCTGAGACGGCCTGGGCGAACCGGGTGAGGGCGGCCGATCGGTCGCCCGTCATGCCCAATGCTTCAAGCATAAGCTCGGCGACGTAGCTGTCACGAGTTTCGGCTGGTTCGTATCTCCACGCGCGGCCGTCCCTGGTCCGCTCGAGGAAGCCCTTGCGGGTGAGCCGGTCGAGAACGGTCATGACGGTGGTGGGGGCCAGGTCCCGGTCTTCTATCAGCCTGCCGACCTCGCGGGCGGTCAGGGGGCCGTTCTGCGCCCAGAGGATGTCCATGATGCTGCGTTCGAGTTCGCCAAGACCCTTCACACTCATCAGCGTAGTACTACAGGCTGTCGAGCTGAGATTCGGGCCGCCGATGAGAGGGACATCACGCGTTCTCGGGCAGGAACGCCACCATGTAGATCTCGTCGCGGTCGTCGCCCTCCGCCACCCTGATGGCGCGGGGCACCCGGCCGACCTCGCGGTAGCCGTACCTGGCGTAGAAGTGCTCGAGGCCGAGCCCGCCCCTGGCCGTCAGCCTCAGTGACTCCAGTCCGAGCCGCGTGCCCGCCTCCGCCACGGCGCGCATGAGTTCGCCGCCGTAGCCCTTGCCCTGGTGCTTGGGGTGCACCATCACCCGCATCACGCTGCGCCAGTGCGTCATCAGCGAGTGTCCCGTCGAGACCAGGACCGCCCAGCAGGCCACCCGCCCGTCGTCGTCGAAGCCGGCGACCAGGGTGTCGGGGCCGCCGTCCGCGCACTGGGCGAACGTCTTGGTGGCCGTGGGCCTGATGTCGTCGGCCGTCACGGGCGGCACCCACCCGACCGCGCCGCCCGCGTTCGTCACTTCGACCCAGCAGTCGAGCAGGTCGTCGAAGAGCTCAGGCGAAATTTCGGGAGAAATAACGAAACGCGGCATGGGCAGAAGGTTATCGGCCGACCGGATGGACGGCCGACCACGGGATCGAGAGTTCACCCAGCCGCCACCGAGCGGTGCCGCCCAGTGGCGCCGTGCGGTAGACGGGCCAGCCGTCCGCGAGGATCTCGACGGCCCTCAGCCACCGTTGCCGCAGTCCGTGCGCCCCGTACGGCGCGGCCACCGCCCACGCCCTGTCGAAGTCGCGGAGGAAGGCGTGGACGGGCTCGCCGGGCACATTGCGGTGGATGAGCGTCTTGGGCAGCCGGTCGGCCAGGTCGGACGGCTGCTCGAAGGCGTTGAACCTGGCCGAGAACGTCAGCGTACGCGGCCCCCCGGCCGACAGGCACGCCCAGACCGCGCGGTGCCCGACCTCCGAGCACGTCCCCTCCACGAGGATCCCGCCCGGCGCCAGGCGCGACGCGAGGAGGTCCCAGTAGCGCCACGCCTCCGTCTCGCCGTACTGCCTGAGCACGTTGAAAGCCCTGATCACCGTGGGCGGCCTGGAGACAGGGAGCTCGAACCCGCCGAGCGCGAACGACAGTCCGTCGCGCTCGTAGGGCTTGGCGAGCGCCACGCGGGCAGGGTCTATCTCTATGCCGACGACCTCCACCGAGGGCGACACCCGTCGCAGGCGGGTGAACAGCTCAAGCGTCGTGATGTGCGACGCGCCGTACCCCAGGTCGACCACCAGGGCGCGCTCGGTGGCGCGCAACAGGCGGCCGTGGACGGCGGCGAGCCACCTGTCCGCGCGACGCAGCCGGTTGACGCCCGTCGTCCCCCTGGTCACGCTGCCGACAGGTCTACCGGTGGAGAACGCGCTCACCCAACCGCCACCTCGCGCTCGCTCGCGCTCGTCGACGATGGTGACGGCAGCACGTCCCTCACTGGACGTCGACCCGGTGGACCTTGTGCTGGGCGGCCTGGGCGCGCGGGCGGATGACCATCCTGTCGACGTTGAAGTGCGCCGGCCTGGTCACGCTCCACGCGATCGCGTCGGCCACGTCGTCGGAGGTCAGCGGGTTCTCGACCCCCGCGTAGACCTTCGCGGCCGCGTCGGCGTCGCCGCGGAAGCGCGTCACCGCGAAGCCCTCGCTGCGCACCATGCCGGGCGCGATCTCCACGATCCTGATCGGCTGGCCCACGAGTTCGAGCCGCAGCGTCTCCACCATGGCGGTCTGGGCGTGCTTGGCCGCGACGTAACCGCCGCCGCCCTCGTAGGAGACCAGGCCGGCGGTCGAGGTCAGCATCACGAGCACGCCGTCGCCGGAGTCGATCAGCTTCGGCAGCAGTGCCTGCGTGACGCGCAGCGAGCCGAGCACGTTCGTGTCGTACATGCGCTGCCAGTCCTCGACGCGGCCCTCGGCCACCGATTCCGTGCCGAGCGCGCCGCCCGCGTTGTTGACCAGCACGTCGCACCGCTCCAGCGCGGCCGCGAGCGCGTCCACCGACTCCTGGGAGGTGACGTCGAGCGTCACGGGCGTGATGCCGTCGACCTCCTCGGCCAGCTTGTCGAGCCGGTCCTTGCGCCTCGCACCCGCCACGACCTCGTATCCTTCGGCGGCCAGCCGCCGCGCGGTCGCCTCCCCGATGCCGCTGCTCGCACCGGTCACCACTGCCGTCTTCGTCATGGGCCCATCCTGCCAGGGCGGCAAAAGCTGAACGTGTGTTGGGGAATGCCGGAATGTTCTTGCCAGTTATAAACCCTCTGGAGGTGATGTCTGTTGAGGCGACGCGTCAACAGGGTCGCGACGGTGAGCATGCACACGTCTCCGCTGGACCAGCCGGGCACCGGTGACGCCGGCGGCATGAACGTCTACATCGTCGAGACGGCCAAGCGACTCGCTCAGCTGGGCGTCGAGGTGGAGATCTTCACCAGGCAGACGGCGCGCGATCTGCCGCCGGTGGCCGAGCTGGCTCCCGGCGTCCTGGTCAGGCACATCACCGCGGGCCCCTACGAGGAACTGGACCGGCGCGAGCTGCCCGGTCAGCTGTGCGCGTTCCTGTCCGGCGTGCTGCGCGCCGAGGCGATGCACGAGCCGGGCCACTACGACCTCATCCACTCTCACTACTGGCTGTCGGGCCAGGTCGGCTGGCTGGCAAAGGAGCGGTGGGGCGTTCCTCTCGTGCACACCATGCACACGATGGCCAAGGTGAAGAACCTGCTCCTGGCCGAGGACGACAAGCCGGAGCCCCAGGCGCGGGTGCTCGGCGAGGAGCAGGTCGTCGAGGTCGCCGACCGCCTGGTCGCCAACACGGAGGCGGAGGCCGGCGAGCTCGTCGACCTGTACGGCGCGCCGTCCGACCATGTCGCCGTCGTCAACCCGGGCGTCAACCTGACCGTCTTCCAGCCCGCCTCCCAGGGCGCCGCGCGCCACCGCCTCGGCCTGCCGCAGGACGCCCACGTGCTGCTGTTCGTGGGCAGGATCCAGCCGCTCAAGGCGCCTGACGTGCTGCTGCGCGCCGCGGCCAGGATGCTGATCGAGGATCCCTCGCTGCGCGGCCGCCTGGTGGTCGCCGCCGTCGGGGGACCCTCTGGCAACGGCCTCGCGCGGCCCTCGATCCTCACCGAGATGGCTGCCGAGCTGGGCATCTCCGATGTCGTACTGCTGGTGCCTCCCGCGCCTCAGCACGAGCTCGCCGACTGGTACCGGGCGGCCGACGTGACGGTCGTGCCCTCCTACAGCGAGTCGTTCGGCCTGGTCGCGCTGGAGTCGCAGGCGTGCGGCACGCCGGTGGCCGCCGCGTCGGTGGGCGGGTTGCGCACCGCCGTACACGACGGGGTCTCAGGGGTGCTCGTCGACGGCCACGACCCCGGCGACTGGGCTCGGGTGCTGCGCAGGTTCGTCACCGAGCCGCTCTGGCGCGACGAGCTGTCGCAGGGGGCGAGGGCCCACGCCAACGCGTTCGGCTGGTCGGCCACGGCCGCGCGGCTCATGGACGTCTACGGCGGCGCGGTGTCACATCTGCACGCCATGTCTAGGCTTGCCGTATGAGGGATGTGGTCGAAGCCGCGCTCAAGGCCGCCGAGGTCACCTACGACGAGCCCCGCGAGGGCGCCTTCCTGGTGACACTGCCCGGCCAGCACAAGCTGGCCACGATGACCTGGCTCATCGTCGGCGACCACGCCCTGCACGTGGAGGCCTTCTTCTGCCGCCAGCCCGACGAGAACCACGCCGAGTTCTACAAGTGGCTGCTGAGCAGGAACGGCGGCATGTACGGCGTGCACTTCGCCGTCCACCCCGTCGGCGACGTCTACCTCGTCGGCAGGATCCCGCTGTCCGCCGTCGGTGACGAGGAGATCGACACCGTGCTCGGCTGCGTGCTCACCTACTCGGACGAGTGGTTCGACAGGGCGCTGGAACTCGGCTTCGCCTCCTCGATCAGGCGGGAGTGGGAGTGGCGGGCCAAGCGCGGCGAGTCGCTGGCTAACCTGCGGGCGTTCGCTCGGTTCGCCGATCCTGATCGTTCGCCTGGGGATTCGGTGCCACCCGCTTCCTGACCACCAGGCCGAAGGCGGCCACGCACAGTCCGAGCACGCCCGACACCACGAACGGCGCCGCGGGCCGCCAGTGGTCGTAGAGCAGGCCGCCGAGCGCCGAGACGCACATGATGCCGAGCGCGCCCATCAGCGCCTGCACGCCGAACGCCGACCCGCGCACCGCCGCGGGCGCCTGCTGGGCCAGCAGCGGTCCCGCCGTGTTGATCCCCGCGATCTCGCCGGCGCCGACCAGCATGGCAACGACGATCATCCCCGACCCCAGCGGGTCGCTGATCAGCAGCGTCGACAGGTAGGCGAGCGCGGCGACGAGCTGCGCGCCGATCACCAGGGTCTGCCGCCTGATCCTGTCGCCGAGCCAGCCGAGCACGGGGGAGGCGACCAGCGCCATCGTGTGCGCGATGCCCACGATCATCCCCGCCCTCGCGAGGGCCCCGGCGGGTGACATGCCCTGACGGGTCGCGTGGTCCACGATCCACAGCGACATGAACCCGGCGATCACCGCGAGGTCGGCCCTGGCCACGAACGCCGCCAGGTAGGCCAGCGCCGCCCCAGGGTCCCTGAACAGCGCCGCGCCCTCGCGCACCAGCCGGGTCAGCGGCACGTGCCGCGCGTTCCCGCTCACCCCGGCCGGCGAGAGCGTGAACCGCATGACGACCGCCACGGCCAGCAGCCCGGCGGCCACGACCAGGAACGACACCTGGGCGGCCGCGGCGGGGCTCATGCCTCCGCTCTCGAAGGTCCCGGGCAGCCTGGCCAGCACGAGCACCGCCAGCAGCCCGCCGATACCGCAGAAGACGCCCAGCACGCCATAGGACCTGCCGCGAGAATCCTCCCTCGCGTAGTCCACGGCGATGGTGGCGAACATGCCGCCGAGTGCCGCCGCGCCCAGCGCGAACACCACCAGCACGGCCGTGTCGCCCGCGAAGGGGAACAGTGCGGCGCCGAGCGCGCACAGGACGAAGCCGGCGATCACGACGGGGCGCCTGCCGTACCGGTCGGCGAGCGCGCCGTACCAGGCCAGGGTGAGGATCATCGTCAGCTCTGCGGCGAGGCCCAGCAGGCCGACCACTCTGCCCTGCGCCTGCGAGGGCACTCCCAGAACCCCGCCCAGCAAGTACGGCGTCGCCGTCGGGAGGAAGGAGATGACCATTGTCGCCGTGAGACCGAGCGACCAGCAGGCCCACATATTCGTCTTGGAGAATCCGGGGGCGAGACCCACACCGAGCACGCGCATGGGGTGATCATGATGCCGAAATATCGTACGATCAAGATTTGTGGCCGAGCCTGTGAGCTTTGATCCGAATATCCCGAATGTCGCGCGAATGTACGACTATTTTCTCGGCGGGAAAGACAATTTCCCCGCCGACCGCGCGGCGGCCGAGAAGGTGCTGGAGATCGTTCCGCACATTCCCGTCGGAGCGAGGGAGAACCGCGCCTTCCTCGGGCGCGCGGTCAGGTTTCTCCGGGCTCAGGGAATCCACCAGTTTCTGGACATCGGCACCGGCCTGCCGACGCGGAACAACGTCCACGAGGTCGCGGGACCCGACGCCAGGGTCGTCTACGTCGACAACGACCCCCAGGTGCTCGCGCACGCCCGCGCCCTCCTCGAGGACACCCCCCAGGTGCGGATCGTCCACGGCGACCTGCGCCGGCCCGAGGACATCCTCGCCGAGGCCCGCACCCACCTGGACTTCTCCCGGCCGGTCGCCGTCCTGCTGCTGGCGATCGTCCACTTCGTCCAGGACGATCCCGCGCCCATCGTCGCCACGCTGACCGGCGCGCTCCCTCAGGGCGGCTATCTCGCGCTCTCGCACGTCTGCAGCGACCTCCAGCCCGAGGCGGCCCCAGGAGTCGAACGGATCTACCAGGGCGCCTCCGCCCAGTTCACCGCCCGCCGCTCGTCGGAGATCGTCTCTCTGTTCGCCGGGCTCGACCTGGTCGAACCCGGCGTCGTCAACCTGCCGGAATGGCGCTCGGACAACCCGGACTTCACGCCGTTCAAGGACGTGGGCCCGTATTTCCTCTGTGGCGTGGCACGCAAGCCCGCTCGCTAGGCTTGTCCGCATGGCGACTTTGGTGCTTGTACGGCACGGTGAGAGCGAATGGAACGTCAAGGGCCTGTTCACCGGATGGGTGGACGCCCCGCTGTCACCCAAGGGTGAGGAGGAGGCCCGCAGGGGCGGCGAACTGCTGGTCGAGGCGGGCATCAGGCCCGACGTGGTGCACACCAGCCTGCTGAACCGGGCGATCCGCACCGCCAACCTCGCGCTGGACGCCGCCGACCTGGCCTGGCTGCCCGTCACGCGCTCGTGGCGGCTCAACGAGCGCCACTACGGGGCGCTCCAGGGCAAGAACAAGGCGCAGACGCGCGAGGAGTTCGGCGACGAGCAGTTCATGCTGTGGCGCCGCTCCTACGACGTGCCGCCGCCGCCCATCGCCGACGACGACGAGTACTCCCAGCAGGGCGACCCCCGTTACGCGCTGCTGCCCTCGGAGCTGATGCCGAAGACGGAGTGCCTCAAGGACGTCGTCGACCGCATGCTGCCGTACTGGTACGACGCGATGGTGCCCGACCTGGCGGCGGGCCGCACGGTCATCGTGTTCGCCCATGGCAACTCGCTGCGGGCGCTGGTCAAGCACCTGGACGGGATCTCCGACGAGAAGATCGCCGGACTGAACATCCCGACGGGGATCCCGCTGCGCTACGAGCTCGACGAGGACTTCCACCCGCTGGTGGCCGGAGGGGAGTACCTCGACCCCGAGGCGGCGAAGGCGGCGATCGAGGCCGTGGCGAACCAGGGCCGCTGAGCCGGGCGATGACCGGCGTCGGAGACGACGTCGACGCCGAGATCAACGTCCGCATCCGGCACGGTGGCATGGAGGTCGCGCCTGACGGGGCCGCGGCCTCCATGGCGGGGCGTTATGTGCGCTGCGTCGCGCCGCGCATGCCCCGCGGGCGCTCGTCGCCGCGCGGGCGCCAGAGCTCGCTCCACTCCGCGGGCCTGGACGCCCAGGCGAGCGCGGCCATGATCGCGAGGTGGATCGGCGCAGAGACGCTCTCGTAGAGCGGATCCCTGCTGACGATGTGCGTGATGACCGCGCCGATGAGGATCACGACCAGGAGCGCGGAGGCCATGAACCTGAACCTCCGGCGCGGGATGACCAGCAGCACGGCGGCGAACAGTTCCCCCGCCCCGATCACGAAACGGAACCAGGACGGGTAGCCCCATTCCACGAACTTCACCGAGTACGCGGGTCCGAAGAACGTCTCGCCTGGCCAGAACTTCGTCACCGCCCCGATGGTGAATTCCACTGCCAGGTACAGGCATAGGGCGATCAGCAGTCTTCGGCGCCACACAGGGGCCATGGTGTCCTCCTTGGATTGAGCGAGATCGACGACCTCCCGCCGGTCATCGGGTGTGACACGGCGGGAGGGGAGAATGTGACAGCGGCGGGCTCAGCCCCAGGAACCGCCGGCCTGCTGCCTGGTGGTGGCGTTGAGACGGTTGAACAGGTTGGTCACGCCGATCATGAGGATCAGGGCCGCGAGCTGCTTCTCGTCGTAGTGGCCGGCGGCTTCGTCCCAGATCTCGTCGGGGACCGGGTCGGGCCGGTCGGCCAGCCGGGTGGCCGATTCCGCGAGCGCCAGCGCGGCGCGTTCGGCGTCGGTGTAGTAGGGCGTCTCCCGCCAGGCGGCCACCGCCCACAGTCGCTCGTCGCTCTCGCCCGCCTTCTTCGCGCCGCGGGCTCCGGAGTCCACGCAGGGACCGCAGCCGTTGATCTGGCTGGCCCGCAGATGGACCAGCTCCAGCGTCTCCCTCGGCACGCCGCAGGAGAACGAGGCCTTGTACAAGGTTTGAACGGCTCGCATGGCGTCGGGAATGACCGTCGCCGGATTGTTCATCCGCGGTTGCATGACAGCTGTCCTTTCATAGGTCACAAAAGGCTTTTCGGGCAGCTCTCAGCCTCCGGCACCGGCTCCAACAGCATCAACGCCAGTCCGAGCAACGTGCGTTAATCTCACGCTTAACGTCCGAAAGGGAGCGCTCGTGGAGCTACGGGATATCGAGATCTTCCTGACTCTCGCCGAGGAGCTGCACTTCGGCCGCACCGCCGTACGGCTGCGCATCACTCCGGCACGGGTCAGTCAGGTGATCAAGAAGCAGGAGCGCCGCATCGGCGCCGACCTCTTCGAGCGCACCAGCCGCGCGGTCCGGCTGACCCCGCTCGGCGAGCAGCTCCGCGACGACCTGCACCCGATCTACCACGGGCTGAAGGAGAGCGTGGAGCGGGCCAGGCGGACCGCCAGGGGCATCACGCGGGTGCTCCGCGTCGGCATGATCCCCAGCAACGCCCACGACCTGCGCCCCTTCTGGGACGCCTTCCGCTCCCGACACCCTCACTGGGGGCTGCAGATCCGCCACGCCACCTTCGTCGACCCCTTCGGCGGGCTGCGCAGGTCCGAGGTCGACATCCTGATCGCCTGGCTGCCCGTCGAGGAACCCGACCTGACCGTCGGGCCCGTCATCTGCACCGAGGGCAGGGTGTTAGCCGTGGCCGCGCGCCACCAGCTGACCGATCGGGGGTCGGTCTCGTTGGAGGCTCTCGCCGACTTCGGCGTCCTCGCCTCGGTCGTGCCCGTGCCCCAGTACTGGGAGGACGCGTTCGTCCCCTTCCACACGCCGAACGGCCGCCCGATCGAGCGCGCCCCCGTCATCGCGAACCTCGATGAGCTGTACACCATCGTCGGCGCAGGCGAGGCAGTGAACTCCCTGGGCGATCACGTCACCCGGTACCACGCCCGCCCCGGCATCTCCTACCTGCCCATCCACGACGCGCCGCCGCTCAGGTGGGGCCTCGTCTGGCGCAGCGACGCGGAGAACGATCTCATCCGCGCCTTCGCCCAGGTGGTCCGCGACCTCGGTGTCTTCCGGGAATCGTGACCATGACACAGCCAGAGGCTCTTCTGCGGTCGACCCGCACCGTCGACGGCGTTCCTCACCGCATGACACGCTGGAGGGGAGGTCCGCCGTCCGGGGGAGGCCGCCCATGGCCCCGAAACTGCGCCTGACGACCGTGAACGCCGGTCCCTTCACGATGCCGAAGGAAGCCCTCGTGTACGGCGCGACCGGCACCATCACCGTGCCCTCGACCGTGGCCGTCATCGAGCACTCCGCGCACGGGCTGATCCTGTTCGACACCGGCGTCAACCACCGGGTGGCCGACCCCGGGTCGGGGGAGGACTATTGGGGTCCAGGCCTGCGGTCGAAGTACGGCGCCGAGGCGTGCGCTCGGCCGGGCCGGAGTGCGGATCTTCCTGTCCCACGACCCCGATGATTACGCCGCCCTGCCCCACGACGGCGCCTACTGGGACTGATGCTCCCATCGCGGACACGAAAAAGGGGGATGGAAGCCTCCATCCCCCTTGAGCGCGCGTGCGTGCTCAGGTGTTGCGCGACCCCGTCACCAGGTAGATCACGTCACCGGCCACCCGCACCGCGTGGTCGGCGTAACGCTCGTAGTAGCGCCCGATCAGCGTGATGTCGATCGCGGGCTCGACGCCGTGCTTCCAGTCCTTGTCCAGGATCTCCTTGAACAGGCGGCGGTGCAGGCGGTCCATCGCGTCGTCGTCCGCCTCGAGCTCCTTGGCCGCCTCCACGTCGCGAGAGGCCACGCACGCGCCCGCCTTCGTGATGAGGTTCTCGGCGATCTGGCCCATCTGCAGGATCGTGGAGCGGATCTCCGGCGGGATCGCCGACTCGGGGTGGCGCAGCCTGGCGACCTTGGCCACGTGCTCGGCCAGGTCGCCCATGCGCTCGAGGTCGGTGCCCATGCGGAGCGCGGTGATGACCATGCGCAGGTCGATGGCGACGGGCTGCTGGCGGGCCATCAACTCGTAGATCGACGCCTCGACGTCGCTGAAGATCCGGTCGATCTCCTCGTCGTGCGAGATGACGCTTTCCGCGAGCGGCAGGTCGGCGTCCAGGAGCGCGGTGGTGGCGCGCGAAATGGCCGAACGGACGAGTCTGGTCATCTCGACCAGCTTGTCGGTGAGCGAATCAAGATCTTCGTGGTAAGCGTCACGCATGTCGTTACCGTACGGGCACCACGATGAACGAACCTCTACCGAGAGGTGAACTTTCCGGGAAAGAGAGTGTTCATCCCCTGGTGAGGGGTCTGGAAGCAGGACAAGCCGACCTACCATCGACAGTGTGGACTGCAGGAAGGATGCGCATGGGTGAGATGGCCATGAGCTTCGCGGCTTTGGCCGGCTTCGTCGTGGGGGCTGTCGCCGTCCTTGTCTACCGGAACCAGATCGAGGTTCCCAACAGGGGCGAGAACACCGACGACGGGGAGACCGGCGCCCTGCCGCAGGGCGTGGCTTCCGTGCTGGCCGTACTGCCGTCTTCGGCGGTGGTCCTGGACGCGCACGACCGTGTTCTGCGCGCCAGTTCGGCCGCGAGGGCCTTCGGTTTAGTGAAGGGTGACCGGCTGATGGCGGCCGAACTCCTCGCACTGGCCAGGCAGGTACGGCGCGACGGCGAGATCCGCGAGAGCGAGATCGACGTCGCGGGGCACAAGTTCGGCCAGGAAGTGACCAACTTCGCCGTGCGCGTGGCGCCTCTCGGCTCCCACGGCCAGGTGCTCGTGCTCGCCGAGGACCAGACCGAGCGGCGCAGGGTCGAGGCGGTCAGGCGTGACTTCGTCGCCAACGTCAGCCACGAGCTCAAGACCCCCGTCGGCGCGCTCAGCCTGTTGGCGGAGACCATCCAGGACGCCGCCGACGACCCCGAGGCGGTGACCCGTTTCGCCGGACGCATGCAGCATGAGGCGGCCAGGCTGACCTACCTGGTGCAGGACCTCATCACGCTGTCCAGGATCCAGGGCGCCGAACCCATTCCGACGCCTGGCCAGGTGGCGATCGACGAGGCCGTCCACGACGCGATAGACCACTGCAACACCAAGGCCATCGCCAAGGACATCACGCTGGTGGCGGGCGGCACGGAGGGGCTGCGCATCTGGGGCGACGACGAGCTGCTCGTCACCGCGCTGCGCAACCTGATCTCCAATGCCATCGCCTACAGCCCCGAGCACACCAGAGTCGTCGTCAGCGCCCGCCCCGCGGGCGACAGCGTCGAGATCAGCGTCAGCGACCAGGGGATCGGCATCCCCGAGGAGTCGCTTGAGCGCATCTTCGAGAGGTTCTTCAGAGTCGACGCCGCCAGGTCCCGCGCGACCGGCGGAACAGGCCTCGGCCTCGCCATCGTCAAGCACGTCGCCGTGGCTCACGCCGGGGAGGTGAGCGTGTGGAGCAAGGAAGGCTCGGGCTCCACGTTCACGATGCGCCTGCCCGCGTTCGGCGGCTCCGCCGTCCCCCTTCAACGCCCTCTGGAGGCCGCCAATGGCTGAGCGTCGCGAAGCCGTCAACAGATATCGCACCACCGTTCGGGTCACGAACCCGACCAAGGAGGGATCGTGACCCGAGTGCTCGTCGTGGAGGACGAGGAGTCGTTCTCCGACGCACTTTCCTACATGCTCCGCAAGGAGGGCTTCGAGGTCTCGGTTGCCGCGACCGGGCCCGAGGCTCTTGACACCTTCGATCGCAGCGGCGCCGACCTGGTGCTTCTCGACCTCATGCTTCCCGGATTGCCCGGCACCGAGGTCTGCCGCTCGCTGCGGCAGCGCTCGAAGGTGCCCGTCATCATGCTGACCGCCAAGGACAGCGAGATCGACAAGGTGGTCGGCCTGGAGCTGGGCGCCGACGACTACGTCACCAAGCCGTTCTCCTCCCGCGAGCTGGTCGCCCGCATCCGCGCGGTGCTGCGGCGGCAGGGAGACACGGTGGAGGAGCTGGAGTCGGCGGTGCTCGCGGCCGGTCCCGTCCGGATGGACGTGGACAGGCACATCGTGGCCGTGCGAGGTGAGCAGGTGCAGCTGCCGCTGAAGGAGTTCGAGCTGCTCGAGGTGCTGCTCCGCAACGCCGGCCGGGTGCTGACCCGCGGCCAGCTGATCGACAGGGTGTGGGGCGCCGACTACGTCGGCGACACCAAGACGCTCGACGTCCACGTCAAGCGGCTGCGGGCCAAGGTCGAGGCCGACCCGTCCAACCCGCGGTGCATCCTGACGGTCCGCGGGCTCGGCTACAAGTTCGACCCCGTGGACGGCTGACGCCTTCCCCCGGGACGAGAAACCCCGCCTGCCGGTACGTGGCAGGCGGGGTTTCGTACGTCAGATGGGGCTGCGGGGGCCTGAGACGGCTCCTGGAGCCCATACCGTGACGCCCTGGCCTCTGAGGCCGTTCGGTGGGCGTGACGGCGGGAACCGGAGTCCTGCTGGGCGCGCGCCCTCGACGGGGGTGCGCCCAGCGGGGACGGAGGCGCCTGGCCGGCTTGCCGTACCGAATGGATCGGGACGGTCAGTGACCGGTCTCGGCGGTGTGCGACGCGGTCGGCGTCGGCGCGGGCGGCGCGGGGGTGGCGCCCGGAGCGCTCGGGTACTGCGTGAACTCGCGGCTGCGGGTGACCACGGGCACCGTCACCGACACCGTGCCCGCGTTGGCGAACTGCAGCGCGAGCTTGACGCTCTCGCCGCCGCTGAGCGGCCTGCTGAGGCCCTCGATCATCAGCTGGGGGGCGGGCTTGCCCGTGTTGACGCCCTGGTTGCTCGGCAGCGCGATCGGCGCGGTCATCTTCACCGTGCCGAGACCCTCGGCGGCGACACCCACGAGCGAGTCGGCCTCGCCGTTGGTGTTGACGACGTGGAGGTAGATCGGCGCGGAGCCGCCCTGGGCGAGCTTGGCGCCCGAGTCGGGGCCGAGGACGAAGGCCTGAGGGATCTTGACGCCGCGCGTTCCGTAGGAACCGTCCTGGATGAGGGCCGCGGCCTCGTTGGGCGCGTACGGCTTGTTGGTGTTGGCGTCGGATCCGGCGGCACAGCCGGCCAGTACCGGTGCGGCAAGGAACGCAACGGCGGCGATAATCCAGCGACGGCTGGTCACGGGCGGGTTCTCCTTATGGCGCGCGTGTGCGAGTTGGGGCAGCGCTCACCATATCCATCCGGGTTCATGGTCATATCCGCACCCCCGCAGGTCATTCGCTATGTCAGCCTCTGTGATTCACAGAGTTGAACGGTTGTCAAGTAGTAATATGCGGCTTTGACCTGCAGTTATGGTGATTTCACTGTTCCGGGAGGCTGTGGACGCGTGGTACTCTGGAGTACAGCGGAAGGGGTACTTGTCACATGACTTTCCAGGTCGGCGACACTGTCGTCTACCCCCACCATGGGGCTGCTCGGATCGAAGAAATCACGACCCGGACCATCAAGGGTGTGGAAAAGACCTACCTGGTTCTCAAGGTCGACAAGGGCGACCTTACCGTCCAGGTGCCTGCGGAGAACGCGGAACTGGTCGGTGTGCGCGATGTCGTCGGCCAGGAGGGCCTTGAGCGCGTTTTCGACGTTCTGCGCATGCCTCACACCGAGGAGCCGACCAACTGGTCGCGGCGTTACAAGGCGAACCTTGAAAAGCTCGCGTCGGGTGATGTCAACAAGGTCGCCGAGGTCGTTCGGGACCTGTGGCGGCGTGACCGCGAGCGTGGCCTGTCGGCAGGCGAGAAGCGGATGCTGGCCAAGGCCCGCCAGATACTGGTGAGCGAGCTGGCTCTGGCGGAGAAGACCAACGAGGACAAGGCCGAGGCCCTGCTCGACGAGGTTCTCAACTCCTGAACACCAATTTCCCACGGGTGGGCGTCGGAGTCGACGTCCACCCGTTCGCGTCTGGCCGTGAGCTCAACCTGGCCGGCCTCCACTGGCCGGGCGAGACCGGGCTCGAGGGCCACTCCGACGGCGACGCCGCCGCGCACGCGGCCTGCGACGCCCTCCTGTCCGCCGCGGGTCTCGGCGACCTGGGCGGGCTCTTCGGCACCTCCGACCCGCGCTGGTCGGGTGCCGCCGGCGTCGCGCTCCTGGAGGAGACCGCCAGGGTCGTGCGCGCCGCGGGCTTCACGATCGGCAACGTCGCCATCCAGGTGATCGGCAACAGGCCCAAGCTGGCGCCCCGCCGTACCGAGGCGGAGAAGGTGCTGAGCGCGGCCGTCGGCGCACCCGTGAGCGTCAGCGCGACCACCACCGACGGGCTCGGTCTCACCGGCCGCGGTGAGGGCATCGCCGCCTTCGCGACCGCTCTCGTCGTCGCGGGAGTCAACCCTCCGGGCGAGTAGAGCGTCTATCTGAGCGAGGGGTAATCCCGGCGGGTAGTCCCTAGCCCGCCGAGCCACCGAGGGTGGCGGTCTGTCACTGGCGCGGTACGGACCGCCGCCTTTGGCATGCGTAATCTGCGGAGATGTCGGGTATGTCCCGATCCGGACATGTCAACATCACGGGGGGAACGTGACATGATCGGCTCGATCATTTCCGCGATCGTCTTCGGTATCGTCATCGGCGCGATCGCCAGGCTCATCGTCCCTGGCAAGCAGCACATGTCGCTCGTCATGACCTGGGTAGTCGGCGTCGTGGCGGCGCTGCTCGGCACCCTCGTCGCCTACTTCCTCGGGCTCACCAGGTCCCCAGGCATCAACTGGTGGCAGCACATCATCCAGATCCTGTTCGCCGTGGTCGGCGTCCTCATCGTCGCGCGCGCCCAGGCGACACGAGGGACGCATTGACCTGCGACTTCGCCCTGGCCGTGATTATCGGCGCACAGCCGGGTAATCGTCTCCCCGTGGGCAGTGAAAATCTCACCCCACGGGGAGGTTCTCATGACAATCGAATCCATCATCGGCGCCATCGTCATCGGGGCCGTCATCGGCGCGATCGGTCGTCTTCTTCTTCCCGGAAGGCAGGCCATCGGCTGGATCCTGACCATCGTGGTCGGGATCGTCGCCGCGCTCATCGGCACGGCTCTGGCGCAGGTCCTCGGCGTCCAGACGACCCCGGGCATCGACTGGATAGAACTCGTGATGCAGGTGGTCCTGGCGATCGTGGGTGTCGGTATCGTCGCAGGCCTTCGGCGCGGTACCAGCGTCTAGACGGCGGGGAACACCGTTCCACGCACCTCACCGAACCCGACCCCGTCGAAGGTACGGGCGGTGAGCAGGACGGAGTCCCCGTCCGCCAGGAACGGCCCGTTCCCCGTCAACTCCAGCAACGTCGCATTGCCCCCCACAGGGCCTGAAGCGAGTAGATCGCCGGTGCGCAGCGGCGCGCCGGCGATCGTGCTGTGCGCGAGCAGCTGGGGTCCCGTCCAGTACTGCCCCGCGTAGTCGGGCTCGGACAGCAGTTTCCCGTTGACGTTGACGCCGAGGGTGACGCGCAGACCCGCGGGCTCGTACGCCTTCAGGTACGCCGCGGGCTCCAGCTCGGGCTGGGGCTGCTCGACCCTCGCGGCGTTCAGCGCCGCCAGCGGCACCACCCACGGGGAGACCGACACCACGAACGACTGGCCCAGGAACGGCCCCAGCGCACGCGACTCCAGCGCGATCAGGTCGTAGGCCCGCCAGACGTTCATCAGCACCATGCCGAACACGTGGTGCGGGAAGTCCTTCGTCGTCAGCGGGTACGGCGGCGCCGAAGGCACGCCCACCACGTAGCCGAGCTCGGCCGACAGGTCCAGGCGTTCGGCGGGCTTGAGGAAGCCGTCCTTGCGCTGGCCCGAAGGGCGCACGACAGACGTGCCGGAGACCGAGACGGCCGAGGCTCTGCCGTACTGGCCGACGGGCATCCTGCGCCACGCCGGCGGCAACGGGTCGCGGCCCGGCGGATGGAACATCCTGCCGAGGTTCGTCGCGTTCTCGATCGAGGTCTGGAACAGGACCAGATCCGCCACATTGAACGGCAGATGCATCCTGACCTCCGACTGCGGCCGGAGACAGGGGAGCACCCGGTCCATGTACGACTCGTCGGTGAGCAGCTCGGTCAACCGCTCCCGCACGTGGAACCAGGCGCGAGGACCCGCTCCCATGAAGGTGTTCAGCCTGCCGGCGGCGAACCAGTAGGCCTCGGGCATGACGCCCGTGACCGTCAACTGGTGCAGATCGAGCACCTGGTCGCCGATGGCCACGCCGACGCGCGGCAGCTCGCCCTCCCGGGAGAAGACCCCGTAGGGCAGGTTGTGGATGGGAAAGTCGCTTCCCTCAGGGATTGGTACCCATGCCATGATCGCCACGGCAGGCTACTTGCCCGCTTTCGGGTCAGCTCGCCACCCTCGTCAGGTCAAGCTTCGGTCTTCCTTCCTGGGGCGACCGAGCTTCCTTCCTGGGGTGAGCGAGCTTCATTCCTCGGGCGGGTTCATTCTTCGGGAGGGAGAGGGGTGCTGCGCAGGCGTCCTGAGGGGGCGTCGGGGTGCGGGGGTTCCTCCGGGGGCTCGCCCGGGCCTAAGACGGGCTCGGTCTCGTCGGCCGCCTCGGGGCCGTGCCCGGGGTCGGGGGCGTCGGCGCGGGCGGCCAGGGGGCGGATGGGTCGGCCGGAGACGACCCTGACGGGCTGGGTGTCGGCGTCGCGGACGCTGTCGGGACGCGGGTGGACCAGCACGTCGGTCGGCTCGGCCCTGGACAGGTCGCCCCAGCGGACGGGGCGCTCGGGCTCGTCGACGGGTTCCGCGGGTTTCGTTGGTTCCGCGGGTTCGCCCGAGTGGACGGGGTGGGGTGCGGTCACGGCGTCGGCTTCCTGATCGTGTTCTTCGGCCGCCCTCGGAAGCTCTTCGGTGGTCAGGGCCTCGGAGTCGGTGTGGGCGGCCTTGGCGCCTTCGACCGGCAGGGGTCCAGGGAGCTCCTCTTCGGCGGGTGCGGTGTCGTGCCGGCCCGGCTCGGTGTCGTGCCTGCTCGGCTCTTGGTTCTGCCGGCTCCGCTCGGGGTCGTGCCGACTCGCCTCGGGGGCGTGGGTCTCGACCATGGGGGCGGGGTCGAGGTCGGGGTCCGGGTCGGTCCTCGGCTTCGGTACGGCCTGCGGCTCCGTCGTCCTGCCCTGCTCCGGCTGCCACGGGGCGACCCGCTCCTCCGACACGGGGATCGGCGGCACGGGAGGCGTCTCGGGCGCGGGCGTGGGACCGACCACCGGTGTCGGCTCCTCCGGCTCCTGCTCGGCCGTACCGGCCAGCGGGGGCGCCTCAGAAGGGCCGCGGAACGGGACGATGTCGCGCTCCGCCGTACGCTCGGCGGCGTCGGCGGGCTCGCGGCGGGCGTGCACGTGCTTGATCATCACCAGCCACAGCCACAGCGCGACCGCCAGCATCACCCACGGCGCGACCGCCACGCCCACCGCGACCGCGACGGCGGGCAGCCGGGCGGCGCCGTCCGTGGTGACCAGCACGTTCACGGCGGCCGCTGCCGTGATGAGCAGCACCAGCACGACGGCCGCCTGCGAGCGCACGAGCAGCCGCCCCGAACGCAGCAGCAGCACGCTGATCAACGCCACCGCCAGCAGGGCGTCGAAGGCCGCCGGATAGAGGTAGGCGAGGTCGGCGCGGGCCGTGCCGGCGACGGCGAGGGCGCGAAGGTCGTCGAAGGAGAGCACGCAGGCGGCGGCGGTGAGACCCGCGACGGCGAGCCCGGCGAGCGCGATGCCGATGCGGCGCAGCGCGGAGGGGGGAGTCACGTCCATGGCGTTTTCGAGCCTACAGAACAATGGTGTTCATGAACGAGAGCGTGAGAAAGCTGTTCGACGCCGCCAACTACGCGACTCTGACGAGCATCAATCCCGACGGCGGGCCCCAGTCGACGGTGGTCTGGGTGCGGATGGACGGGGACGACATCCTCGTCTCCACGGTGAAGGGACGCCGCAAACCGCGCAACTTCGAGCGCGAGCCGCGCGTCAGCATCCTGGTGATCGACCCCGCCGACCCCTACAGGTACGCCGAGGTACGCGGCAGCGTGACCATGGAGGACGACCCCGAGGGCGCGCTGATCGAGGAGCTGTCACTGAAGTACACGGGCAACTCGTGGGAGGAACCGCCGGGCAACGAGCGGCTGATCGTCCGCATCCACCCCGACAAGGTCATCCTCAGGGGTTGAGCGCCCCACGTATTGACACGGATTGGGTGCCATGCGTGGGATCGCTTAGCCAAAGACCCCCGTAGTCCGTACCCTTGCCTTCGTGAGCCTGCACCTATACGACACCACCACGCGCGCCATCCGTGAATTCGTTCCGGTCGAAGCCGGCCGGGCGTCGATTTACCTGTGTGGGGCCACCGTGCAGGCGCCGCCCCACATCGGGCACATCCGCTCCGGCGTCAACTTCGACGTGCTTCGGCGCTGGATGACGCGGTCGGGCTACGACGTGACGTTCTGCCGCAACGTCACCGACATCGACGACAAGATCATCAGGGTGGCCGCGGCAGAGGGCGTGCCGTGGTTCGTCGTCGCCGAGCGCAACCAGCGGGCCTTCACCTGGGCGTACGACACGCTCGGCTGCCTGCCCCCGACCGTGGAGCCGCGCGCCACGGGACACGTGCCCGAGATGGTCACGCTGATGCAGCGGCTGATCGAGCGCGGCCACGCCTACGCCTCGGGCGGCGACGTCTACTTCAACGTCCAGTCCTACGCCCCCGAGTACGGCAAGCTGTCCAACCAGAAGCTCGAGAACATGCGCGCCGCGGGCGACACCGACGACGAGTCGTGCAAACGCGACCCGCGCGACTTCGCGCTGTGGAAGGGCGAGAAGCCGGGCGAGCCGACCTGGCCGACCCCGTGGGGGCCCGGCCGTCCCGGCTGGCACCTGGAGTGCTCGGCCATGGCCACCAAGTACCTCGGCTCGACCTTCGACATCCACGGCGGCGGGCTCGACCTGATCTTCCCGCACCACGAGAACGAGATCGCCCAGTCCCAGGCGGCCGGTGACGGCTTCGCCCGTTACTGGATGCACAACGGCATGCTCAAGATCGGCGCGGAGAAGATGAGCAAGTCGCTCGGCAACTCCCTGCTGATCCCCGACCTGCTGGGCCGGGTGCGCGCCGTCGAGCTGCGCTACTACCTGGCGGCGCCGCACTACCGCTCCTCCATCGAGTACTCCGAGGAGGCGCTGCTCGAAGCGGCCGCCGCCTACCAGCGCATCGAGGGGTTCGTCACCCGCGCGGCCGAGGTCATCCACGACGTCGACGCCGACGCCCCGCTGCCCCAGGCCTTCGTCGACGCCCTCGACGACGACCTCGGCACGCCCCAGGCGCTCGCCGTGGTCCACGAGGTCGTCCGCGAGGGCAACGTCGCGCTGTCGCGCGGCGACAAGGAGGCCGTCGCCCGGCTTCTGGCCGAAACCCAGAACATGCTCGACGTGCTCGGCCTCGACCCCCGCTCCCCCCAGTGGCGTACGGCAGGCTCCGACCTCACCGGTGTCGTCGACGCCCTGGTCAAGGTCGCACTCGAGCAGCGCCAGGCGGCCCGCGCCCGCAAGGACTACGCGGCGGCCGACGCCATCAGGGACGGCCTCACCGAGGCGGGCATCACGGTCGAGGACACCCCGCACGGGGCTCGATGGGAGTTGACCCGCTAGTACCCTAGGTGACATGGCAGCAGGTGGAAGAGCGTCGGGCAGGCCCTCCAAGAAGAAGGGCCCGGCCAAGGGCACGGGCGGAAACGTCCGTCGATCCCTGGAAGGCAAGGGCGCGACTCCGCCTGCGCACATGAGGCACTGGTACAAGGACAAGGCGCGCGGCGAGCGCATCGCCCGCGAGGAGCGGGGCGGGTCGTCGTCGCGGCCTGCCGTACGGCAGAAGAAGTCCGAGGACGCGCCCGAGTACATCGGCGGGCGCAACCCCGTCGTCGAGGCGCTCCAGGCCGGAGTGCCCGCCAACGCCCTCTACGTCGCCCACCGCATCGACAACGACGACCGCGTCCGCGACGCCATCAAGATCGCCGCGGACAAGGGCATCGCGCTGCTCGAAGTCACCCGCGACAAGCTCGACCGCCTCACCGAGGGTGCCGTCCACCAGGGCATCGCCCTGCAGATTCCCGCCTACGACTACGCGCACCCCGACGAGCTGGTCGAGCTCGCCCGTGACGCCGCCGAGGTGCCGCTCATCGTCGCCCTCGACGGCGTGACCGACCCGAGGAACCTGGGCGCCATCGCGCGCTCGGCGACCGCGTTCGGGGCCCACGGGCTGCTCATCCCGTCCCGCCGGGCGGCAGGAGTGACGGGAGGGGCGTGGAAGACGTCCGCCGGCACCCTCGCCAACCTGCGCGTCGCCCGCGCGGCCAACCTGACGGCCGCGCTGCGGGAGTACCGCGAGGCGGGGCTGTTCGTGGTGGGCCTGGACGGGGCGGGCACGGTGGACATCGACGAGGTGTCCCTGCTCGCCGAGCCGCTCGTGGTGGTCGTCGGGTCGGAGGGGAAGGGACTCTCCCGTCTGGTGCGGGAACACTGCGACGTGGTGGCGCGGATCCCGATGCATTCGGCGGCGGAGTCACTGAACGCGGGGGTGGCGGCGGGGGTGACGTTGTATGAGGTCGCTCGTCATCGGCGGCGGTAGCGTCTAGACTGTGAGGCCGCGCCGACGTAGCTCAATCGGCAGAGCATCTGTCTTGTAAACAGAAGGTCAGGGGTTCGATTCCCCTCGTCGGCTCTGCAGCACAAAGGCCCTTCGGGAAGATCCCGAAGGGCCTTTGTGATCTCTATACAGCAGCGAAATACAGCAACGGCATCGGCTTTGGGGGTTCCGTGGAAGCGTGGTACGCGGTTCGATGCGTCTTCCGGTGGGTCACTCACGGCGCTTACGAGGAACGGATCACCCTGTGGCGGGCCGATTCGACTGAGACGGCGATCCTGCTGGCTGAGCAGGAGGCAGCCGAGTATGTCGAAGGGCAGGACTTCGAGTTCTTGGATTTCGCGCAGTCTTACCGTCTGTCGGACGCGGCAATCGGGCAGGGCACAGAGGTCTTCTCCCTTCTCAGAGACAGCGATCTTCCACCCGATGCCTACCTGGATGCGTTCTTCGATACGGGTTCGGAGCGACAGGAAGTTCTTGGCGGGTGATCTGCAAAACGCAGGAAGTCCCACCCCGGATCGCGCGGCTAGGGGTGGGACTCCGACTGATGTAGCAGCAGTCAGCCGCCGAGGCCGTCGTTGAGCTTGTCGAGTGCCTTGCGGGTCTCCGGGCTGGGGATCTGGGTGTAAACGTTCATGGTCACCGAGATCTGCGAGTGCCTGAGGATGCGCATGGCTACGCGGGGGTGGACGTCGAGGGCGGCCAGGAGCGAGGCGCAGGTGTGCCGGGTGTCGTGGACGCGGATGCGAGGAACGCCGGCGTTCTTGCAGTGAGCGTCGAAGGCACGGTTGAGGTTGCGCGGTTCGATAGGCGTGCCGAACTTCGTGGTGAACACGAGGTCGGAATCCTTCCACTTCTCGCCAGCGTCCTGGCGGGCTTCCTCTTGGGTTTGGTGGCGCCGTTTGAGGGCCGAGATGCACAGGCCGAGCAGCGGGAGCGAGGCGGACGAGTCGTCGGTCTTGGTCTTGTCCCGATGCAGGAGCTGGCCGCCGACTCTGGTGAGCTGCCGGGCGATGTGGAGCTCTTCGGTGGCGAGATCTACGCAGTCCCAGGCCAGGCCGAGCACCTCCCCGCGCCGCAGGCCAAGGACGAGGATCAGCACGTACGCGGCATAGAGCGGATCGTCCTGGACGTGTTCGAGGAAGCGGCGAGCCTCATCGACGCTCCAAACGGCCTGTTGGCGCTTCTTCTTGGTCTTGCTGGCGCTGGGCAGCGTGGTCAGCGCCGCGACGTTCTTCGAGATCAGCTCCTCCCGGATGGCGTGGCCGAAGGCAGCCCGAAGGGTGCGACGGATGCCGATGATCGTGTACCGGGCTGGGTAACCCTTGCAGCACTTCCCGATGGCGCAGCATCGGCGCTTGGCCTCAGGACGCTTGTGGTCCTTCTTCTGGTCGCAGCAGGTACAGAGGGTGGGCAGCGTGTTGAGCCAGGCTTGCACGTCGCGGACGGTGAGCTTGTCAAGGCGCTTCTTGCCCAGGCCAGGGATGATGTAGAGCCTGACGAGCGGCTCGTACGCGACGTAGGTCGTGGGTTCACGGTTGGGTTCGACGACCTCCGCGAGCCAGCGCTTGAGGAAGGCGGCCAGGGTCTCGTGCTTGGTGGGCACCGGTCCTTTGCGGGTCTGCTCGTGGAGCTTGAGCCACTTCTCGTGGGTCTCCTCGCGGGTCTTGCCGTACGCCCACTTGCGGGTCTTCTTGCCCTCGGGGGTGGTGACCCAGACATAGCCTGCCCAGCCGTCTTTGTACGGGAAGATCGAGCCTTCTCCATTGGATCGCTTGGTCATGAGAGGGCCTCCTCGCAGAGTCGGGTCACATAGGTGTCGAGGGCTTCCGCGGGGATGCGTCTACAGCGTGCGCCGACGAGGATCGAGGTGACCTCGCCGGAGCGGATGAGGTTGTAGAGCGTCCATCGGCTGATCTTGAGGGTGGCCATCGCTTGGGGAACGGTGAGGAGTTCAGCGCTCATGCGAGCCTCCTCGGGGTGTGCCTGTGATGGCGGCGGCGAGGAGTTGGTCGCCCGCGGAGTGGCCTTTACCTGCGTAGGTCCATTCGCTGAGCACGAGGACGGTGTCCTCGTCGAAGAGCGGGAGGCGGCCGGTGGTGATCTCGTGGTCGCGGGCGTGGTCTTCGCGGGCGGCGCGGAGGGCGCCGAGGGTGGTGGAGTAGCGGCGGGATCGGGTGGAGAAGTGGCCCTTGAAGCCGAGCATGTGTGCCCATTGGGTGAGCCGGAGGTCGGCCAGGTCCTCGATGGCGCCCAGGCGTAGGCATTCGGTGATCAGGCGTTTGGCGTGGTCGCGGAGGTTGAAGGCGTCGAGGTTGTCGAGGGGGTTGATGCGGCGGTCGAGGGTGCCGACGCATTCGGCGACTTTGGTGGCGTATTTGGCGACGTAGCCCGCGACGGCTTGTTCGGTGAGTTCGCCGTTCAAGGTGATCGGGCGGACGTCGAGCTGAGCGCCCCAGGCGGGCCGGTTGGTCGTCGGCGGCCGGGACGAGGGCGCTGACGACGCGGGCGGCGTGGCGTACGGCTTGCTCCAGGGTGTCGGCGGTGGCCCAGGACGGGGGCGGTGTGGCGGGGCCATCGGGTCCGTCGAGGCGGATCACGGCGTGGAAGTGGACGACGCCGCGCCGCTGGTATTCGGCGACCTTGGCGAAGGAGACGGTGAGGTGGTCGCGGAGGTCGCGCAGGGCCAGGCCGCCGAGCTTGGCCAGGTGCCGGCGGAGGGAGTCGGCCAGGCGCTTCCACAGCAGCGGGGCAAGGGCGTTGAACAGGACGGATCCGGTGTAGTCGTAGCAGTCGGGGCAGAGCGGTTCACCGAGGCGGGGGTCGTCGGGGCTGTGCTTGGCCGTGCAGGACATGATCGTGCCGTGCGAGCACGTAGGCGCGTTGCGGCGGGCGTGGCATGGTCCGCTGTCTCTGCGGGTGTGGACCGGGCCAAAGGAGGGGGCGGTGAGTGTGACGAACAGGGTCGGGTGGTCGGTCACCGTCTTGGGGACGCCTTTGCCGCCGATGAGGCCCGCGCGGATGAGGTGGTAGGTGTCTGCGCGGTAGATCTCGGCGCAGGCGGGGCAGCGGGAGACGCGGCGGGTCTTGCAGGGCAGGCGGAGGATGCCGTCAGGCTCCTTGCGGGTGGTGTAGCGGTGCAGCAGTTGGCCGGTGGCAGGGTCCCAGTGCTCGACCTTGCCGCGGAGGTGAATGGGCTGGCGGCATCCGCCGGTAGCGCGGATCTGGGCGGCCCACCGGTCGTAGTCAGGGGCGTTGAGTCGGGTGATCAGGCCCGTGATGGCGTGCGGATGGGGGTGGTTTGCGGGCAAGATAGAGACCTCCTTTCACTCGTTCGGGTGGAGGGATGGCCCCCGACCTGGCAGGCGTCTTGGCGGATGTACGGCCAGGCCGGGGGCGCCGCGCGTTAGGCGCCGTGGTTGTCGATGCCGGTGCCGTCGCAGTCGACGCAGGCTTCGTCGTCGCTGTCGAGGCCGGTTCCGTTGCAGGTGCAGCAGCGGTAGCGCGTCATACGGGTCTCCTTTCGCGTGGTGCGGTGCTGACGTAGACCCGCCAGTGATGTGACTTGGCGCGGTCGGGGTAAGCGCGAGAGACGCCGGAGACGGTGAAGTTCAGGCGTAGCCGGAACAAGGCGTCGATGATCTCGGCACGGGTACCGTCGAGGCGGATGCGCATGCTGGGTGCTCCTAGGACGGCTTGACGCAGCCGCGATAGCTGTCGTCGGCGGCGTACTGGGCGCGGGCGGCGGCGAGGATGGCCACGGCCCGGTACTCGACGGGGCCGAACTGGACCGACGTGCGGTAGTGGCCGTGAGGGGTCTGCTCCGCATCGACCGGTGCGTCCAGGCACGCGGCGATCTGGTCGACCTCGGCGCACAGGTCCGTATCGGTGGTCTGGCGCGGGAAATGGTGGATGGTGGCGGACTGCGGGGCGGGCACGTCGGGGTTGGCTTCCAGGAAGGCGGCCAGGTCTCGCAGGCCGGTGATGAGAGCGGTTCGGTGGGTCATGGGTTCTCCTTTCGGTCAGGCGGTTCGCAGGGTGTGGAGCAGGTCGGAGGCGAGTTGGTTGGAGACGCCCAGGCGGGCGCGGAGGGCGTCGCGGGTGATGGGCTTGCCGTGCCGGGCGTGGTGTTCGTCGGCGACGCGGCGGGCGTAGTCGAGCAGGGCGGGGGCGGGTTCGGCTTCCGGCTCGTCCTCTCGTTCGTCCTCGGTCTCCAGGACGGGCGCGAGTTCGGGGACGGCGACCGGGGACGGCTCAGGACGGGCGATCATCCGGCGTTCGAGCATGGAGACGGCGATGAGGAAGGCAGCGGCGGGCGTGGCGGCGGTGATCCAGCCCCACACCGTCGGCTCGGCCTGGGCCAGGTTGGCGGCCAGGGACAGGACGATGCCGCCGGACAGGACGAGGACGGGCCAGGTGATCCGGCCGCGCCGTGCCCTGCCTGTGGTCTTGTCGCGTTGGCGTTCGCGGGCGGCCATGACGCAGGTGAGGTCGATGCAGACGGCCACCGCCCAGGACATCCAGCCGGTTTGGCCGTGGTCGGCGGCGGTGTCGCGGATGTGGGTGAACGATCCGGCACCCGCGATGACGGCCAGGATGACGACCGGGCCGGTGTCGAGCAGTCGGCAGGCGAAGCGTCGCATCGTCGCACCCCCTTTCGTGGTTCAGGCGTTGACGGCTTGTGGAAGGTGGGCGGTGATCTCGTCCCAGGGCGGGGCGAGGTGGGCATACGCGCGGGCGGCGTGCTCGGCGGCCTGTTCGCTGACGTGGAAGGAGCGGGCGCGGTACCACTGGCCGTCCTGGGAGGCGACGATGGCGACGCCGGGTGTCTCGGCGGCGATGGCACGGGCGGAGACGAGGGCGGCGGGGTCGAGGTCGCCGAGGGTCATGGTCGCGGTTTCCGGGTCGTTGACCCGGTGGCAGATGCGGCCCGAGCACTGGGCGCGCAGGGCGGTGACGCCGGGGCCGAGGTCGGAGCCGATCCTTTGGCCGCAGCAGAACAGGTAGATACCGAAGGCGCGGCCGAGCTGAGCGACCCGCAGCAGCGCCGTCGAGGTGCGGGCGATCTCGTCCTTCTCGCTCTTGTCGGCCATCAGGTACAACTCGGCCAACTCGTCGACCAGGACCACCACGGGCACCGGTCGAAGCGCGGGCGGGAGTTGCCAGACGTTGCGGGCCGATGCCTGACGGCACAGTCCCATCCGGTCGACCATGAGCGCGACAAGGTCATCCAGGAGCGTGAGCGACTCGGTGCGGGAGGTGGCCAGGGCCGACAGCCGCGGACTGTACGGGGTGAACTCGACGCCGCCCTTGAGGTCGAAGCCGACCAGCGCCACCGGTTGCGGGGACAGGCCGACGATCAGGGCGTTGGCGAGGTTGGACTTGCCGGATTGGGTGGCGCCGGCGTTGAGCCAGTGCGGGACGGTGCGGAAGTCGATCACCCACGGCTTGCCGGTCTCCAGGCGTCCCACGGTGACCTTGAGCAGGTCGGTGGAGGGTGGCAGGTGGTCGACTTTCACGAGGGGTCGCGCATGGTGGCCATGAGCACGACGCGGCCGGGCCGGGGTGAGGAGACGCGGACCGCGTGCACGCCCCAGGAGTGGGCGAGGCGTTCGGCGGCGTCGGCGTAGTCGTCGGGGATCTGGCCCTCCAGCGTCCACAGGGTGACGCGCCAGCCGTACCGGGTGGGCAGTGGCAGCCACATGAACGGTTTGGTGTCGACGGCGACCCGTTGGAAGCGCCGCCGTACCTTGACCAGGCCGGTGGAGGCGACCGCGCCGGGGGTGAGGGTGAACCACCAACGCTGCCGCTTCTTGGTCAGCCCGCAGCCCAGCGCCACCCGCCGCCAGGACGCCCGGACGGACAGGGCCATCAGCGGGAAGCCGACCGCGAGCCAGAAGGACGGGTAGTGGAAGCGGCGCCAGGCCCACAGCCCGGCCGCCGTAGCGGCCAGGACCGTGAGCAGGAGCAGCGGGTCAGGCATTGGCGGCCTCCCGCGCCGGGAGCAGGGCCGAGGCACGGTAGGCGATCCCCCACCGGCCGGCGATCTCCCAGACGTAGCCGAGCAAGCCGACGGCGGTGACCTGGTCGCCGGTCGTGATGGGCGGTTCGCCGGTAGTGCCGATCTTCACGAGTTCGATGCGGCCGAACTCGTCCTCAACCGAGACGGTGACCTCGAAGACGGTGTTGCCGTTCTTGTCGGTTTTGATCTCGCCGGTGTCGCGGTTGAGAACGCGCGGCTGAGGAGCCTTGACGCAGGTGATGGCGAGCTTGGTGGTGTCCACCGGGATCGGAACGGAACGCATAGCTGATGACCTCCTTGTTTGTCTTGGTCAACATAGTCAACCTAGTTGGCTCAGTTGTCAATGTTGGCGTGGGTGACTTGGTGTGGTGAGATTGGTGCGATGGTCAAGCACACCGGGCGGCCCGGCTACCTCCAGATCGCTGACGATCTGCGCTCGCAGATCCGCGGCGGCTCCCTCGCGCCCGGCAGCCCGTTGCCCTCCACCGCCCAGCTCGCCGAGCGGTACGACGCGTCGCTGTCGGTGGTGAAGATGGCGGTCGGCATTCTGCGCAACGAGGGCCTGGTGATCGGCCAGCAGGGCAAGGGCGTGTTCGTCCGTGATGTCGACGCGGCAGCCCCGGCCGGGGATCTCGCGGGCGAGGTCGCCGACCTGCGCTCCGCCGTACAGGAGTTGTCGGTACGGCTCGCGCAGGTCGAGGAGCAGCTATCTACGTCCACGACACGCCCCGCCCCACGTAACCGGTAGCCATCCGGTCGCGAAGGCTTGCGCTCATAGCCCTGTCGGCGCGGTGAATGCTCACCACGATCATCACGAAGCCGACCAGGACAGCGAGGCCGAGAACCGCGGCGATAACGAGCGCGATCATGACCAGATCACCCCAGCCTTGGAGCTCTTGCGCGGGCCGCGCGGGGGACGGCGAGTCTGTCCGCGACGATTGCGCTTGCCCGCCTGCTTCCTGGCCCAGCGGTCACGGGCCAGGCACTTGAGGCAGCGGGTCTGTCCCTCGTCCAGGACCGCGCCGCACTCGCACGCGGGGGCCGGGTAGATCTCGTTTGTCATGTGATCACCTCTCCTCTCGGTCGCGGTTCTTGCTTGCGAACTGAGAATGCGACGGAGTGTGAGGACGAGATCACTACAGGACGGGACATGTTCAGGACGTCCGGCTTACGATGTCGAGGTCCCCGGACGTCCTCCCGGAGCAGGTGAGATGGCGAACGAACGGCTACGCGCGGCACTGCTGGAACGAGGGGTGAGCATCGCGGATCTGGCCGACGCGATCCGGGTCGACCCGAAAACGGTCGAGCGGTGGATCACCAAGGGGCGCGAGCCGTACCGAAAACACCGGTATGCGGTGGCTTCCTACCTGGGCACGGACGAGACCTACCTATGGCCGGAGGCGCTCACACGCGAACAGGTAGCGTCGGCGTCCGAAAGCGAGGTCGTCCGCGTCTATCCGCATCGCTGGGCCGTGCCCCGGGACGCGTGGGGACGTCTGTTCGCGGAGGCGTCCGAGGAGATCGGCGTGCTCGTCTACAGCGGCCTGTTTCTCGCCGACGACGCGGGCATGGTTCGGATGCTTGGCGAAAAGGCCGGCTCGGGTGTGCGGGTCCGTATTCTGCTGGGCGACCCTGACTGTGCCGAGGTCGCCCAGCGTGGCGAGGACGAGGGCATTGACGGCGGTATGGCCGCCAAGATTCGCAACGTCCTGGTCCTCTACCGGCCGTTGCGGGGGCGGGAGAACGTGGAGATCCGGCTGCATCGGACGGTGCTCTACAACTCGATCTATCGCGCCGACGACCAGTTCCTCGTCAACACCCACGTGTACGGCACGCCCGCCGGTAACGCGCCCGTCTTCCACCTGCGCCGGGTGCAGGGAGGCGACATGGTCAACACCTACCTCGACAGCTTCGAACGGGTGTGGGCCGGAGCCGTCCCGGTAGGCTCCTGAACATGGGCCGCCGCATCGACTTCTACGACGACCCCGCCGCGCCCAAGCCGAACAGCCTCGTCCCGTCGGTGAACGTCGTGGTCACCAACGAGGCGGGGGACGTTCTGATGATCCGGCGTTCGGACAATGACAACTGGGCAGTGCCGGGCGGGGCGATCGACCTGGGCGAGTCGATCCCAGCCGCTGCGGTACGGGAGACCGTCGAGGAGACCGGCATCACGTGCGAGATCACGGGACTGGTCGGCACCTACAGCGACCCCCGTCACGTGATCCTCTACACCTCCAACGGGGAGGCGCGGCAGGAGTTCTCGCTCGTGCTCACCGCCCGTGCGGTCGGCGGGGAGCCGACGCCGAGTGACGAGTCGCGCGAAGTGCGGTGGGTGCCCCGCGGCGAGGTAGCCGCTCTGAAGATGGATCGGTCGATGCGGATGCGGATTGAGCGCTATCTCTCGGGAGCGTCGTCGCCGTACATCGGCTGAGCGGGGAAGAGCCGCTCACGGGGCAACCACTCATTCACCGTGCCGGTCATACAGCTCTCGGCGAAGGCGCACATCTCAGCCATGAACAGCTTCTGCTCATGTGGGTCTTGCTCCCGCATGGCTGACCGTTCCCACAGACCATCGGGCACGAGGAAGCGCGCGGCGTGATCGGTGCCGAGCCGCTCGTCCAGGCGGAGCAGCGCACCCATCGCGTCGTGCTGGTCGTAGTAGCAATCCAGCCGGGGAAGGTAGCGGTCCAAGTACGCGATGAGAATTGCGGCGTCACTGTCTTCGGCGAACCTGGCGAGCGCGAAGCAGTACCCGCCACCCGCATAGACCATCTCGCTTTCCAACAGCAGGGTCCCGAGCCGTTCCCGAAACTGCGTGCGCCGGTCGAGACCGATCAGCCAGGCAGCGGTCAGCCGGGACCGCCAGTCGAACGCGAGCAGCATTTCAAGGTCATCATCGGTAATCCTTCGCGCGTGTCTGGCCAGGGAACGCCCGAAACGGACCAGCTGCCGGTCGGGCAGCTCCATGAAGGCGCCCATGAGCTGCAAGTACCGTCGGACCTCGCCCCTTCCCGCGCTGACATAACGTCGGGCGACGGCGATCTGTCGGAGCTCAGACAGGGTCGGTAACCACATGAGGTCATCATGCCGGGATCGAGCGCACTACCTAACCGGCGAAGGCGAGCCGTACATCGGCTGAGTCGAGCCGTTCCCGCACCGTGCGGACGGCGGACAGGATGCACGGGGTGGCCTTCTGGATGGTGACGGTAACCAGGTGCTCGGGGCCGTAGCGGCTGCTGATCTCCGCCAGCCGGTCCTCCACCTTCACCGGGACGCCGTCGGGGCTGGTGGTCATGTCGCAGAAGGTGAGCGCCTCGACCAGATCGGGACGCTCCATTGGGAACTCGCGCTCCAGGATGTCGAGCAGACCACGGTCGCCGGCCTCGATGGCGGCGCAGGTGTGATGGGCGACCAGCTTGCACAGCAGCTCGTCGGCGCCGTGGACGTCGCGCAGGTAGCGGGCGCCGTCGATCGGGTGGAACCCGGTGTCGACGAGGTCGGGGGTGTAGCCGATGTCGTGCAGCCAGGCAGACATGGCCAGGAGTTCGGCGTCCTCGCCGAGGATGGGGGCGATCTCTTCGCCTCGTGTGCCGACCCCGCGCGAGTGATCCCAGCGGCGGGGCAGCGGCCGCTCCAGCAGCTGGTTGGCCAGGCCTCGCGCCCAGGCAACATGTCTCATGCTGTTCACGATAGGCAGGGGGCCCGGAGGGGAAGCTAGAGGATGAGTTGGGACGTCCCGGGACGTCCCAGACTTACCCTTCGCTGACGAACCGGCCCTTGCCCGGGTGGGCGATGACGAGGCCCTCTCGCTCCAGCACGGCCAGCGCCTGCCGCACGGTGTTACGCGAGACCTCGTAGCGCTGCCGTAACTCGCTCTCACTCGGTACGGCAGCGCCGGGCGCGAGGCTCCCAGCGGCGATCTGGCCGCGCAGGTCGGCGGCGATCACTTGATAGCGGTACGGCGCGGCCTGCGTGCCTGACACCACGCGCCCCTTGGCAGGAATGGTCACGATCAGGCCCTCGGCCTCCAGGACTGCCAAGCCGCGCCGAGCTGTGTTGCGGGCGACGCCGAACTCGGTGCACAACTCCGCCTCAGAAGGCAGCGTGCCCGCCGGATACTCGCCCGCGGCGATGCGTTCCCGGAGCACATCGGCGAGCTGGCAGTAGACCCGCCAGCCGGTCAACCACCGCGATTCGCGCATGGTAACGGCGTCAGGAACGATGAGAGTTGGCGATCTTGCTGAGGTCGACGCCGATCTCTCCTTGCTCGCCCTCGTTCCATCCGTTCGCGACGACTTCCGCCAGGCGCTCGACGGCGGCGAACAGACGCAGGCAGGTCACCCGCTCATCCTGCTGGTCACCCCAGTAGAACCAGCAGAACGCCAGGTGCACGAAGACGCGGCGGGTCCGGAACCGACTGTCGACGACGTCCAGGCCGGGCCGTCCGTCTTCGGCGATGACAAGGACCGCCGGGATCGTGCGGGCACGCAGCTCGTCGCGCAGGGCGGTCAGCAGTCGCTCTTGGTAGGCGAGCTGGTCGGGGCGGGTGTTCACCATCGGGACTGTCCCTTCGACGTGGTGAGGCTTGTCCGTCGAGGTTCTCCAGAGGTTAGGAATCTCTACACCGCAACTCTGGGACGTCTAGGGACGTCTCGTGTTAGCGTCCCTGGCAACGGGCGGTTTTGCCTGAGGAGCGGACCGGATGAACCAGCACCTGCGTTACGCGCTCGTCAATGCCAGGCTCCACGCGACCGATCTTGCAGCGCGCCTGGCTGTGGACCCCAAGACGGTTGAGCGGTGGCTGCAAGGCCGTGTTCCCTATCCGCGACATCGGTGGGCCGTGGCCGACGTTCTGCAAGTCGATGAGGCCGACCTATGGCCGGAGGTAGCCGGGTACCGCCGAACGATCTCCAGCGAGATTCAAGCGGTGTATCCGCACCGTCACGCCGTACCGCAAGCGGTGTGGCGACAGCACTTCGCCAGCGCCGTCAGGGAGATCGACATCCTGACCTACAGCGGGCTATTTCTCGCCGAGGACACCAGCCTCATGCTGACGATCGCTCAGCGGGCCCGCGTGGGGGTAAAAGTACGCGTGCTCCTGGGCGATCCTGACAGCCCGGAGGTAGCAGCCCGAGGGGCGGACGAGCACATCGGTCCCGACGTCATGGCGGCCAGAACCAGGAACGCGCTCATGCTCTACCAGCCTCTCCATGACGTCCCCGGCGTCGAGGTCCGCCTCCACGGGACGGTTCTGTACAACTCCATCTACCGGGCCGACGACCAGATCCTCGTCAACACCCACGCGTATGGCATCCCAGCTGCCCAAGCCCCGGTCACGCATCTTCAGTCAGGCACCGAAGCCGGCACCGCGGCTGTCTACCTGAGCAGCTTCGAACGCGTATGGACCAGCGCCAGGCCGCATCCCCTCAAGATCACGATCAACGACCACGTGTCTAGACCCACGTGATGCTTGACGGTTCCGTCCCACCACATGCTTGACGATCGCCCTTGAACTCATAGGGCGGCCTTGCGGGGCCGGTGG